>NZ_JAUSYQ010000002.1:5880000-6188639 GCF_030816965.1 Streptomyces canus
GGAGCATCTAGGCCGCCGAGCTTGCTTGGTGGTCCAGGGCCATTACGTCGGCACACGTTCGACGGTGGTTGCTCATGGGTGGAACGTTGATTATTCGGCACTCTCAGTCATCTCGGGCTGCAAGTACTGCTCTTCGGAGCGTGGAACGCTGATCACGAGTGGCGGGGGTGCCGGGCACGCTGTTGGGTGTCTGAGGGAATGAACCCCCTCGATGCCGGCCCCAGTAACTCGCCTGTGAGGGCGGGGTGATGGGTGGCTGGTCGTTGTTTGAGAACTGCACAGTGGACGCGAGCATCTGTGGCCAAGTTTTTAAGGGCGCACGGTGGATGCCTTGGCACCAGGAACCGATGAAGGACGTGGGAGGCCACGATAGTCCCCGGGGAGTCGTCAACCAGGCTTTGATCCGGGGGTTTCCGAATGGGGAAACCCGGCAGTCGTCATGGGCTGTCACCCATACCTGAACACATAGGGTATGTGGAGGGAACGCGGGGAAGTGAAACATCTCAGTACCCGCAGGAAGAGAAAACAACCGTGATTCCGGGAGTAGTGGCGAGCGAAACCGGATGAGGCCAAACCTACGACGTGTGAGACCCGGCAGGGGTTGCGTCGTGGGGGTTGTGGGATCTCTCTTTCACAGTCTGCCGGCTGTGAGACGAGTCAGAAACCGTTGATGTAGGCGAAGGACATGCGAAAGGTCCGGCGTAGAGGGTAAGACCCCCGTAGTCGAAACATCAGCGGCTCGTTTGAGAGACACCCAAGTAGCACGGGGCCCGAGAAATCCCGTGTGAATCTGGCGGGACCACCCGCTAAGCCTAAATATTCCCTGGTGACCGATAGCGGATAGTACCGTGAGGGAATGGTGAAAAGTACCGCGGGAGCGGAGTGAAATAGTACCTGAAACCGTGTGCCTACAAGCCGTGGGAGCGTCGGGCAAGCACTTGTGCTTGCCTCGTGACTGCGTGCCTTTTGAAGAATGAGCCTGCGAGTTTGCGGTGTGTTGCGAGGTTAACCCGGGTGGGGTAGCCGTAGCGAAAGCGAGTCCTAATAGGGCGTTTGAGTAGCACGCTCAAGACCCGAAGCGGAGTGATCTAGCCATGGGCAGGTTGAAGCGGAGGTAAGACTTCGTGGAGGACCGAACCCACCAGGGTTGAAAACCTGGGGGATGACCTGTGGTTAGGGGTGAAAGGCCAATCAAACTCCGTGATAGCTGGTTCTCCCCGAAATGCATTTAGGTGCAGCGTCGTGTGTTTCTTGCCGGAGGTAGAGCACTGGATAGGCGATGGGCCCTACCGGGTTACTGACCTTAGCCAAACTCCGAATGCCGGTAAGTGAGAGCGCGGCAGTGAGACTGTGGGGGATAAGCTCCATGGTCGAGAGGGAAACAGCCCAGAGCATCGACTAAGGCCCCTAAGCGTACGCTAAGTGGGAAAGGATGTGGAGTCGCAGAGACAACCAGGAGGTTGGCTTAGAAGCAGCCACCCTTGAAAGAGTGCGTAATAGCTCACTGGTCTAGTGATTCCGCGCCGACAATGTAGCGGGGCTCAAGCGTACCGCCGAAGTCGTGTCATTGCAGCAATACGCCCAACGGCGGCTGTGATGGGTAGGGGAGCGTCGTGTGCCGGGTGAAGCCGCGCCGGAAGGCAGTGGTGGACGGTTCACGAGTGAGAATGCAGGCATGAGTAGCGATACACACGTGGGAAACGTGTGCGCCGATTGACTAAGGGTTCCTGGGTCAAGCTGATCTGCCCAGGGTAAGTCGGGACCTAAGGCGAGGCCGACAGGCGTAGTCGATGGATAACCGGTTGATATTCCGGTACCCGCTGTGAAGCGTCAAACACTGAACCAGGCGATGCTAAGTCCGTGAAGCCGCCCCGGAGCCTTCGGGCAAAGGGGAGTGGTGGAGCCGGCGAACCAGACTTGCAGTAGGTGAGTGATGGGGTGACGCAGGAAGGTAGTCCAGCCCGGGCGGTGGTTGTCCCGGGGTAAGGGTGTAGGACGTCAGGTAGGTAAATCCGCCTGGCAATAGTCTGAGACCTGATGCCGAGCCGATTGTGGTGAAGTGGATGATCCTATGCTGTCGAGAAAAGCCTCTAGCGAGTTTCATGGCGGCCCGTACCCTAAACCGACTCAGGTGGTCAGGTAGAGAATACCGAGGCGTTCGGGTGAACTATGGTTAAGGAACTCGGCAAAATGCCCCCGTAACTTCGGGAGAAGGGGGGCCATCACTGGTGAGAGGACTTGCTCCTCGAGCTGGGGGTGGCCGCAGAGACCAGCGAGAAGCGACTGTTTACTAAAAACACAGGTCCGTGCGAAGCCGTAAGGCGATGTATACGGACTGACGCCTGCCCGGTGCTGGAACGTTAAGGGGACCGGTTAGTCCGACTTCGGTCGGGCGAAGCTGAGAACTTAAGCGCCAGTAAACGGCGGTGGTAACTATAACCATCCTAAGGTAGCGAAATTCCTTGTCGGGTAAGTTCCGACCTGCACGAATGGCGTAACGACTTCTCGACTGTCTCAACCATAGGCCCGGTGAAATTGCACTACGAGTAAAGATGCTCGTTTCGCGCAGCAGGACGGAAAGACCCCGGGACCTTTACTACAGTTTGATATTGGTGTTCGGTTCGGCTTGTGTAGGATAGCTGGGAGACTGTGAACTCCGGACGCCAGTTCGGGGGGAGTCGTCGTTGAAATACCAGTCTGGTCGTGCTGGATGTCTAACCTGGGTCCGTGATCCGGATCAGGGACAGTGTCTGATGGGTAGTTTAACTGGGGCGGTTGCCTCCTAAAGAGTAACGGAGGCGCCCAAAGGTTCCCTCAGCCTGGTTGGCAATCAGGTGTTGAGTGTAAGTGCACAAGGGAGCTTGACTGTGAGACCGACGGGTCGAGCAGGGACGAAAGTCGGGACTAGTGATCCGGCGGTGGCTTGTGGAAGCGCCGTCGCTCAACGGATAAAAGGTACCCCGGGGATAACAGGCTGATCTTCCCCAAGAGTCCATATCGACGGGATGGTTTGGCACCTCGATGTCGGCTCGTCGCATCCTGGGGCTGGAGTCGGTCCCAAGGGTTGGGCTGTTCGCCCATTAAAGCGGTACGCGAGCTGGGTTTAGAACGTCGTGAGACAGTTCGGTCCCTATCCGCTGCGCGCGCAGGAATATTGAGAAGGGCTGTCCCTAGTACGAGAGGACCGGGACGGACGAACCTCTGGTGTGCCAGTTGTTCTGCCAAGGGCATGGCTGGTTGGCTACGTTCGGGAGGGATAACCGCTGAAAGCATCTAAGCGGGAAGCCTGCTTCGAGATGAGTATTCCCACCCCCTTTGAGGGGTTAAGGCTCCCAGTAGACGACTGGGTTGATAGGCCGGATCTGGAAGCCCAGTAATGGGTGGAGGTGACCGGTACTAATAGGCCGAGGGCTTGTCCATATTTGCTCGCGTCCACTGTGTTAGTTCTGAGGCAACGACTGTGTGTTTTCCGGTCTGTGTTTCATAGTGTTTCGGTGGTCATAGCGTGAGGGAAACGCCCGGTTACATTCCGAACCCGGAAGCTAAGCCTTACAGCGCCGATGGTACTGCAGGGGGGACCCTGTGGGAGAGTAGGACACCGCCGAACAATTTTTGAGAAAACCCCCGTTCCATTCGGAACGGGGGTTTTCTGCGTTTAGGCTCGATACATGCGCTACGACCTCGTCATCTTCGACAACGACGGTGTTCTCGTCGACAGTGAGCCGATTTCCAATCGGCATCTCGCCGCGTATCTGACGGAGCTCGGGCACCCGACCTCCTACGAGGACTCCATCCGCGACTACATGGGCTCCGCCATGCACCGCATCCACGACCTCGTCCTGGAACAGACCGGGCGGCGGCTGCCGGAGGACTTCGACGACGTCTTCCATGCGCGGGTGTTCGCCGCGTTCGAGCGGGAGTTGCAGCCCGTGGCCGACGTGGCGGGCGTACTGGAGAAGCTGGCGGCGGACGGGGTGCCGTACTGCGTCGCGTCCTCCGGGAGTCATGAGCGGATCCGGGTGGGGCATCGGGCGACCGGGCTCGACCGGTGGTTCGCGGACGAGCGGATCTTCAGTTCGCAGGATGTGGGGCGAGGGAAGCCGGCGCCTGATCTGTTCCTGTACGCCGCCGAGCGGATGGGGGTCGAGCCCGGGCGGTGTGTAGTGATTGAGGACAGTCCGCTGGGCGTACAGGCGGCTGTCGCGGCCGGGATGGACGTGTACGGCTTCACCGCCATGACGCCTGCCGCCAAGCTCGAGGGGGGCACTCAACTCTTCTCCGACATGGGTGAGTTGGCGGACCTGCTCGTCTGACATTTGTCATGCCGAGGTCCGGACGATCGTTTCTACTGGCACCCCCTCGCCGGACGAGAAGCTGAGGGCATGACGACGAAGACGAACTCGAAGCGCGCGAACCTGGCTCCTCTGATCGTGGACGTGGCTGTGCCGATCGGGGCGTACTACCTGCTCAAGGACGGACTCGGGACGAGCACGTTGATGGCGCTGGGCCTCAGCAGTGTCGTCCCGGCCGTGCGGACCGGCTGGAGCGTGGTGAAGGAGCGAGCGGTCAACGGTCTCGCCGCGCTCATCCTCGTCGTCAACGTCATGGGGCTGCTGCTCAGCTTCGTGGCCGGCGACCCGCGGCTGATGCTCGCCAAGGACAGCGGGGTCAGCAGTGTGATCGGCATCGGCGTTCTCGTCTCCGTCGCGCTGGGGAGGCCGATGATGACCGCGGGCATGAAACCCTGGCTCGTGAAGGGGATCGCGGAGCGGGAGGCCGCCTGGGGACGGCTCCAGGACACGTCGGCGGACTTCCGGCGGGCCGAGCGGCGGTTCTCCGTGGTGTGGGGGGTCGTACTGCTGACGGAGTGCGTGCTGCGGGTCGTGGGGGCGTACACGCTGCCGGTGGACACGATGGTGTGGCTCGGGTCCGTGGTCATGGTCGTGTCGATGGCGGTGGCCTTCCTGGTCAGCGGGGCCATCGGGGCCGGACCCATGGCCCGGATGCTGATCGCTGAGACGAAGACCTGTGCCCCCGTGAGGTCCGAGGTCGCCCTCGCCCGATAAAGCTGAGTGAAACTCATCTTTGGCTGGATCTACCCACGAGTACGCCGGGGCCCTACGCTCGCCGCCATGACAGATGTGCTGCGGCGCGGTAGGGCCTCGCTGGCGTTCAGCTTCTTCGCGCAAGGTGTCGCCTTTGCTCTGCTGGTGACGCGGATCCCCGCGATCCAGGACCGGTACGGCGTCTCCGACGCGCTGCTGCCCGCCTTCCTGGCCGCCGTGCCGATCCTCGCCGGCGTCGGGAGCGTCTCGACCGAGCACCTGGTGAAGCGGATCCGGCCCAGTCGGCTGCTGCGATTCGCCCAGCCCGTCGTGCTCCTGGCGCTGCTCGGGGTGGGGGCCGGGGACTCGACGGTCGAGCTGGGCGTCTCGCTCGCCGCCTTCGGGCTCGCCGTGGGCATGCTCGACGCGTCCATGAACATGCTCGGGGTGAGCCTGCAGCGGGCGTACGGGCGCAGCATCATGCTGAGCTTCCACGCGGTGTTCAGTCTCGGCGGGATCGCCGGGGCCTCGCTCGCCTGGGTGGGGGCGCACTGGCATCTCGCGCTGTTCGTGTCCTATCTGCCGGTCGTGGTCGCGCTGCTGCCGCTGTGCCTGGTGGGGAGTCGGTGGTATGTCGACGGGGACGCCACCGTCGTGGAGGAGAAGCCGCAGGGCGGGGAGACGGTGGTCTTCAAGCTGCTGCTGCCGCTGTGTCTGGTGATGACCTTCGCGTATATCGGGGACTCCACCGTCTCCAACTGGAGTGCGAAGTATCTGCAGGATGTGCTGGGGAGCTCGGAGCAGCTGGCCACCGTGCCGTACAACGTGTACATGGTGACCACCCTGATCGGGCGGACCATCGGGGACTTGGGGGTGCGGCGGTTCGGGGCCGCGACGGTCGTACGGCTGGGGTCGTTGGTGGCCGCCGGGGGGTTCGCGGTGGTGGCCGTGGCGCCCGGACCGTGGGTCGGGATGCTCGGGTTCACGCTGCTGGGGCTGGGGTTGTGTGTGCTGGTGCCGCAGACCTTCGCGGCGGCAGGGCGGTTGTTCCCGGGGGCCTCGGATGCTGCGGTCGCTCGGCTCAATGTCTTCAACTACGTGGGGTTTCTGGTCGGTTCGCCGTTGGTGGGGGCCTTGGGGGACGCGTGGAGCTATCGCGGGGCCATGCTTGTGCCGATGGTGTTGGTGCTGGTGACGCTGGTGTACGCCAAGTCGTTCGAGGCTCAACCGGACCGATACGGTGGCGGGCATGAGCGGCCGCGCACAGCTGATGTGGGACGAGGCAGTAACGGGCTATGACTTCGGTCCGGACCATCCGATGGATCCGGTCCGGCTCGATCTGACCCGGCGACTGGTGGATGCCTTCGGACTGGACCGGGACGTGGAGGTCGTGTCGGCGAAGGCGGCGGGCGAGTCGACGTTGCGGCTCGTGCACCGCGAGGACTACGTCGAGGCCGTGAAGGCGGCTTCCGTGGACCCTGGGGCGGCCGACCAGTCGTACGGGCTGGGGACGATGGACGATCCGGCCTTCCCGCGGATGCACGAGGTGTCCGCGCTGATCGCCGGGCAGTCGGTGGGGGCGGCGGAGGCCGTGTGGCGGGGGCAGGCGCTGCATGCGGTGAACTTCGCGGGTGGGCTGCATCACGCGATGCCCGGCGGTGCCTCGGGATTCTGCATCTACAACGACGCCTCGCTCGCCATCGCGCGGCTCCTGGAGCTGGGCGCCGAGCGGGTCGCCTATGTGGACGTCGACGTGCATCACGGCGACGGGGTGCAGGCGGCGTTCTGGGAGGATCCCCGGGTTCTGACGATCTCGTTGCACGAGCATCCTCGGACGCTGTTTCCGCAGACCGGGTGGCCGGAGGAGACCGGGGCGGACTCGGCCGAGGGCAGCGCGGTGAATGTGGCGTTGCCGGCGGGGACGGGGGACGCGGGGTGGTTGCGGGCTTTCCACGCGGTGGTGCCGGAGCTGATTGCCGACTTCCGGCCCGATGTGCTGGTGACGCAGCACGGGGCCGATACGCACTTCGAGGATCCGCTGGCTCATCTCGCGGTGTCGTTGGATGCGCAGCGGGCTGTGCAGGTGGCGTGTCATGAGCTGGCGCACGAGTACGCCGGGGGGAAGTGGATCGCGCTCGGGGGCGGAGGGTACGCCGTGGTGGATGTCGTGCCCCGGTCCTGGACGCATCTGGTGGGGATCGCTGCGGGGCGGCCGGTCGATCCCGAGGCGATGATTCCCGAGGGGTGGCGGCAGGAAGTGTTCGCCCGGACCCGGCAGTTGGCGCCGGCGCGGATGACGGACGGCCGGTGGCCGGTGGCCTATGCGGGGTGGGATGCGGGGTACGACCCTGCGGATCGGCTGGATCAGGCTGTGCTGGCTACCCGGCGGGCGGTGTTTCCGTTGCGGGGGTTGCTGGCGTAGTAGGTCGCGACCGCGGGGGGCCGCGCAGGCTCCGTTACGCCGACTGTGCGGTGTTTCCCTGTTCCCGTCCCCTCCTTCGCCCCCCTCCGTCACCATCACTCACGTGTTGAGCACCGGTGCCCTCCGCGCCCATCTGCTGGCCGCTCGTCTGGCCGGGCCCGTGGCCACCTCCCGGGAGGAGAGTCTGCGGAGTTATCGATTGTTCGCGGCTCGGGATCCAAGGGTGCTGATCGGGATCGATCCCGAGTGGTCGTGGAACGAGCGGGATTTGATCGGTCTCATGGCCGACAAGTGCGGAGTTTCGGGCGATCCGCGGCACACAAGTGGCCATGATGTGATTGACCCTGAGCGAACCCTCGTCGCGCTCGACGCCTTCGCGGAGCGGCTCGAGGCAGTTGCGCAGCGCAAGGGGGCCGTGCTCCTAGGCACCGGCCATCCGCACCGACTGCTCGGCTTCTACGCCGCCATCGCGGACGCCCTCTCGGCGGCGGGATGTACCGTCCTCACCCCTGCGCATGGTCGCTGTGTCGACATAACGACCCGGTTCGGTCTACGCACGTACAACCTTGACTACGTACGAGGAGTCGCGCTCGTGCGGGAACCGGACGCGAAGAGCTCCGGTGGTGAGACCGGCGCACACTCGCACTCGCCGCTCCCGGTTCGTACCGTGCTGGCGGCCGCGGCGGAGAGCGGCGGCCCGCTTCCCGAGCTCGTGGTCGGGGACCATGGATGGGTCTGCGGAGCAGGTCAGCTGGGGTTTGAGGCCATTGGGCTCGCGGATACGGATGACCCCGCGCTCTTTGTGGGGGAGGCAGAGGGGGCCGTGTCCGTCGTCGTTCCACTTGATGACGCCGTGCGGTCTGATTACTACCTGCCGCTGACCCGCTACGTACTCAATCGAGCGTGTCTGTCACAGTAGGCCGCCGATGGGTGCACCTCTTCCCCACTTGCATCACCCGCCCCTACATTGGGGAGTGAGCACGCAGCGACGAAGAGTCACCGGAAGGGGAAGCCGGTGGCCGTCGAGTGCGGAAGGTTCAGGTGTGTCATGGCTGCTGAACAGAGGCCTCTGAGCGAGGTTCAGTTCCTTACCGTGGCGGAAGTCGCCTCGGTGATGCGAGTGTCGAAGATGACCGTGTACCGGCTGGTGCACAGCGGTCATCTGCCCGCGATCAGGGTGGGGCGGTCCTTCCGTGTCCCCGAGAACGCGGTTCACGAGTACCTCCGCGAGAGCTATGTGGGGGTGGAGACGGCCTGACGACAACGGACTCGGGGAGGTCTCAAGGGGGCCTCAGGGCACTCGTGGACCCCTGCCTGATCTCCCCGGTTCACCTCGATTACGACCTCAGCGCTCGGGCGGGTAGGCTAGCCCCTTGTAGGTCGTATGGGCCCATGGCGCCCAGCACCGAGTGATGAGAAGTGAGCGAGGGTAGTCGTGGGCTCTGTTATCAAGAAGCGGCGCAAGCGGATGGCCAAGAAGAAGCACCGCAAGCTGCTCAAGCGCACGCGCGTTCAGCGTCGCAACAAGAAGTAGGCGACGCGCGGAAGCGTGTTTGTGGCCCCCCAACCGATACCGGTGGGGGGCCATACGCGTGTCAGGACGTGCGCGTGGGCTGAATGTCGTCACTTCTCGCAGTGGGCAGTCATCACAGCGCAACATCGACCCGCTAAGTTGGCGGCACACGGGGAACGCGGCACAGGACCAGTGCCGTGTCAGGGCGGCACCAGGGCTGGACCACGGCTGGAAGGAAGGCGCTGATCTTGGGAAAGGTCGTGCTCGTGACCGGAGTGGCCCGACAGCTGGGGGGCCGGTTCGTACGACGCATCCAGCGTGACCCGCAAGTGGACCGGGTGATCGCCGTGGACGCGGTGGCGCCGGAGCACCATCTGGGCGGGGCCGACTTCGTCCAGGCGGACATCAGGCAGCCCGGCATCGCGCGGGTACTGGCCGAGACGGCCGCCGACACCGTCGTACACCTGGATGTGACGGCGATGGCGCTCGGCAGCGGGAGCCGGACCACGGTCAAGGAGACCAACGTCATCGGCACCATGCAGCTGCTCGGGGCCTGTCAGAAGTCGCCGAACGTCAAGCGGCTCGTGGTGAAGTCCAGTACGAACGTGTACGGCTCGGCGCCGCGGGATCCCGCCGTGTTCACGGAGACCACCCCGCCCAAGTCCCTGCCGTCCGGCGGCTTCGCCAAGGACACGGTCGAGGTCGAGGGGTATGTGCGGGGCTTTGCGCGGCGGCGCCCTGACGTGGCCGTGTGCGTGCTGAGGTTCGCCAACATCCTGGGGCCGACGGCGGACACCCCGCTCGCCTCGTACTTTGCGCTGCCGGTGCTGCCGACCGTGTTCGGGTACGACCCCCGGTTGCAGTTCGTGCACGAGGACGATGTGATCGAGGTGCTCAGGATCGCCTCGCACGAACCGGAGCGGGGCACGCTCAACAGCGGCACCTTCAACGTCGCGGGCGACGGTGTCCTGTTGCTGTCGCAGTGTTCCCGGCGGCTCGGGAGGCCCACCGTGCCCCTGCTGCTGCCGGCGGTCACCTGGGCCGGGTCGCTGGTGCGGACGCTCGGCATGACGGACTTCTCGCCCGAGCAGATCCGGCTGCTCACCCACGGCCGGGTCGTGTCGACGGTCCAGATGCGTGAGACGCTCGGATTCCGGCCGAAGTACACGACGGCGGAGACCTTCGCGGACTTCGCGAGCAGCCAGGGACCCGGGCTGCTGCCGCCGGAGGCCCTCGCGGGGGCCGTCGACAGGATCGCCGCGCTGCCCCTCGCGGGTGGCCACCCCCCGACGCAGAGCGCCAACTGAGGAGCGCATCAACGATGGCGGACGCCAAGGTCATTCCGTTCGACGACGACCGGTCCCGTGCAGGCGCCGTACAGCGGCCGGCGCGGCGCCGTGGCGCGGGGAGCCGGCGCAAGGGCTCCGAGCCCGCGCTGGTCCGTGAGGTCCAGCCTCTGCCCAGCAGGGCCTCCGCGCAGGATGATGTTCCTGTGACGCGTGAGGAAGAGCCGCCGCAGCAGGCGAACGACGAGGGCGGCCTGGAGCGGCGGATCGCCGGAGGCCTCAGCTTCCTGCGCCGCCGGCTCACCGGGGACTACGAGGTCGACGACTTCGGCTACGACGAGGAACTCACCGACCAGGTCCTGATGTCCCTGCTGCGGCCGGTGTACGAGAAGTACTTCCGGGTCGAGGTGAAGGGCGTCGAGAACATCCCGGCGGAGGGTGGCGCGCTGATCGTCGCCAACCACTCCGGGACGCTGCCGCTGGACGGCCTGATGATGCAGGTCGCCGTCCACGACCACCACCCCGCGAACCGGCACCTGCGGTTGCTGGCGGCGGACCTGGTGTTCATGCTGCCGGTGGTCAACGAACTCGCCCGCAAGGCCGGTCACACCCTCGCCTGCGCGGAAGACGCCGAGCGGCTGCTGGGGCGCGGTGAACTGGTCGGTGTGATGCCGGAGGGCTTCAAGGGCATCGGCAAGCCGTTCAGCGAGCGCTACAAGCTCCAGCGCTTCGGCCGGGGTGGGTTCGTCTCCACGGCCCTGCGCCAGCGCACCCCGATCATTCCGTGCTCGATCGTGGGAGCGGAGGAGATCTACCCGATGATCGGCAACGCGAAGACGCTGGCCCGCCTGCTGGGATTCCCGTATTTCCCGCTCACCCCGACCTTTCCCTGGCTGGGTCCCCTGGGTGCGGTTCCGCTGCCGACGAAGTGGACGATCCAGTTCGGCGAGCCGATCCTCACGGACGGCTATCCGCCGGAGGCCGCCGAGGACCCGATGCTGATGTTCAACCTGACCGACCAGGTCAGGGAACAGATCCAGCACACGCTGTACAAGTTGCTGGTGCAGCGGCGGTCGGTGTTCTTCTGATCTTTTCTGTCGTACGACGGCGGGGGCGCCCTTCATGGGAAGGGCGCCCCCGCCGTCGTACGGGAAGAGCTAGTTGGTGTTCTCGCCGTCGATTCCCAGGCCGGGCAGGAGGCCCGGGAGGAGGGGCGGGAGGGTGACGTCCGGGTCGGAGGACGGGGCGGGGGAGGTCGGGGTGGCGGTGCCGGTGGCGTTCGGCGGGTCGAGGAGGCCGCCGGTGTTGCCGCCGAGCAGGCCGTCGTCCTCGCCGGCGGACGTGGCCGACTTGCTGGGGCTGCTGCCGCCGCTGTGCTCGGAGGAGCCGCCGGTGCCAGGGGCCGTGGACCGGCCGGAACCGGTCGAGGTGTCCGAGGACGCCGCCCCGGAGTGCTGCCGCTGTCCCGAGCCACCGCTCCGGGCGGGGGGTTCGGGCAGGAGGGACTGCAGCGGGGCGACCTCTTCGTCTATGGCGTCGAAGACCGAGGACACCTGGTTGCTGACGTCACCGAGCTGCACGGGCAGCCGCTCGCGGAGCGCGCCCCAGGCCTCGCGGTGCGAGCGCGAGAAGCTGGAGAGGGCCTGGATGGGGCCCAGGGAGTTCGGGTCGCGGTCGTACGCCTCGTGCAGCAGGCGGTGGCCTTCGGCGGCGTCGTGCTGCACGCCGGACAGGGCGCGGCGGATCTCGCTCAGGGACTCGTGGTCGAGGTGACCGTCCCGGCCGCGCTCCATCAGGCGGCGGGCCTCGCTCAGCCGGGTGGAGGCCTGGTCGAGGTAGGCGACACCGCGCTCGTCGTCGCCCTCGGACAGGTAGCTGAGCTTGAAGTCCTCGATGCCGCGCTTGAGGCCGTACAGCGAGTCCCCGGGCAGCGCGTCCGAGCTGGCCGCGGCCACTCCGCCGAAGGCTCCGGCGGCGACTCCGACGCTCAGGCCGCCCGCGGCCAGGCTCTTGCTGAGCCGGGAACGCGGTCGCAGTTTCCCGAGCGGGCTCGCCCGGTGGGCGGCTCCCGCCCGATGGGAGCGCTGCTCGGGCACCGCGGGTTCCACCCCGTCGCCCTCCAGCAGCATGGCCTCCATCGCGGCCACGAGCTGGGCTCGCTGGACGACCTTGACCTCAGGGTCCAGCTCAGGCCTGGGCAGCTCGCCAAGACACTCCGCGAGGGTCAACAGGCGGTCCTGCCCGGTGTGTTCCCCAGCGGCCGGCTGGTGTCCTTCGGACTGCTCGGCCGCCGGGTCCCGGTCGGACTGCTCCTCCAGGGCCTGGGCGAAGGCGTTCGCCCGCCGGTGCGCCGATACGTTCGCGATCACTGGCGGCACCTCCTCTCGTCATGACGGTCGACTCCCCAGGGGGTCCTGAGGGTTGCACACCCTGACCACAAGCACACGATCGAGTGATCGAAGTCGGCCAAGGAGTGACCACAGGGAGCCTGCATCCCGCACAACGAGCGGCGTGGCACTTGGGTTACGGACGGCGGATGATCGGATCGGGAAGGCAACGGACTTTCACCGAGCGCGAGTTGGCGGTTACCAGGCGTGCGCTCTCAGCGGGCGTCGTCCGGGAGGAGACGGGCCAGGGTGCGCACGGCCCGGTACTGGAGCGTCTTGATGGCGCCCTCGTTCTTGCCCATCACCCGAGCGGTCTCGGCGACGGAGAGTCCCTGGAGGAAACGGAGGGTCACGCACTCCTGCTGCTGCGGGTTGAGCCGGCGGACGGCGTCCAGCAGCGCGGCGTTGGAGAGCGACTCCAGGACGGAGTCCTCGGGCGAGCGCTCGACCTCGTTGGCGTCGAGCATCTCGCCGGTGGTGACCTCGAGACGGAACCGGCTCGACTTGAAGTGGTCGGCGACGAGGTTGCGCGCGATGGTGACGAGCCAGGCGCCGAAGTCGCGGCCCTGCCAGGTGAATGTGCCGATCCTTCTGAGCGCGCGCAGGAATGTCTCGCTCGTCAGGTCCTCGGCGGTGGCCTTACCTCCTACCCGGTAATAGATGTACCGGTACACCGTGTCGCTGTACTGGTCGTACAGGCGGCCGAAGGCGTCGGCCTCGCCGGCCTGGGCGCGTTCGACCAGGTCCATCATGCGGGCGCTGTCGCTGTCCGCGGCCGGACGGCGGGCGGGGGCGGCGCCGGTCGAGCGCCCTCGTCTGCCGACGGCCGCGGAACCGTCGGCCAGTGCGTAGCACGGGCCGATCGGTGCCGCGGCTGCGGCGAGGGCGGGGACGGCGTACGCGGTGGGGACGAAGCCGCGCAACAGGTCGTGGACCGTTGCGCGCAGCGTAGCCAGGCCCGAGGCGTCAACCCCGACGTGTGGGTACACGGGACTCCCAGAGGCAGAGCTTCCATCACGTGCAGTACCGGACCGTTCACCCGTCGTAGCGACGGAAGGGGTACCGGATTGCGTCTGAGGAGAATAACGCTTAGTGCAGGCTCTGCTACACCCAGTTGCTCTATTCATCGATTACGTCGCTTCTGTAACCGAGTGGGAGCAATTCAAGTGCCGGGGAGTGACCGGTTGTTGATCGAAAGCGGTCGTGTTCTGCCAGGGAACGGGGCGTGTTGTGGCCGTGTGCAGCCAATGTGCCTGCACACGGGGTTACGCCCGTAAAACCCGGGGATTGGTGTGTTCGCCCGGCTACCGGCGGCGTTTGTGCAAGGCGATCGCCGCCGCCGTACCGCCTGCCACCGCTCCCACGCCGGCCGCCGCCGGGATGCCGACCTTCGCCGCCTTGCGGCCTGTGCGGTAGTCGCGCAGGCGCCAGTCCAGTTGACGGGCGTGCTTGCGGAGCTTGGCGTCCGGGTTGATCGCGTAGGGGTGACCGACCAGCGAGAGCATCGGGATGTCGTTGTGGCTGTCGCTGTACGCCGCGCAGCGCGACAGGTCGAGGCCCTCCGCCGCCGCCAGGGCCCGGACGGCCTCCGCCTTCGCGGGGCCGTGGAGAGGTTCGCCCACGAGCTTGCCCGTGTAGACCCCGTCCACCGACTCCGCCACGGTGCCCAGGGCGCCGGTGAGGCCGAGGCGGCGGGCGATCACCTGGGCGATCTCCACCGGGGCGGCTGTGACCAGCCACACCTTCTGGCCCGCGTCCAGGTGCGCCTGCGCAAGCGCGCGTGTGCCCGGCCAGATGCGCTCGGCCATGTACTCGTCGTAGATCTCCTCGCCGATCGACTGGAGCTCGGCGACGCGGTGGCCCTTGACGATCGACAGCGCGGAGTCCCGGGCCTCCTGCATGTGCTCCGGGTCCTCGACGCCGGCCAGCCGGAACCACGCCTGCTGCCAGGCGAACTTCGCGAGCTCACGGGTCTCGAAGAACTTCCGTTTGTACAGGCCACGGCCGAAGTGGAAGAGGGCGGCGCCCTGCATCACCGTGTTGTCCAGGTCGAAGAAGGCGGCGGCCTTGTCGTCGCCCAGGACCGGGAACTGGGACTCCGGTTCCGTACCAGGGGTCTCCTCGACCTCCTGGGAGGACTTGCGCGCAGCCTCCGCCGAGGCCTCGCCTGCCAACACGCTCCGCGCCGTGGCGGAGCGCCTACGGGGAGTGAGCCATCCGAGAGCGGCCATGGCGTGAGCATAGCCAGTCTGTCAGGCGGTTCCGGAGTCGAGAGGTTTGAAGGGTGTGAACTCTCCGCGACTGTGCCGTTAAGCAGCGGTCCCGGCCGAGCGCGCCACGCGGGAGAATGGCTTGCATGAGTCTCATCTTCCGCCGAAAGCAGGCCAGGGCCCCCGAGGACCGGCTCGTCACCCTGATCCGCAAGCCCGGTTGCCATCTGTGTGATGACGCACAGCTGGTGATCGAGAAGGTGTGTGGAGATCTCGGGGTTCCCTGGGAGTACCAGGACATCGACCAGGATCCTCGACTGCACGCTCAGTACTGGGAACAGATCCCCGTCGTACTCGTCGACGGTGAGCAGCACACCTTCTGGCGGGTGAACGAAGATCGCCTCCGCAAGGCCCTGACCGACTAGTCCAACTCGTCCAGCCGGTCGCTTAGGATCGATGGTGACCTGGTCTTGGGGGCGGGATTGATGAGGGAAGTGTGCGGTTTTGCCTCCGAGAGAGAAGCGCGTGACCCCCGTCACGTTGGCCGGGCAAATCGGACACCATCTTTGTGCACGCGTTCACAAAGACATAGCCTGCATTCGACGGGGCGGTCTGGGGACGCATGACCGCCTACAGCCCCGCTCTACCCGCAGGAGCACCGTGGCAACTGGCCGAACTCACCGACCGGCGACCCGTAGCCGAGGGATTCCCGAGGCCACCGTCGCCAGGCTTCCGCTGTATCTACGAGCCCTGACCGCGCTGTCGGAGCGCTCGGTACCCACGGTCTCCTCCGAGGAGCTCGCGGCCGCAGCGGGGGTCAATTCCGCGAAGCTGCGCAAGGACTTCTCCTACCTGGGTTCTTACGGAACGCGCGGTGTCGGCTACGACGTCGAGTATCTCGTCTACCAGATCTCCCGCGAACTCGGCCTGACCCAGGACTGGCCGGTTGTGATCGTCGGTATCGGTAATCTCGGCGCCGCTCTGGCCAACTACGGCGGCTTCGCGTCCCGTGGATTCCGTGTCGCGGCGCTGATCGACGCCGATCCGGCGATGGCCGGCAAGCCCGTCGCGGGCATTCCGGTGCAGCACTCGGACGACCTGGAAAAGATCATCGAGGACAACGGCGTGTCCATCGGTGTCATCGCCACCCCCGCCGGTGCCGCTCAGCCGGTCTGCGACCGGCTCGTGGCCGCCGGGGTCACCTCCATCCTGAACTTCGCGCCGACCGTGCTGTCCGTGCCGGACGGCGTCGACGTGCGCAAGGTCGACCTCTCCATCGAGTTGCAGATCCTTGCCTTCCACGAGCAGCGCAAGGCCGGTGAGGAGGCCGCCGCCGCCGCTGACGGCGCCGGTCCGGTCATCACCGGCCGCAGCCACTCCGCCGACAAAGGGCCCGACGGGGACGTACCCGCCGTGATGCCGGCATGAGTCTCCTCGTCGTCGGACTGAGCCACCGCAGCGCGCCGGTCAGCGTGCTGGAGCGGGCGGCTCTCCCTGCCGATGCGCAGGTGAAGCTGCTCCAGGACACGGTTGCCGCCGACCCGGCCACGGAGGCCGCGGTGCTGGCCACCTGCAACCGGATAGAGCTGTACGCCGACGTGGACAAGTTCCACGCCGGGGTGGCCGAGCTGTCCACGCTGCTCGCGCAGCACAGTGGCGTGGGGCTCGACGAGCTCACTCCCTACCTCTACGTGCACTACGAGGACCGGGCCGTTCACCACCTCTTCTCCGTGGCCTGTGGGCTGGACTCCATGGTTGTCGGGGAGGGGCAGATCCTCGGGCAGATCAAGGACTCGCTGGCGCGGGCGCAGGAGCTGCACACGGCCGGACGGCTGCTCAACGACCTGTTCCAGCAGGCGCTGCGGGTCGGGAAGCGGGCGCACTCCGAGACGGGGATCGATCGGGCGGGGCAGTCGCTGGTCACGTTCGGGCTGGAGCAGCTTGCTCTCGGTGCGGAGGTGTCGGACTGGGCTCGGGGGAAGAAGGCACTGGTCATCGGGGCCGGATCGATGTCCTCGCTGGCCGCGGCGACACTGGCCCGGGTCGGGGTCACGGAGATCGTCGTCGCCAACCGGACGGCTGACCGGGCCGAGCGGCTCGCGGAGATCCTCAACGAAGGTGGGGACGTGTCCGCCCGCGCGGTACCGATGGATTCGGTGTCGGACGAGCTGACACGTGCAGATGTTGTGGTGTCCTGTACGGGCGCCACCGGGCTCGTACTCCGTGCCGAGGCCGTTGCCGCTGCGCGGGGGTCGGTCGCGCAGCTCGGCGCTGACGAGGTGCCGCCCTTCCGCGGGTCGGGAGCCGCCCAGGCGGCACGACTGCGCGCAGGCTCCGCGACTGACGAGAACTGCCCGCTCGACCTGGCCCCCATACAGGCCACCCCACAGGCCACTTCCGGTTTCTCCGTGCTCGGTGAAGCCGCTGTCGCCGGGATGGCCGCCTCCGAGCTGGAGCAGCACGCCGCGTGGGTGGACAACGCGCCGCGGCCGCAGAGCTCCGGTCCGGCCGTGACCGTGCTCGATCCCGCCGAGGAAGCCGACGCCATCGCGGCGCTCGCGGCCACCGCCGCCGTCATCGGGCGGGTGCCCGAGCGGCGCAGGCCCGAGCCCGTCGCCGAGATTCCGCGGCCCACCCCCTCGCTCTTCCTGCTCGACCTCGCCATGCCCCGGGACATCGACGCCGCCGTGCACCGGCTGGGCGGGGTGCGGCTCGTCGACATCGAGTCGCTCGCCGAGGCTTCGGCGGACGCTCCCATGGCGGCCGACGTCGACCAGGTCCGTCGTATCGTGGCCGACGAGGTCGCCGCCTTCGGGGCCGCGCTCAGGGCCGCGCACATCACGCCGACCGTCGTCGCGCTGCGGTCCATGGCCGCCGATGTCGTCGCCGGTGAGATCGCCCGGCTCGACGGGCGGCTGCCGGGGCTGGACGACAAGCAGCGCGGGGAGATCACGCAGACCGTGCGGCGCGTGGTCGACAAGCTGCTGCACGCGCCGACCGTACGGGTCAAACAACTCGCGGCTGAGCCCGGCGGTGCCGGGTACGCGGACGCGTTGCGGACTCTGTTCGACCTCGACCCCGAGACGGTGGCCGCCGTCTCCCGCGCCGAGGACCGCACCACCGATGAGAAAGACCGAGGCTCGTCATGAGTACCAAGGCGCTACGGCTCGGGACCAGGCGGAGCAAACTCGCCATGGCCCAGTCGCGGCAGGTGGCGGACGCCGTGAGCCAGGTGACCGGGCGACCCGTCGAGCTCGTGGAGATCACCACGTACGGCGATGTGTCCAAGGAGGCGCTCGCGCAGATCGGCGGCACCGGCGTCTTCGTGACCGCGCTGCGCGAAGCCCTGCTCACGGGCGAGGTCGACTTCGCGGTGCACTCGCTCAAGGATCTGCCGACCGCGCAGCCGGACGAGCTGGCGCTGGCGGCGATACCCGAGCGCGAGGACCCGCGGGACGTCATCGTCGCCCGGGACGCCCTCAAATTCACCGACCTGCCCCGAGGTGCCCGCATCGGTACCGGTTCGCCCCGGCGTGCAGCGCAGCTGAACGCGTACGCCCGCGCGCACGGACTTGATATCGAGACGGTTGCGATCCGGGGGAACATCGATACCCGGGTGCGGTTCGTGCGCGATGGTGGGCTGGATGCGGTGGTGCTGGCCGCGGCAGGGCTCAGCCGCATCGGCCGTATCGACGAAGTGACCGATTTCCTCTCGGTCGACACAGTTTTGCCCGCTCCCGGCCAGGGAGCACTCGCGATCGAATGCACCGCGGACAACGCGGACCTGATCGCAGCGCTCGGCGAGCTCGACGACCCGTTCACGCGGGTCGCCGTGACCGCCGAACGGTCACTGCTCGCCGCCCTGGAGGCCGGCTGCTCCGCCCCTGTGGGCGCGCTGGCCGACCTGCTGGCCGACGGGCAGATTGTCAAGGAAATGCGCCTGCGGGGCGTCGTCGGCACGACCGACGGCTCTCGCACGGTGCAGTTGTCCACCACCGGTCCCGTGCCCGAGACGTACGACCAAGCAATGGCGCTCGGCCGTGAACTCGCGGCCGAGATGCTTGCCCAGGGCGCGGCCGGTCTGATGGGGGAGCGAGCACAGTGAGCCCCACCACCCTTCCCGCCGGTCCTGAACACGGGCACGTCACCTTCCTCGGTGCCGGACCCGGAGATCCGGGACTGCTGACTCTGCGCGCCGTCGAGGCGCTCACGAACGCGGACGTCCTCGTCGCCGGGCACGAAGTGCTCGACGTCGTACGCGTCCACGCTCGGTCGGGCGTCGCCGTCGTGGACACGGACACGGAGTCGCCTTCGACTCCGGTTCCGGGCACGGGCGCGCCCCAACTAACGATCGTTGACGGCTCGTCAACAACCGCAGCTGTCCCCGCTGTACGGGATGCCGCACATCTTGTCATGGAGGCCGCGCGGGGCGGCAGGCGGGTCGTACGTGCGGTGTCCGGGGACCCCGGGCTCGACGCGTACGCCGCCGAGGAGATGCTGGCCTGCGCCCGCGCGGGCGTGCCTTTCGAGGTCGTGCCCGGTGTCGCCGCCGCCGTGGGTGTACCCGCGTACGCGGGTGTGCCGTTGCGGGACGCCCAGGGCGCGGACGTGCGGTTCGTGGACGCGCGGACGGCCTCCGACCGGTGCTGGACGGAGGTGGGGGCGTCGGACGGGACCGTGGTCGTGTCGACGACCCTGGACTCCGTGGGCGCCGCCGCCGGGGAGCTGGTCGCGGCCGGTCGCAAGCCCGATACGCCGATGACGGTGACGGTCGCCGGTACGACCACCCGCCAGCGGACGTGGACGGCGACCCTGGGCACCATCGCCCAGACGCTCAAGCAGGCCAAGGTGCTGCCCTCGCCCGAGGGCGGGCGGCCGGTGATAGTCGTGGTCGGTGAGCGTTCGGCCGCCGCGCAGCGCGACCAGCTGTCGTGGTTCGAGAACAAGCCGCTGTTCGGCTGGAAGGTTCTCGTGCCGCGTACGAAGGAGCAGGCGGCCTCGCTTTCCGACCAGCTCAGGTCCTACGGGGCCGTGCCGCACGAGGTGCCGACGATCGCCGTCGAGCCGCCGAGAACGCCCCAGCAGATGGAGCGGGCGGTCAAGGGGCTCGTGACCGGGCGCTATGAGTGGATCGCCTTCACCTCGGTCAACGCCGTCAAGGCCGTACGCGAGAAGTTCGAGGAGTACGGGCTCGACGCGCGTGCCTTCGCGGGGATCAAGGTCGCCGCGGTGGGCGAGCAGACGGCGAAGGCGCTGGTCGCCTTTGGCGTGAAGCCTGACCTGGTGCCGAGCGGTGAGCAGTCGGCCGCGGGTCTTCTCGAGGACTGGCCGCCGTACGACCCGGTGTTCGACCCGATCGACCGGGTGTTCCTGCCGCGGGCCGACATCGCGACCGAGACCCTGGTCGCCGGGCTCATCGAGCTCGGGTGGGAGGTCGACGACGTCACCGCCTATCGGACCGTGCGGGCCTCGCCGCCGCCCGCGGAGACGCGGGAGGCGATCAAGGGCGGTGGGTTCGACGCCGTTCTCTTCACGTCGTCGTCGACCGTGCGGAACCTGGTGGGTATCGCCGGGAAGCCGCACAACGTGACCGTGATCGCGTGTATCGGTCCCGCCACGGCCAAGACCGCCGAGGAGCACGGGCTGCGGGTGGATGTGATGGCTCCCGAGCCGTCCGTGCACAAGCTGGCCGAGGCCCTCGCCGACTTCGGGCTGAAGCGGCGGGCGGCGGCGGTCGAGGCCGGGGATCCGGTGACACGGCCGAGCGAGCGGCGGCCGGGGGCTCGGCGGCGGCGGTCGACGACCTGAGCGTGGTGACGACCTGAGCGTTGTGGGGCGCGGTGTCGGTGCGCGGTGGCTGCGGTGGCCTGGTTCAGGCTGACCGGGCCACCGTGTGGCCGTAGCGCAGGACGTTCTCCGGGGCGTACGTCGACTTCGCGCTGTACGCGGCCAACGCTCCGCCGTGGTGCGCGGCCCGTCGGTGGCGTGTGAGGTGGGGGGCGCTCCGCCGTCGCGGGGAGCGGGGTGCGGCTGACGGTCCGCTGTGGCCGGCGAGGTGGCGTGATCGGTCCGTCGAGGCGCCGGTGACTGCAACTCCCCAGGGGCGCGGGGAACTGCGCGACCCGCCCCCACCGGCCTGCAGTCGCGCGAGGTCCTGGTGTGGCATCTCCGTAGGCGCCCGGCCCAAGCCTCGGGCACGCGGCCTGCCCCCATCGGCCTGCGGACGTCAAGGTCCCGGCGTGGCACCCCCGTAGGCGCCCGGCCCAAGCCTCGGGCACGCGGCCTGCCTCCATCGGGCTGCGGACGTCCAAGGTCCCGGCGTGGCACCCTCGTAGGCGCCCGGCCCACGTCCCGCGCACGTGGCTCGCCCCCATCAGCCCGCAGTCGCGCCAGGACCCGACGCGGCACCCCCCTAGGTGCCCCCCGCCCCCACTGCGTGACCCCCGGTGGGCCTGTCGCTTCCGACGGGGCGTCGGCAAAGGGGGGCATGAGGCGGGCGTAGCTTAGGTGTATGACGACGTACGGATCTTTTCCCGGCACGCGGCCCCGGCGGCTGCGGACCAACCCCGTCATGCGCCGCATGGTTGCCGAGACCCGGCTGCACCCCGCTGACTTCATCCTCCCGGCGTTCGTGCTGGAAGGGGCGAGTGAGCCGGTGCCGATCTCGGCGATGCCCGGGGTCGTGCAGCACTCGCGGGACAGTCTGAAGAAGGCGGCCGCGGAGGCCGTGGCGGCCGGGATCTCCGGGATCATGCTCTTCGGGGTGCCGGAGGAGTCCAAGAAGGACGCTCTCGGGACGCCGGGCACCGATCCCGACGGGATTCTGCAGGTCGCCATCCGGGACGTACGCGCCGAGGTCGGGGACGACCTGCTCGTGATGTCCGATGTGTGTCTCGACGAGACCATCGATCACGGGCACTGCGGGGTGCTCGACGCGCAGGGGCGCGTCGACAATGACGCCACCCTCGAGCGGTACGCCGAGATGGCCCAGGTCCAGGCCGACGCCGGCGCCCATGTCGTGGGACCCAGCGGGATGATGGACGGGCAGGTCGGGGTCATCCGGGACGCGCTCGACCAGATCGGGCGGGAGGACGTGGCCATCCTGGCGTACACGGCCAAGTACGCCTCCGCGTTCTACGGGCCGTTCCGGGAGGCCGTCGCCTCCTCGCTGCAGGGTGACCGCAAGACGTACCAGCAGGATCCCGCCAACGCGCGGGAGTCGCTGCGCGAGCTCGCCCTCGATCTGGAGGAGGGTGCCGACATGGTGATGGTCAAGCCGGCCGGTCCCTACCTCGACATCCTCGCGCGGGTCGCGGACGCCGTCGACGTGCCCGTCGCCGCGTACCAGATCTCCGGTGAGTACTCGATGATCGAGGCCGCCGCCGAGAAGGGCTGGATCGACCGGGACCGGGCGATCCTGGAGACGCTGACCGGGATCAAGCGGGCCGGGGCGCAGAACATCCTCACCTACTGGGCGACCGAGGTGGCTCAGAAGCTCGGCTGACGAAGCCGCCGGACGGCGTGTTGCGACAACGGTTCGAGCTCGGTCCGGATACGGGCGGAGCTCGAACCGGCCAACGTCCGGACAACAGCCCCCAGTTCGGACGGTGATCTTCTGGTGATCTGTCCGGAATCAGGCCCCTGGGGTGGTGGATTTGTCGGAGTCTGACAGGTCCGCGACTTGATGATCCGCTTACATCCGTCGAATTGACGAGTTCTCGACATCCTCCATATCTTCTGCGCCTGGCCTGATCCATTCGGAATTGGTCCGAACGTCGATCCCTGGGGGACACCACCATGAACTACTTCCTCGATGTGCTGAAGAAGTACGCCGTGTTCAGCGGCCGCGCGCGCCGCAAGGAATACTGGATGTACACCCTGTTCGTCACGATCATCTACATCGTGCTGGCCGTCATCGGCGCCGTGGCCAAGCAGGCGTGGATCCCGATCATCTTCTACGTCGCCATCCTGCTCCCCAGCCTCGCCGTCCTCGTGCGCCGCCTGCACGACACCGGCCGGAGCGGCTGGTGGGTCCTGTTCGGTCTGGTTCCGCTCGCCGGCGGCATCACCCTCCTCGTCTTCACCTGCCTCGACGGTGAGCCGAGCGACAACAAGTACGGCCCCAACCCGAAGGGCTTCGCCCCGGCGCACGTGTGATGCCGTAGCTCTGCTTCGAGGCCGCCCGGTCAGTGCCGGGCGGCCTTCTGGGTTTCCCAAGGGCGCACCGCGGCCGCCTTGTTCGTGGCCGGGCCCTCGTCGCGTACGCCCTGGCCGTCGTTGCAGCCCGTCAGCGCGGCAAGGGCGAGGAGGGCGAGGGCGGTAGCGGTGAGCATGCGGGGGGTGTGGGGTCGGGTGGGCATGGGATCAGGCTGCGGGGGCGCGGGGGCGTTCGCCAGCCCTGGCGGGGGATTCGGGACGGCCTTGTGTCGGGGGCCTCGCTGACCTGCGGAGATGTGGCTTCCCGAGTCCCTTTCGTGGGATGCGGGACGGGGCATCCCGGGCACCGGGCACCATCAAGTCGCCCGGCGAGTTAGGTTCTTGACGATCGCGGTGGTTGTCCGTCGAAGGACCGACACATTCAAAGGGGAGACGCCCATGCCCGGTGACGCGCTGAGCCAGGACCCGGCCGAGCTGGCCAGGAGGATCGACACCACCAAGGCACATCCGGCCCGCGTCTACGACGTGTTCCTCGGCGGCAAGGACAACTACCCCGCCGACCGCGAGGCGGCCGCCGCCGCGCTCGCCGCCAACCCCCGCGGCTACCTCGACGTACGCCACAACCGTGACTTCATGCGCCGGGCCGTCGACCGGCTGACCGCGCGGGACGGGATCCGGCAGTTCCTCGACATCGGCACCGGGCTGCCCACCGCGGAGAACGTCCACACGATCGCCCAGCGGATCCGGCCCGACGCGCGGGTCGTGTACGTCGACAACGACCCGGTGGTGCTGGCGCATGCACGCGCGCTGCTCACCAGCGGACCCGAGGGGCGTACGGACTACATCGACGCCGACTTCAAGAGTCCCGCGCAGATCCTCGAACAGGCCGCCAAGACCCTGGACTTCGACCAGCCGATCGCGTTGTGCCTGGTCGCGATCCTGCACTTCGTCGAGGACGACGAGGCCTATCCGATCGTGCGTGAGCTCGTGGAGGCCCTGCCCTCCGGCAGCCGGATCGTTCTCAGTCATCTGACCGACGAGATGCATCCCGAGCCCACCCGCGCGGTCCAGCGGACCTACACCGAGCGCGGGTTCACCTTCGTGTTCCGGTCCAAGCGGGAGGTGGAGCGGTTCTTCACCGAGGTGCCGGGTGTCTCCCTGGACGAGCCCGGTGTGGTGCCCGCCCATCTGTGGCACCCCGGGCCCGCGCCGGCGCCGCCGGCCATCGACGCCGAGGACTTCGAGTCCCTCGACGACATCGAGAAGATCCGCTACCGGGACATCAACGACGTCACGGACGACGACATCAACGTCTACGGGGCGACCGGCACCAAGGCGTGAGCGGTGCGTGACGTCCGTATCGCGGAAAGGTGCTTGTAGGCGGCATTCATTTGCTTAGGCTGCGCTGGACCCAGTCGTCGTAGTCCGCGGTTCGCAGTCCGCGTCCGCAGTTGAAGGAGCCGTGCCATGACGGTGCCCACGTTCGCTTCCGTGCCTCCGCTCGCCGCCCGGGCCCGGTCGGTCGGTGGGTCGCCCGTACGGGACATCCTCGCCGTCACCGCCCGTCCCGAGGTCATCAACTTCGCGGGCGGGCTGCCGGCGCCCGAACTGTTCGACGCCGAGGGGATCGCAGACGCCTTTCGGGCGGTCCTGGAGGAGGTGCCCGAGCGGGCACTCCAGTACTCGACCACCGAGGGTGAGCCCGTGCTGCGGACGGCTCTTGCGGAGCGGATGTCGGCCCGCGGGCTCGCCACCTGCGCCGACGACGTCCTCGTCACCACCGGATCGCAGCAGGCGCTGTCGCTGCTCGCCACCGCGCTGATCGAGCCCGGGGACACGGTGCTCGTCGAGAGCCCCTGCTATCTGGCGGCCCTTCAGGCCTTCGGGTTCGCGGGCGCCCGGGTGGTGGCCGTGCCGGGCGACGACGAGGGGCCCGATCCCGTCGCCCTGGAGGAACTCGTCGTGCGGGAGCGGCCCAAGCTGCTCTACACCGTGCCCACCTTCCAGAACCCGACCGGGCGGACCATGTCCGCGGGGCGCCGGGCCGCGGTCGCGTCCGTGGCCGCGCGGCGCGGGCTGTGGATCGTCGAGGACGACCCGTACGGCGAACTCCGCTTCGAGGGCGAGCGGGTGCCGTGGATCGCCTCCCACGAGGAGGTCCGCGACCGGGTCGTGCTGCTCGGGTCCTTCTCCAAGGTCATGGCTCCCGGGCTGCGGCTCGGCTGGCTGCGGGCGCCCGGCGAGCTGCGGCGGGCCTGCGCGGTCGCCAAGCAGGCCGCCGATCTGCACACCCCGACCGTCAACCAGCTCGCCGCGGCACGATACCTGGCCGACCGGGACCTCGACGCGCATGTCCGGCGCGTCGCGGGGGTGTACGGGCAGCGGCGGGACGCCATGCTGGCGGGGCTGGCCGACGCCCTGCCCGAAGGGTCGACCTGGACCCGGCCCGAGGGCGGCATGTTCCTCTGGGCGCGACTTCCCGCGTCGTACGACACGACCGCGCTGCTTCCGCAGGTCGTGACGCGCGATGTTGCTTACGTCCCGGGAGCGCCCTTCTACGCCGGTGAGCCCGACCGCTCGACCCTGCGGCTGTGCTTCGTGACGCAGACGCCGCAGGAGATCGGCGAGGGGCTGCGGAGGCTCGGGGAGGCGTTCCGGGCGGCTCGGGTCCACGTCCAGGACGCTCAGAGCCAGGTCCCGGCCCAGGCCTAGGGCGAAGGTCGGAGTGCCGTTGCTGCTGTGGTCGGCGGAAGGCGGGCGGGCCGGCTGCCTACGGTGGGGGCATGGCCGATGACACTGTGCGCGACTCGGGATTCGATCTGGATGAGTATCTGGCGCGGATCGGGTGGGAGGGCGAGCGGCGGGCCGACCTCACGACGCTCGCGGGGGTGCACCTGGCACACCTGCAAGGCATCCCCTTCGAGAACCTCGACGCCCTGAGCCGCAGCGCACCCTCCCTCGAACCCGGTGACCTGATGGCGAAACTGGTGCGGAGCCGGCGCGGAGGGTACTGCTACGAGCACAACACACTGCTCCTGCTCGCCCTGGAGGAGCTCGGTTTCCGCGTGACCCGGCTGACGGCCCGTGTCGTCCTCGGTGCGGACAGCATCGAGAGCCGGCCGCGTACCCACATGGCGCTGCTCGTGGAGATCCCCGGCGACCCGCAGCCCTATCTCGCCGACGTCGGGTTCGGGGCGATCGGCGCGCTGCTGGAACCGGTGCCGCTCCGGACGGACACCGAGTTCCTCGACGCCGGGCGTCTTCACCGTCTGGTGCGGGTGCCGCACCGGGGGCCACTGGAGCTGTGGGTGCTCCAGGCCCACCAGGAGGAGAGGTGGGCGGATCAGTACGCCTTCACCCTGGAGCCGTTCGAGAAGCCCGACTTCGAGGTCATCAACTGGCACGTCGGGACCAACCCGCGCTCCCCCTTCACCCAGCAGATCTACGTCCAGAACGTCACCGCCGACCGCCATCTCCTCCTCCACGGCAGCCTGCTCACGGAGACCCGCGCCGACGGAACCGTGAAGAAGCGGGAGCTGACCGACGAGGCGGAGGCACGGCGGCTCCTGGAGGAGGAGTTCGGGATCAGCGCGCCGGAGGGAGCGCGGCTGCTCCCCGGCTGAGTCCGGTCAGTCCCACCAGGTCAGTCCCACCAGAAGGACCAGACCCGCTGCCCCAGCACCGCGTGTTCGGCGTACTCGCGCAGAGTTTCGTGATCCCCCTGGGTGATGTTGTCCGGGCAGAACGCGAAGTGCTCGGCGGCGACGGCCTCCGCCTCGGCTCTCGTCGTGGGCGGGCCGGCGACGGACAGGACCAGTCGGTCGAAGCTGAGCGCGAGCACGCGTATGCCGAAGCGGTCCTCCCAGGAGCGGAGGACCGCGCAGATACGAGCGGTGTCGCCCTCGAAGTTCATCGGGCCCGTCCAGCCGATGGCCGCCGGGATGTCCGCGCTGCGGCGGGCCGGGACCAGAGCGAGGCGCGGCTCCTTGAACCACGAGCCCTCGTCGAGGAGCGCGTCGGCCGTCTCGGCGGCGCGGCGGTCGGGGTCGATACTCAGGGACGCCGGGGCCGGGGCGGGGCCGGGCCATGCCTCGTCGTAGGGGGCGATCGTCTCGTCGAGGTCGTCGGGATCCTCGATCGCGTACGCCCAGTACTCCGCCAGCAGTTCCTCCGGGTCGTGGTCCCCGGGGTACGACATCTCCCCGGGCATCAACTCCCACTCGTCCGGCCCGCCCTGGCTGCCGCCGACCTCTATCAGCACCGGCAGCAGGCCCGTTCGCGCGGCCGGGGTGCCCAGTGCGGTCCAGGCGCCGGAGGACGCGGAGTACTCGGCATGCCACAGCAACGGCTCGTACCACGGACCGTCGTCCGTCTCGTCGATCAGTCTCCCGAGAGGGAGCCCGAGTCCGAGCGAACGGCCGCTCGGGTCTGCCGCCAGGGTGGGCAGCGGGTTGGGAAGAGTCGCCATGTCCGTGACTGTAGGGGGCGCCACTGACAATGGCCGACGGCGCTACGTGAGACCGGTGGTGAAGGCGGTCCAGGTGGTGGGGGTGACCTTGAGGGTGGGGTCGGGCGCCGCCTCCGGACACGTACGTAACCGGGTACGAGCCCGTACAAAAAATCTGTGCGGGTTCACCGAGTGATCCACTGTAGTCACTCTCCGCAACTCTCGTCCCGTGAACGAGACGACCCGACTGCCGCTCCTGCGCGAGAGGTTCTTCCGCCGCGAACGCCGGTCCGCGCAGGCCGCACGCCGTTTCACGGCCGAGACCCTGGTCGGCTGGGGCCTCGCGCAGACCGTGCGGGCGGACGACGTACTGCTCTGCGTGAGCGAACCGGTGACCAACGCGCTGCTGCACGGGGTGCCGCCCGGGCGCCAGTTGAGGCTGTTCCTGCGGTACGAACTGAGCGCTCTGGTCGTGGAGGTGCACGACAGCGGGGGCGGTGTGCCGCACGTCGTCCAGGACGGGGACGAGGGTGGGTGGGGGTTGTGCTGGTGGCCGCGCTGAGCGACAAGTGGGGGGTGCGGGAGCGGGAGTTGGGGAAGGCGGTGTGGTGCAAGTTCGTGTTGCCGTAGCACTGTTGTCGGTGGGTCCCGATACCTTTGGGATCAGTACGACGTAGGGGGACGGGATGGCCGACCAGCCGGGGCTCGCGCAGTTGCACTTCGGGCGTGAGGATGCCGAACGGGACGTGACCGAGGGGCTGTTGCTGCGCGGCGGCTTTCTGCCGAACGCCGCGTACCGGGGCGCGCTCAGCGGGCGCAAAATGCTGATCATCGGGCGCAAGGGGTCCGGGAAGAGTGCCATCTGCATGCAGCTGATGTCCGACGGCGAGGGCGGGCACCGGGGCGGGAAGGTGCTCGTCACCCCTGACGAGGCCGCGGGGGAGGAGATCCGGCGGTTCGAGCTGCAGGGGCTGCCGGGGGACTCGGCCAAGGCGCTGATCTGGCGGTATGTGTTCGCCGTACACGCCGCTCGGCACCTGGTCGACCATGCCAAGGGCGCACATGACGGCGGCCACAAGACCGACTCGGTCAAGGCGCTCGGGCGGTTCCTCAAGCAGAACGGCGAGGCGGCAGGCGGGGGCGGCCGGCTGGTGGAGCGGCTGGCGCAGGGGGCCCGGGGGCTGCAGACCTCGCTGTCCCTCGAGGCTTTCGGGGTCAAGGCGAGCGTGGATCTCGCCCAGTCGCCGTCCGAAGGAGCCCGCGCGGCTCGGCAGTTGGAGATCGTCGAGCAGGGCGTGGCACGGGCCTTCGAGGATCTGGGGTGTGACGGGGTCGTGCACCCACCGTTGCTGCTCATGGTCGACCAGTTGGAACAGGTGTGGTCCGTCGAGCCGGACAGCAACTCCATGGTGATCGGGCTGCTGCTGGCGGCCAAGCACGCGGCGAGTTTGTACGGCCGTTCCGTGCGCTTCCTGCTGTTCCTGCGCGCCGACATCTACGACTCGCTGTCCTTCGGGGAGGGCGACAAGTTCCACGGGGACGAGCTCAGGATCGCCTGGACGGAACAGGCCCTGAAGGACCTCGCGTGGGCCAGGGCGCGGGCCTCCGTCGGGGAGGAGCTGACCGAGGAGCGGCTTTGGAAGGAGCTGTTCCCCGAGACGGTGGGCGGGGAGGAGATCACGGGCCATCTCTTCGGGCGCTGTCTGCCGAGGCCCCGGGACGCCATCCAGTTCCTCAACCTGTGCCAGGAGAAGGCCTGGCTGGAGCATGAGCGGGACCGGATCACCGAGGCGGACGTGGCGCAGGCGGGCCGGCAGTTCTCGGAGTGGAAGCTCAACGATCTGACCTCGGAGTACCTGGTCGCGCACCCGTTTCTCCGGAACCTGTTTCCGCTGTTCCAGAACACCGGGTACGTCGTCACGCGCGCCGCGCTCACCCGCCGCTTCGAAGCGGCCGCCGAGACGCTGCACCACGACTTCCCGGCGTACGCCAACGCGTTGACGCTGCCCGGCATCATCGATGTGCTCCACGGGGTTGGGTTCCTCGGGGTGCGGCGCGGCAACGACGTGGTGTACGCCGGTGACGACGGGCTGCCGGTCCAGCCGCACGAGACGGAGTTCCAGGTCCACCCCTGCTTCCGGGTGGCGCTGGGCGCGACGACCGCTTTCGACCTGCGGCGTTATGAGCCCCAGTTCGCGGACGCGCGCATCTCCTCGGGCAACTACAGCCCCGGCGCTTCGGGTTCGTCCTCCCTCAACCGCGACGACCGGCTGCTGATGCAGCTCGCACGCTCCTGCCACTCGATCCTCGCGCAGGTGGGGCGGGCGGTGGGGCTGACGCGGGACGTCCGCGACGAGATCACGCTACAGATCAACCGGGTACTGGCCGAGGTCAATCGCATCCCTCCGGGGGCCGCGGCGTCCGTCGGCCTCGACGTGGACGACCATCTCCTCACCACCGCCCACTACTTCACGAACCTCGCCGCTCAACTCCGCGCCGGCGGCCTGGAGGAGAGCACGGGCGTCGGGGACGTGGCGCGCCGGGTGGAGGAGGAGGTACGGCGGTTGCGGCGGTCGGCGGGTGGGTCGTACGGCAGCTCGGGGGACTCTTCGGGGTACTGAGGCGCATACTCGTAGGGCAGTTGTGAGCCGGGTCGCCGATGGGGGAGAAGACCGGTGCTGAACGAGGTCCTCGCCGGGCGGTTCCGGATCACCGGTCTGCTGGGCTCCGGCGGGATGGGGCAGGTCTGGGCCGCCGAGGACGAGCGGATGCGACGGGACGTCGCCGTCAAGGTCGTGCATCCGCAGTACGGCGTAGGCGAATCGGAGACACAGGCCCGGTTCCAGCGCGAGGTGCAGTTGGCGGGGCGGCTCGCCCACCAGAACATCGTCACCGTGCACGACTGGGGCGAGGTCCGGGTCGACCGGCGCAAGACTCTTTATCTCGTCATGGAGCTGGTGCGGGGCGTCTCCCTGGGCAAGCGGCTGAAGGGGACCGTCCCCACGCCCTGGCCGCTCGCCGTCGGCTGGGCCGCCCAGATCACCCTGGCGCTGGAGGCTGCGCACAGCCACGGGGTGGTCCACCGGGACATCAAACCCGCCAACGCGCTGCTCACGCCCGACGGGACCGTGAAGGTCCTCGACTTCGGGGTGGCGAAGTTCATGGGGGAGACCATCGGCGCCCGTGAACTCACCGTCACCGGTGAACCACTCGGATCGCCGATGTACATGTCGCCGGAACAGGCGCTGGGCGACCGGGAGGTCGATCACCGCAGTGACCTCTACTCGCTGGGCTGTCTCCTCTACCACGCAGTCACAAGCACGCCGCCCTTCACAAGTGCCACCCCATGGGCCGTGCTCCGCATGCAGATCGACGACGCGCCGGTCGCGCCCGTCGAGCGGGCGGGCGGGATACCGGATCGCCTGAACCACCTCATCCTGCGTCTCCTGGCCAAGCGCCCGGAGGAGCGGCCGCCCGACGCCGCGACCGTTCACGAGACGCTGGTCACGGTCCTGGTCGAGCACGCGCTGACGTCGTCCGGCGGCGAGACCCTGGACACGGCCGAGCTGGGGCGCGGTGCGGCCCTCCCGGTGCGGCTGCTGAAGGCGGCTCGGCTGAAGGCGGATCGCCTCCTGGAAGCGACGACGGACGAGGTCGCCCGTCGGCGTACGCGTGCGGAGCGTGATCTGGCGGCACGCCAGGAGGCCGCCGAGGTGCGACTCCGCCTTCTGACGGACACGTCACGGGCGGAGGCGGAGCAGGCTCTGGCGGAGGCCCGCGCGGAGGCGGAGAGGATCACCGAGGGGGCGAAGACGGCGGCTGCCAGGGCCCGGATGGCGACCGCCGCTCGTGCCCTGCTGAGTCACCGGTCGGCGGGAGAACAGGCCGTGGAGAAAGCGGCCGAGGCCAGGGAATCCGCCCGCCGGATCGTCGCCGACGCCCGGGCCGAGGCCGAGCGGATCGTCGCGGAGGCGAGGGAGAGGGCTCACGAGGGCGCGCCGACCGAGTTCGCACCGGCCGAGTTCGCACCGGCCGAATCGGCAGCGATCGAGCGTTCCCGGCCCGAGACGGCCGAGCCCGACTGGTTCGAGTGGCCCGCGCCGCCCGCCGAGAGCCTGCTCGACCTGGGGTCGGCGAAGGAGGAGCGCGACCTGCCCTATTTGCGGTTCCTCCCCGAGACCGAGACCGAGACCGAGACCCAGCCCGACATCGAGCCCGACGCGCAGTCCCTCGCCCTGGCCATGAGCGATGCCGTCGAACCCCCGCCGCAGCGCCAGGACGCACCGGTCGCACGCGTCCGTTTCAAGGTGGTACGGCCGGGCTATGCCCGCACCGTCGTGGACGATCACATCCTCCGGCTGGTGGTCGCACGGCGCGGTGCGGAGTCCGAGGTCACCTGGCTGGAGGAGCAGTTCGTCGACCGGTACGTCGAGGCGACCACCAGCGACCACAGCTTGCCCGAGACCAAAAACGCAGCACGGAATGAGGCTCTCCGCTCCATTGCCCACGCCCGCGCCGAGGCCCGACTGGAATACTCCCGGCGACGGGAATCCGATCCTCCGCCCACCGCTTCCGACCTCTTCGCGGTGGTGCGGAGGGGGTACGACCGCGTACAGGTCGACCAGCGCTACGACCAGTTGGTGAGGGAAAAGATCCGCGCCGAGGCCCGGATCGCCGCGCTGAGAGAGCTCCTGAAGACCCTGCCGTCCCCGGAGCTCCCTCACCAGCAGACCTCACCGGAGTGACCGGAGAGGTCAGAGGCGCTCAGGCGTCCTGATCCCCAGCAGAGCCATCCCCTTGTGCAGGGTGCGGGCCGTCAGATCGCTCAGGAACAGGCGGTTCTCCGCCACCTCCTGCGCGGGAGCGGGCTTCACCACCGGGCACTGGTCGTAGAACGTCGTGTACAGAGAAGCCAGTTGGTAGAGGTACGCGGCCACCTTGTGCGGTGCGTACTCCGCCGACGCCTCGAAGACCGTCGCGCCGAACGCGTCCAGGTGCAGGCCCAGCGCCCGCTCCGCCGGGGCGAGTTCGAGCTCCGGGTGGGCCAGCGGAGTGCGGTCGCCGGCCTTGCCGAAGATGGACCGGATGCGGGCGTACGCGTACTGGAGGTAGACCGACGTGTCGCCGTTGAGCGACACCATCTGGTCCAGGTCGAACTTGTAGTCACGGTTCGGCGACGTCGACAGGTCCGCGTACTTCACGGCGCCGATCCCGACGTACCGGCCGTTCTCGACGATCTCCTCCTCGGTCAGGCCCACCCTCTCGGCCTTCTCGCGCACGACCGCGGTCGCCCGCTCGACCGCCTCGTCCAGCAGGTCCTCCAGCCGGACCGTCTCGCCCTCACGTGTCTTGAACGGCTTGCCGTCCGCGCCCAGGACCGTGCCGTAGCCCATGTTGTGCGCGGTGACGCCGTCGGTCAGCCAGCCCGCGCGCCGGGCCGCCTCGAAGACCATCTTGAAGTGCAGCGACTGGCGTACGTCCACGACGTACAGCAGGGACGTCGCGTGCAGATCGACGACGCGGTTGCGGATCGCGGTCAGGTCGGAGGCCGCGTAGCCGAAGCCGCCGTCGGCCTTCTGCACGATCAGCGGGACCGGCTGGTCGTCCTTGCCGCGGATCTCGTCGAAGAAGACGACGAGCGCGCCCTCGGAACGCTCCGCGACGCCCATCTCCTCCAGGAGGCGGGCGGTCTCCGGCATGCCCTCGTTGTACGCGGACTCGCCGACGATCTCGTCGTCGCGGATCTCCATGTCCAGCTTCTCGAAGACCGAGTAGAAGTAGACCTTCGACTCGTCCACGAACTGCTGCCAGAGCTCGAGCGTCTCCTTGTCGCCGGACTGCAGGGCGACGACCCTCTTCCGGGCCCGCTCCTTGAACTCCTCGTCCGCGTCGAAGAGCACGCGCGACGCCTTGTACACCCGGTTCAGGTTCGACATGGCCTGCTCGCCGTCGACCTCGGCCGCCGGGGCCAGCTCGCCGGGGTTCTCGACCAGGTACTGGATCAGCATGCCGAACTGGGTGCCCCAGTCGCCGATGTGATGCCGGCCGATCGTCTTCTCGCCGGTGAAGTCGAGCATCGCGCGCAGCGCGTCGCCGATGACGGCGGAGCGCAGGTGACCGACGTGCATCTCCTTCGCCACGTTCGGTTGGGCGTAGTCGACGACCGTGATGCCCGGGTCGGGGGCGTACGGCACGCCCAGGCGGTCCGTCTCGTCCGCGTACCGGGCGGCCAGCGTCTCCGTGATCGCCCGGTCGGTGATCGTGATGTTCAGGAAGCCGGGGCCGGAGACCTCGATGTCCTTGATCACGGCGCCCGACTCGACCTTCGCCACGACCTGCGTCGCCAGCTCCCTCGGGTTCGCCTTCGCCTTCTTGGCGAGCGCCAGGATGCCGTTCGCCTGGAAGTCGGCCCGGTCGCTACGTCGCAGCAGTGGGTCCGCGGAGGCCTCCGGCAGGGTGGCGGAGATCGCGGAGCTGAGCTGCTGGTTGACGGAGTCGCTGAGGGACGTGACCGGGGCCATGGGAGTGGGTGCCGTTCTCCTCGGGGGATCAGATAGACACCGTCAGTATCCCATGGGGGGTAAAGCGGTTTTCTCCGGCGCGGGGCGGTCTGGGAGAATGGGGCGTCCATCAACCTTCAGTACTTCAGTAAAAGAGGACGTGCCGATCGTGGCTCAGAGCACCGAGACCACCGACTGGGTCTCCCGTTTCGCGGATGAGGTCATCGAGGAGTCGGAGCGTCGGGCCCCCGGCAAACCCGTGGTCGTCGCCTCTGGGCTCTCCCCGTCCGGTCCCATCCACCTGGGGAACCTCCGCGAGGTCATGACCCCCCACCTCGTCGCCGACGAGATCCGGCGCCGCGGACACCAGGTGCGGCACCTCATCTCCTGGGACGACTACGACCGGTACCGCAAGGTGCCGGCCGGCGTCGCGGGCGTCGACGAGTCGTGGGGCGAGCACATCGGCAAGCCGCTGACCTCCGTGCCCGCGCCCAAGGGGTCCGCACACCCGAACTGGGCCGAGCACTTCAAGGCCGCCATGATCGACGCGCTGGCCGAGCTCGGCGTCGAGTTCGACGGGATCAGCCAGACCGCGCAGTACACCTCGGGTGTCTACCGCGAGCAGATCCTGCACGCGATGGCGCACCGCGGGGACATCGACGCGATCCTCGACCAGTACCGGACCAAGAAGGCCCCGGCCAAGAAGCAGCAGAAGCCGGTGGACGAGGCCGAGGTCGAGGCCGCCGAGGGGTCCGGCGCGGCCGCCGAGGACGACGGGTCCTCCGGGTCCGCCGGGTACTTCCCGTACAAGCCCTACTGCGGCAACTGCGAGAAGGACCTCACCACCGTCACCTCCTACGACGACGCCACGACCGAGCTGTCGTACACCTGCAACGCCTGCGGTTTCTCCGAGACCGTCCGGCTGAACGAGTTCAACCGCGGCAAGCTGGTCTGGAAGGTCGACTGGCCGATGCGGTGGGCGTACGAGGGTGTCGTCTTCGAGCCCTCCGGTGTCGACCACTCCTCGCCCGGGTCCTCCTTCCAGGTCGGCGGGCAGATCGTCGGGATCTTCGGCGGACAGCAGCCGATCGGGCCGATGTACGCCTTCGTGGGGATCTCCGGGATGGCGAAGATGTCGTCGTCCAGGGGCGGGGTGCCCACGCCGGGCGACGCGCTGAAGATCATGGAGCCGCAGCTCCTGCGGTGGCTCTACGCCCGCCGCAGGCCCAACCAGTCCTTCAAGATCGCCTTCGACCAGGAGATCCAGCGGCTCTACGACGAGTGGGACAAGCTGGACGCCAAGGTCGCCGAGGGGGCTGCCCTGCCGGCCGACGTCGCCGCGCACTCCCGCGCGGTGCGGACCGCCGGCGGTGAGCTGCCCCGGACGGCACGCGTGCTGCCGTACCGGACGCTCGCGTCCGTCGCCGACATCACCGCGGGCCACGAGGACCAGGCGCTGCGGATCCTCAGCGAGCTGGACCCCGACAACCCGCTGTCGACGCTGGACGAGGCCCGGCCCCGGTACGACAAGGCCGAGGCCTGGATCAACACGCAGGTGCCCGCCGACCAGCGGACCATCGTGCGCAGCGAGCCCGACGCCGAGCTGCTGAAGTCCCTCGACGAGGCCTCCCAGCAGTCCCTACGACTGCTGCTGGACGGGCTGGCCTCGCACTGGTCGCTCGACGGGCTCACGCACCTTGTGTACGGCGTGCCCAAGGTGCAGGCCGGGTTCCCCGCGGACGCCACGCCCAAGGAGCTGCCGGCCGAGATCAAGACCTCTCAGCGGGCTTTCTTCGCCCTGCTCTATCAGCTGCTGGTCTCCCGGGACACCGGGCCGCGGCTGCCCACGCTGCTGCTGGCCGTGGGGCAGGAGCGGGTCCGGGCGCTGCTCGGCGAGTAGACGGTGACGGCAAGGGGCCCTCGTTTCGGCGAGGGCCCCTTCCCTATGCGATGTGGTCTTCCTGGAGTTCCGCCGTGTGGCGGTTGGTGAAGCGCTTGACCATGCGCTCGGCCTCGCGCTGCGGGAGCGTGACGCCGTAGGTCGCCTCCACGTCTCCCCTGAGCTGGCCCGGGGAGGGATAGCTGCCGTCGATCGACTTCTTGAAGACCTGGTAGAAGTCCTCCTCGGTCGGCTCCGGAGGACCACCACCTTCGCCCAGTTCACGCGTGCGGCCATTGGTCACCGGGATCGGGAAGCTGCCGGTCTCCTCCATCGAGGGCTCCCTGGGGGGCTCCTCGTACTGGATCTGCTGCAACTCGTACTGCTCTGCCTCGAGTTGTTCCTCGTACCAGCGCTCGTACTGCTCAGCGGGGTCGTAGTTGGGGTTGTAGCCGCCCTGGTACTCGATCTGCTGGGGAGCTTCGAACCAGGGGCTCAGGTCCGGCTCCGGCACGGTGTCGGCTCGCTGCGGCTGCGGGTTGCCGTTCAGCTCCAGGCGCTGCTCGCCCGAAGCCGCCACCCGCTGCGGGTCGGAAGCCGCCCCCGCGGCACCCCTGCCCGCGACCTCCTGGGGCGCCGGCGGGAGCAGGGCCGGTTCGATACCCGCCGCTGCCAGGCCCGCCGGGGCCGTCTCGGCGAGGGGCACGCCGTAGCGCGCCAGGCGCAACGGCATCAGGGACTCCACCGGCGCCTTCCTGCGCCAGGCCCGGCCGAAGCGGGAGTGGAGACGGGCCTGGTAGACCAGCCGGTCCTGTTCGAGCTTGATGACCTGCTCGTAGGAGCGCAGCTCCCACAGCTTCATACGGCGCCAGAGGAGAAACGTGGGGAGGGGGGACAGGAGCCAGCGGGTGAGGCGGACCCCCTCCATGTGCTTGTCCGCCGTGATGTCCGCGATCCGGCCGATCGCGTGACGGGCAGCCTCCACCGACACCACGAACAGGATCGGGATCACCGCGTGCATACCCACACCCAGCGGATCCGGCCAGGCCGCCGCGCCGTTGAAGGCGATCGTCGCGGCCGTCAGGAGCCACGCCGTCTGGCGCAGCAGCGGGAACGGGATGCGGATCCATGTCAGAAGCAGGTCCAGGGCCAGCAGGACACAGATGCCCGCGTCGATGCCGATCGGGAAGACATAACTGAAGTTCCCGAAGCCCTTTTGGATGGCGAGTTCACGGACGGCCGCGTACGACCCCGCGAAGCCGATGCCGGCGATGATCACTGCGCCGAACACGACCACGCCTATGAGAATGCGGTGCATTCGAGTCAGCTGCATGGGCGCGGACACCCGTACTCCCCTCCCTGTGCATGTTGTTGCGCGCAACAGAGTGGCACATCTGTGCTGCGCACGGGTGACCGGTACGTGCCGTCAGGTCTTCTTCAGCTCGTCTTCGCGGCCGACTTGGACGCAGATGCCGACTTCGACGGAGACGCGGACTTCGACGGAGACGCGGACTTGGACGGCGACGCGGACTTCGACGGGGCCTTCGAACCCGAGGCGGAGTCCGACGGGGCCGGGCTCGCAGCGCCCTCGCCGTTCGCCGCCGACACCGCCCTCACCGTCTCCTTGGCGGCCTGCCCCGCGAGCTTCCCGAGAGTGTCCGCACTCGGCGCCTTGTCACCGGCGAGACCCGCGCCGTTGTAGTCGACGGTGACGACGACGTTCTCCACGCGCGTGACGACCGTCTGCTGCTTGAAGGCGCCTTCCTTCTTCTTCAGGTCGTAACGCACCAGCGTCGCCACGTCACCCGTGCCCGAAACCGCCTGCGACTTGGTGTTCTTCGCACCGGCCACCGACTGGGCGTCCTGGATCTGCTGGTCGTAGTACTTCTGCGCCTGCGCCTCGCCCGTACCGCGCGAGGCGTCCGACTCGAAGCGGAGCAGCGAGACGTTGAGCCAGCGGAACTGCGAGCCCTTCACACCGTTGTTGTCCAGGCTGCTCCAGGAGCAACTGCCGCGCGTACCCGCCTCCGCCGTGCCCTTCTTGCCGGACTTCGGAGCCTCCGGGACGAGCGACTTCAGTGTCTTCTTCGACAGCACCCCGCACGCCTCGGGAAGCGAGTTGTACGCCGCCGCCTGCACCGTGGGAGCCGCACTCTCGGACGCCGACACCGTCGCACCGGCGCCCGCGGCCTTGTCGCCACCGCTGCCGGAGCCGGAGTCGCCGGAGCCGGAGTCGGAGGAGCAGCCAGAGGCGATCAGCATCACGGGGACTGCGGCCGCACAGACAAGGACGCGGTGAAGACGCTTCGCTCGCTGGGCACCCTGGTCACGCTCTGCTCGTCGCTGCATGGTTCCTTCACTCATGACGCTTGTGGTTCCTGCCGTCGGATCGGGTCCGAGGGGCCACGGTACGCGGTGAGGATGCTGTGCGGTCCAGCTTCGAATGCTCTGTGCGCGCGGGTGAGGGGTGTGTGGAGAGCGCTCAGCCGGACAGCGACCCGGCCAGCTGAGAAGCCAGTTTCCTGGCGTTGTCCTGCATTTCCTTGCTGTCCGGGGTGACGCCGATCGTCGTCGGCTGCTCCTCGTACTCGATGGTCACGATCACGTTGGACGTGCGGAACGCCACAGTCACCTTGCGCTGCTGAGCCGTCGAACCCGAGTTGCTCAACACGTCGTTCAGGAACGCCTCGTCGCCCAGATCGTCCAGAACGCGGGGCTGCAGATCGGACGGAGTGGCCGAGGCCGAACCGCTCGGACTCGCGGAACCGCTCGGGGTGGCCGTAGGCGAGGCCGTCGGACCGGCGGTGCCGGACTCCTCCACGTCCGACGCGGCGCTGGACGTCGCCGCCACCGGCAGATCGGCCTTCTCCTCGGTCTGCCCGAAGAGCTGCTCCGCCTGACTGTCGTCGCTGACCGCGTTGTCGTACGACACCACACGCTCGAAGTCGACCGCCAGGTACTCCGTGGCGTCCGTGGCCTCCACCTTCCAACGGCAGCCGACCTTGCGGTCCGTGTCATAGGTGAGCGTGGCCTGGCCCTCGTAGGCCTTGGCGCGCTGATCCTCGTCGGCGATCTGCTGGATGCCGGGCAGGAGCGCGTCGAGGGTGCTCTGGCCGACCACGCCACACGCCTCGGGGAGAGTGCGGTACTTGCCCGGCTGCGCGGCGGGGGAGGCGGTGCCGATGTCGCCGGGATTGGCGTCGTCCGTCGGGTCGTCACCGCCCGAGCTGCCGGTGCAGCCGGCCAACAGCGCCGCGAGGAGGGCGGCGACGCCGGGTACGTAGGCCTTCCGCTGCACGGTGGGGCTCCTCTCGGAATGTCTCCGACTCGTGGGGAACTCAGTGTCCCCGCAGGTTATTCGCTTGCCGCAACTGGGTGCGCCCTGGAGACAATGTGTATCGCACGCACTGCCGTGAACGCCGGTCCGTCATCCCATTCGTCGACCTTGGCACCGGTTTTGCGCTTCAAGACTTCTGTTTGCTTTCCGGGGGAATGAGGACGATATGTCGTACGTGGAGATGCCGGGCGCCAAGGTCCCGATCCGTATGTGGACCGACCCGGCGACGGTCGAGGACGTGGCCCTGCAGCAGCTGCGCAACGTCGCGACCCTGCCGTGGATCAAGGGTCTCGCGGTGATGCCGGACGTCCACTACGGCAAGGGCGCGACGGTCGGGTCCGTGATCGCCATGCAGGGCGCGGTCTGTCCGGCGGCGGTGGGCGTGGACATCGGCTGCGGGATGTCGGCGGTGAAGACGTCTCTGACGGCGAACGATCTGCCGGGGGATCTGTCCCGGCTGCGGTCGAAGATCGAGCAGGCCATTCCGGTGGGGCGGGGGATGCATGACAGTCCCGTCGAGCCGGGTCGGTTCCATGGGTTGGCGACTGCGGGGTGGGACGACTTCTGGGGGCGGTTCGACGGGGTGGCGGATGCGGTCAAATTCCGTCACGAACGTGCCGAAAAGCAGATGGGAACGCTCGGATCCGGAAATCACTTCGCAGAAGTGTGCATAAGTGATGACGGATCGGTCTGGCTCATGCTGCACTCCGGTTCTCGGAACATCGGCAAGGAGCTGGCCGAACACCACATCGGAGTCGCCCAGAAACTCCCGCACAACCAGGGGCTGATCGATCGGGACCTTGCGGTCTTCGTCGCGGACACTCCGCAGATGGCGGCATACCAGAACGACCTCTACTGGGCGCAGGAGTACGCGAAGTACAACCGGTCGATCATGATGGCCCTCTTCAAGGACGTGCTCCGCAAGGAGTTCAAGAAGGCCAAGGTGGTCTTCGAACCTGAAGTGAGCTGCCACCACAACTATGTGAGCCGCGAGCGCTACGAGGGGATGGACCTGCTCGTCACGCGCAAGGGGGCGATCAGCGCCCGGGCCGGGGAATACGGCATCATCCCGGGGTCCATGGGGACAGGGTCGTACATCGTGAAGGGCCTCGGAAACGAGAAGGCCTTCAACTCGGCGTCCCACGGCGCCGGTCGGCGCATGAGCCGTAACGCGGCCAAGCGGCGCTTCTCGACGCGCGATCTGGAGGAGCAGACGCGGGGCGTGGAGTGCCGTAAGGACTCCGGCGTCGTGGACGAGATCCCGGGTGCCTACAAGTCGATCGACCAGGTCATCGACCAGCAGCGGGACCTGGTGGAGGTCGTGGCGAAGCTGAAGCAGGTTGTGTGTGTGAAGGGCTGACCCGCGGACCTGTGACAGAGGGTCCTGGCCGAGGCGGACAGGACCCTCTGTTTCACCGTGCTCCTTCTGTGCTACGGCTACACAACCGAGGTTGTTGGCTGCGTGCGCCACACTGGAATGACCGTCGAGGGTTCGAAGCGGTGTGATCCTTTGGTGCCGGGGAGGATGATCACAGACTCCAGCAGGGCGAAGAGGATCCCGCGCTTCTCGATCACGCTCAGCCCGTCCCAACGGGCCTGTGCATCAGTATGCCGGTCCGCGCCAGGACGATTCCTGATGAACCACGCCTGCTGCTCATTCACGGTACTGCGTCCTACTTCGGGGCGTGCATCACCGCGTAGATCATGACGAAGGCGACGATGTGGATGCCGAAGAGGAAGTAGGCGAGCCACCACCACATCTGGCGTTCGTCGTGCGGGTCCTTCTCGTCCTTCTCGGGCCGGGTCACAGGTCCCTGTGGACCTTTGTGTTGGACGCCTGGGCGCGGGGGCGCAGGACCAGGAGGTCGACGTTGACGTGGCTGGGGCGGGTGACCGCCCAGGTGATGGTGTCGGCCACGTCGTCGGCGGTCAGTGGCTCCGCGACGCCCTGGTAGACCTTCTCCGCCTTCTCCTGGTCGCCGCCGAAGCGGGTCAGGGCGAACTCGTCGGTCTTGACCATGCCGGGTGCGATCTCGATCACGCGGATGGGGCGGCCGACGATCTCCAGTCGGAGGGTCTCCGCCAGGACGTGGGCGCCGTGCTTGGCGGCGACATAGCCCGCCCCGCCCTCGTAGGTGCCGTGGCCCGCCGTGGACGAGACGACGACGACCGTGCCGTCGCCGCTCGCATCGAGCTTGGGGAGCAGGGCCTGGGTGAGGTTGAGGGTGCCGATGACGTTCGTCTCGTACATCGAGCGCCAGTCGGCGGGATCGCCGGTGGCGACCGGGTCGGCGCCGAGGGCTCCGCCGGCGTTGTTCACGAGTACGCCGACCGTCTTGAAGGCGGAGGCGAACTCGTCGACCGCGGCCCGGTCCGTCACGTCCAGCTGGTAGGCCGTCGCCTGGTGGCCCGCGGCGTTGATCTCCTCCGCCAGCGCCTCGATACGGTCCTTGCGGCGGGCGGTCAGGACCACGCGGTAGCCGGCCGCGGCGAGCTGCCGTGCGGTCGCCGCGCCGATTCCGCTGCTCGCCCCCGTGACGATCGCGATCCGGGACGCGGGGGACGGGGCGGCGGATGCCATGGCTGCTCCTCGGGCGTGCGTGGGTACGGGCTCCCGCCAGGATAGGTCGGCCCCGGTCCGACGCTCCGGGCGGTCCGGATCGCGGGCCGGTGCGAGAATTGAGGTGGGTGATCCCCTGACATACGGAGGTGGATCATGGGAGAAGCACGTGAGGTCATGGACCGGCTCACCGATGCGCTCACCACGCACCCGGACCTGAAGGTCATCGCCGAGCTGTACGCGGAGGACGCGGTCGCCCAGACCCCCGACGAGGGGGAGATCCGCGGTCGCGACAGCATCGTCGCGTACTGGCGGCAGATGACGGAGGCGGTGCCCGAGGCCACGTTCGAGACGCTGCACGCCTACGAGGCCGGGGACACGGCCATCGACGAGGGGGTCTTCAGCGGACGCAACACCGGGCCGATCCAGCTGCCGACCGGGGAGACGCTCCCGGCGACGCAGAAGGAGGTCAGGATCCGTGGGGTGGACATCGCCACGGTGAAGGACGGGCGGATCGTGGACTACCGGCTCTACTTCGACGAGATGGAGTTCCTGGGGCAGCTGGGGCTGCTGCCCGACGACGAGACGTCGTGAGTACGGCCGCTCAGTCGCTCCGCGGGGCGTACATGATCACTGCCATGCCCGCGAGGCAGATCAGTGCGCCCGTGATGTCCCAGCGGTCCGGGCGGTAGCCGTCCGCGACCATGCCCCACAGGATCGAGCCGGCCACGAAGATGCCGCCGTACGCGGCGAGGATGCGGCCGAAGTGGGCGTCGGGCTGGAAGGTGGCGACGAAACCGTAGGCGCCGAGGGCGAGGATGCCGCCCGTGGTCCACATCCAGCCCCGGTGCTCCCGTACGCCCTGCCAGACCAGCCAGGCTCCGCCGATCTCGAAGAGGGCGGCGACGACGAAGAGGGCGGCGGAGCGGGCTACGAGCATGGGGATCAGCTTCGCATGCCCGTCCGGCGGCACCGGTGGCACCTGACGGAGGGTGCCTGTCGGCTGCCGTACGTGGGATACATCCATGCGAGGGGGGCGGGTCGTGCCCGGTCGGTGGGGTGGTCTTCGGGAATAGGGCGGAGTGGGGTGTCGTTCTCCGGGTACGCCGTTATAGTTGAACGGTAAACAACTTGGAGGGTGAGCGACCATGCAGTTCGGGATCTTCAGCGTCGGCGATGTCACGCCGGACCCGACGACCGGCCGTACGCCGAGCGAGCGCGAGCGGATCAAGGCCATGGTCGCGATCGCCCTGAAGGCCGAGGAGGTCGGGCTGGACGTCTTCGCGACCGGCGAGCACCACAACCCGCCGTTCGTGCCGTCGTCGCCGACCACCATGCTCGGGTACATCGCCGCGCAGACCGAGAGGCTGATCCTCTCCACCTCGACCACGCTGATCACCACGAACGACCCGGTGAAGATCGCCGAGGACTTCGCGATGCTCCAGCACCTGGCCGACGGCCGGGTCGACCTCATGATGGGCCGCGGGAACACCGGGCCGGTCTACCCCTGGTTCGGGCAGGACATCCGGGAGGGCATCAACCTCGCCATCGAGAACTACGCGCTGCTGCGCCGGCTGTGGCGCGAGGACGTCGTGAACTGGGAGGGCAAGTTCCGTACGCCGCTCCAGGGCTTCACGTCCACGCCCCGGCCGCTCGACGGCGTCGCGCCGTTCGTCTGGCACGGCTCCATCCGCTCCCCGGAGATCGCCGAGCAGGCCGCCTACTACGGCGACGGGTTCTTCCACAACAACATCTTCTGGCCGGCCGACCACACCAAGCGGATGGTCGAGCTGTACCGGGCCCGGTACGCCCACTACGGGCACGGGACGCCCGAGCAGGCGATCGTGGGGCTCGGCGGCCAGGTGTTCATGCGCCGTAACTCCCAGGACGCGGTGAGGGAGTTCCGGCCGTACTTCGACGTCGCGCCGGTGTACGGGCACGGGCCCTCCCTGGAGGACTTCACCGACCAGACCCCGCTGACCGTGGGCTCCCCGGAACAGGTCATCGAGAAGACGCTGAAGTTCCGCGAGTATGCCGGGGACTACCAGCGCCAGCTGTTCCTCGTCGACCACGCCGGACTGCCCCTGAAGACCGTCCTGGAGCAGATCGACCTGCTCGGCGAGGAGGTCGTGCCGGTGCTGCGCAAGGAGTTCGCGGCAGGGCGGCCGGCGGACGTCCCGGAGGCTCCCACCCACGCGTCCCTGCTGGCCGCAGAGCAGAACAAGGAGGTCGTCGCATGAAGCTCGTCGTCGTGTCCGCGGGGCTGAGCGTCCCGTCGTCCACCCGCCTGCTGGGAGACCGGCTGGCCGCGGCCGTGGGGCGCGCGGCCGAGGTGGACGTGCAGGTCGTGGAGTTGCGGGAACTCGCCGTGGAGATCGCGCAGAACTTCACGAACGGCTTTCCGGGACGGGCGCTGGCCGCCGCGCAGGAGGCGGTGGCCGGGGCCGACGGGCTGATCGTGGTGACACCGGTGTTCTCGGCGTCGTACAGCGGACTCTTCAAGTCGTTCTTCGACGTGCTCGAGCCGGAGGACCTGGAGGGCAAGCCGGTGCTGATCGCGGCGACCGGTGGTTCGGCCCGGCATTCGCTGGTGCTGGAGCACGCGCTGCGGCCGCTCTTCGCCTATCTGAAGGCCGTCGTCGTGCCGACCGGGGTGTACGCCGCGTCGGAGGACTGGGGTGCCGAGGGGCTGGACGGGCGGATCGAGCGGGCGGCCGGGGAGCTGGCCGCGCTGATGGCGGGACTGTCGGTCGGGCGCGGGCCGCGTGCGGCCCGGGCCGACTCGTTCTCGGCGGTCGTGCCGTTCGAGGAGCAGCTCGCCGCGTTGCGTCCCACGGGGTGAGAGGGCAGTAAGAAGGGCACGAGGTGAGCAGCTCATCACGTCGTACGACTCGGTGGGACGGCACACTGAGGGTGTGCCCCAAAATGTGCTGCTCGCCGAAGACGACCGCGCCATCCGCCACGCCCTGGAGCGCGCCCTGACCCTGGAGGGCTACCAGGTCACCGCGGTCGCCGACGGCGTCGAGGCGCTGGCGCAGGCCCACAAGACGCCGCCGGACGTGCTCGTCCTCGACGTGATGATGCCCGGGATCGACGGGCTCCAGGTCTGCCGGGTGCTGCGCGCCGAGGGCGACCGGACGCCGATCCTCATGCTGACGGCGCTCGTGGAGACCCAGGACCGGATCGCCGGTCTGGACGCGGGCGCCGACGACTATGTGGTCAAGCCGTTCGACGTCGAGGAGGTCTTCGCCCGGCTGAGGGCCTTGCTGCGGCGGACCAGCCCGGACGGGATGGCTCCGGTCGGCGCGGTTCCCAGGGCCGTGGTGCCCGAACTGCCCGAGGGGCGGATCGAGGCGGCCGGACTGCGCATGGACATCCAGGCACGGCGGGCCTGGCGGGGGACGCGCGAGCTGGAGCTGACCCGTACCGAGTTCGAGCTGCTCGAACTGCTCGTGCGGAACGCGGGCATCGTGCTTGATCATTCGACCATCTACGATCGCATCTGGGGCTACGACTTCGGGCCCGGCTCCAAGAACCTCGCCGTCTACGTCGGCTATCTGCGCCGCAAGCTCGACGAGCCCGGCGCCCCGCAGCTGATCCACACGGTGCGCGGCGTGGGTTACGTGCTCCGGGAGGACTGAGTGGGGCGGCTGGCTCGGCTGTGGGCCCGGCCGCGGCCCCGGCTGCTGTCCCTGCGGACCACGTTCGCGGTGTCCTTCGCCGCGGTGACGGCCGCGGTGACCGTGCTGGTCGGTGTGCTGTCCTACAGCGCCGCCGCGCGGCTGGTGCGGGTGGACCAGGAGTCCGTGTTCGACCAGGTCGTGCAGGATCTCCGGGACGAGGTGAGCCAGCACCGGATGACACCGGAGGACTTCTCGTCCTCGGCGCCCGGGCACGACCTGGTGCGTCCCGCCCGTACGGATGTGCAGGTGCTGGGGCCCACCGGGGCGGTCGCCGATCCCGGGCGGCCCGGGCTGCCGGTGGTCTCCGGGGACCGGCGGGTCGCGGCCGCCGGTGCGGCCGGGCGGATGGTCCTGCACAAAGAGGTCTCGGTCGGCAGCGATGTGTACCGGATCGCCACGGTCTCGCTGGGTGGCGGGCGGGGCGCCGTGCAGGTCGCCCAGGAGTTCAGTGACACCGAGGATCTGTTGCGGGCGCTTCAGCAGCGGACGTTTCTGCTCATGGTGGCGGTCGTGGTGGGCGCCGGGTTGTTCGGGTGGTGGCTGGCCCGGCGGATCACCCGGCGGCTGGTGATCCTCACGTCCGCCGCGGAGGATGTGGCCCGGACCCGGCGGCTGGGGATCGAGGTGCCGGTCACCGGTTACGACGAGGTGGGGCGGCTGGGGCGGGCCTTCGACCGGATGCTGGGGCGGCTCGCGCAGTCCGAGGAGGACCAGCGGCGGCTGGTGCAGGACGCGGGGCACGAGCTTCGGACGCCGCTCACGTCGTTGCGTACGAACATCTCGCTGCTGCGGCGGATCGATGAGCTGCCGCCCGCCACGCGCGACGAGCTGGTCGCCGATCTCTCGCAGGAGGCACGGGAGTTGACCGATCTGGTCAACGAGCTGGTCGACCTCGCGGCGGGGCAGGCGGACAACGAGCCGCCGCAGCGGGTGGATCTCGCCGATGTCGCGGAGGAGGTGGCGGGGGCGGCGCGGCGGCGGAACGGGCGGGAGGTCGTGGTGCACGCCAGTGGGTCGACGGTGACGGACGGGCGGCCGGGGATGCTGCAGCGGGCGGTGTCGAACCTGGTCGAGAACGCGGCGAAGTTCGACCGGGACGGTACCGCTCCGATCGAGATATCGGTGTCCGGGTTCACGGCGGCCGGGCCGGTGCGGGTGGAGGTGCTGGACCGGGGGCCGGGGATCGCCGAGGTTGATCTTGTGCGGGTGTTCGACCGGTTCTACCGGGCGGCGGACGCGCGGTCGTTGCCGGGGTCGGGCCTGGGGTTGTCGATCGTGCGGGAGGTTGCGCTGTCGCACGGGGGCGCGCCGTTCGCGTTTCCCCGGGAGGGCGGCGGGACGGTGATCGGGTTCACGGTGGGCGGGGACGCCTCCGGCGGTTGAACGGGTTCGGTTGCTGGGCGGGTGCGGGTTCGATGGGGGCGGGCGTTTTTGCGCAGTTCCCCGCGCCCCCGGATGCCTGCGGCGGCCGGTTCGGCTCCGGTGGGGGCTTGTGTGGCGCGTGCGGTGTGTTGTGGGTCGGGGCCGGGGTGGGGGGTGTCCGTCCTCGGTCCGGCGGCTCGGTCCCTTGAGTGGTGCTCTGTGACGGACGCCGGCCGCTGCGGGCGGACACCCCCCGCCCCGTCCCCTGCCCGCCGTACGCGGCCAACGGCCCGTGGGGGGCGCGCGGTCCGGTGAACGGTCCGTGGCGCGGGAGGTGGCGAACGGCCCGGCCTGGCGCAGGTGACCGCAACCCCCTAGGGGCGCGGGGAACTGCGCGATCAGCCACAACACACCCGCACCCGCCCGACAACCTGACCCGGCACCCCCTAGGCGCCCCGCCAAGCCCAGCGCAGCTGCCCGCGGGGAACTGCGCGACCAGCCCCCACCGGCCCGCAGCCGCCCTAGTCACGCAGAGGGGTCGTCTCCAGGGTTGCCCGGGCTGCCTTCAGGGCCGGGTGGGTTTGTTGGGCGACGCGGTGGAAGGTTTCCTGGGCGGGGCGGGCCGGCCAGGCCGGGGGGAGGTGGCGGGCCGGGAGTCTCGGGTCCGTGCGGATGGTGCGGAGCCAGTCGCTGACCAGGCGCAGACGGGTGCCGATGGGGTCGTCGTCGGTGCCGTTGACCAGGTGGGCGCTCCAGCGCTTGTCGAAGGTGACATAGCGGGCGGCGATGGACTCCAGGTCCCAGGTCTCGCGGATCATCCGCTCGATGTCGGTCACCTCGGCGGCCTGGGCGTGGAAGATCTTGACATGGGCCGTGAGGCCGAGCTCGGTGACCACCGCGGAGACGTCCACGTAGCCGGGGGCGATCCACAGGCCGCTGTACAGGGCCCCGAATCCCGACCAGGTGAGCCGTGAGCGCAGATCGTGGCGCTGGCGTTTCCAGGAGTCGGGCAGGGAGAAGCCGAGCAGGGTCCAGGAGCCGTCCCAGTCGTCGTTGACGGCGCCCTGCTTCCAGATGCGGGTGCGGCCGTCGATCAGGACGCGGGTGGCCTGCGGGGTCAGGCCGAAGAACATCTTGCGGCCCTCGCGCTGACGCTGGAGCAGGCCCCGGTTGACCATGCGGGTGAGGGTGGAGCGGACGGCCTGCTCGCCCACGCCCACGCGGCCCAGGACGTCGATGATGCTGCCCGAGTAGACGCCCAGGTCCCCCTCCTCCAGGACGTGGTTGCCGAAGAAGGTGAGCATGAGCGACTGCGGGCGCGGCTGCGGCCCCTCCGCGGTGTCCAGGATGTCGTCGTCCTCCACGGGGGCAAGGGTACGGCCGCCCGCCGACCGTGCGGCAGGCGGTCGTACGAGGTCACCGGCGGTCGGCGGGGTGGGCAAGGTCGTAGGGGCGCAGGTAGGGGGTGGGGTGGTACCGGACGTAACGGGTGGGGGTGGTGGGGTCGGCCGCTGTGGCGCGGGCGTTGAGGGACGCCGGGTCGGTGCCCTGCCAGCTGCCGGTGGTGAGGCGGTCCTCCAGGGTGTGGAGGGCGGCCAGTTGTTCGGCGGGGCTGAAGGTGCAGTGGCCCGCGTTGTCGACGTACGCCTGACGCAGGAGGGGGGCGGAGCCGGCAGCCGTCACCGCGCGGCGCAGGGCGCTCTCCGTCTGGACGGGGACCAGGGGGTCGCCGATGGTGTGGATGGAGAGCTGGGGCTTGGCCAGCTTGCCGGTGAAGCTGCTGGTGGAGCTCATCCAGGCGACGGCGGCCGGGTCCGCGGTGATGCGCGGGGCCCGGTTGAGGACGGCGAGGTCCTTGGTCAGGGAGAGGCCCGCCTTCTTGTACAGCGCGGTGACCTCCTTGCGGACGGAGGACTTCCCGAGCAGCCGTGCGTAGTCGATGCCGGTGTTCCAGGACATGTTGCCGCCCGCGCGGACCTCGGCCTCCTGGCGGCGGTTGAAGGCGGCGATCTTCAGCAGGCCCTTGACTGCGTCGTACTGGTTGGCCTGCTGGGCGTCCCAGTCGCTTGCGGCGGGCCGGGTCTGGGTGGGCGCGTTCCAGACCGGGATGTTGTGGAGGGCCGCGGCGAGGGCGATACGGGCCCGGCCCTCGGTCGTCGACTGGGCGGAGTCGACCTTGGCGGTGAGGGTGTTGGCCGCGTCGGTGGCCGCCTGCTGGCTCGGGAGGTTCACCAGGGGGACGTCGGAGCCCAGGAGCGTCTTGAGGGCGAACACCGGGTCGAGGGTGTTGTTCCAGTTGGCGACTCCGCCGTGGACCAGGCCGCACATGGAGAGCGAGCCGTCGATCGCGTCCGGGTGGCGCTCGGCTATCGCCGTGGTGACCAGGCCGCCGTACGACCGTCCCCAGGCGAGGGTGCGAGAGGCCTGTCCGAAGCGGGTGGTGAAGGCCTTCAGGGTGGCCATCTGGTCGGGGACCGCGTCGGTGACCGCCCAGCCGGTGGACGCGTACGAGGAGCCGATGAGGGCGTAACCCTGCTGGAGGAGAAGGGGCTTGGTGGCCGCGTCCGGAGCGTCCTGGGCGGGGTTGGCGGGGCCCGCGTTGTAGCCGTGGCTGAACAGGAGGACGGTGCCGTTCCAGTTGGTGGGGACGTCCATCATGTACGTGGCACCGGAGGGAAGTCGGCCGTCCACGTGAGTGGTGGTGTCGGTGGTGGCCGTCGCCGCGGGTGCGGCGGTCAGGGTGAGCAGAAGCGCCGTCGCGCAGGCGATGCGGGTGCCGTGCCTCATGCGGTGATCTCCTCCGTGTGGGGGGTGGTGGGGAGTTCGGGGGCGGGTTCGTCGCCGAGTGAGGTACGGCTGGTCTCGCGGACGAACCACACCGTCAGCGCGGTGATCAGCGAGCCGCCGCACAGCAGGAGGGCGACCGGGGTGCCGTTGCCGCTGCTCGCGACCAGGCTGCCGGCGATCATCGGGGAGAAGCCGGCGCCCACGAGGGTGGCGCCCTGGTAGCCGAGCGAGGCGCCGGTGTAGCGGACCTTGGTGCCGAACATCTCGCTGAACAGGGCGCCGAGGGGGCCGTACATCAGCGACTGGGAGATGCCGTGGCCGATGACCACGGCCAGGATCAGGGCCCCCGAGGACTTGGAGTCGACCAGTGCGAGGACGGGGAAGGCGGTGGCGGCGGACAGGATCGCTCCGGTGAGGACGACCGGGCGGCGGCCGATCCGGTCGGAGAGCGCGGAGGCGCAGGGCAGCACGACCAGGGCGACCGCGGCGGAGACGGTGAGCGCGGTGAGCACCTGTGGGCGGGGATAGCCGATGCCGGTGGCGTACGAGATCAGGTAACTGGTCAGCAGGGACTGCGCGGTGAAGGCACCGATGCCGACACCGCAGGCCAGCAGCACCGGGCGTGGGCGGCGCAGGACGTCGAGGACGGGGAGCCTCGACTCGGCGCGGTCCTTCTTCACCTCGGCGAACAGCGGGCTCTCGACCACCTTGAGACGGACGAACAGGCCGACGCCGAGCAGCAGCACGCTCAGCAGGAACGGCACACGCCAGCCCCAGGCCGCGAACTGGTCCTTGGGGAGGGTGGAGACCAGGGCGACGACGGCGGCGGAGATCAGGGAGCCGAGCGGGGCTCCCATCTGCGTGAAGCTCGACCACAGGCCGCGGCGGCGCTCGCCCGCGTGCTCCACGACCATCAGGGTCGCGCCGCCCCACTCACCGCCGATGGCGATGCCCTGGACCACGCGCAGGGTGATCAGCAGGACCGGCGCCCAGACGCCGATGGTGTCGTACGTGGGCAGCAGGCCGATGAGGAAACTGGCGCCGCCCATCAGGCCCATGGTGAGCAGCAGCATGTTCTTGCGGCCCAGGCGGTCGCCGAAGTGCCCGAAGACGATGCCGCCGATCGGGCGGGCCACATAGCCGGCGGCGAAGGTGCCGAACGCGGCGATCGTGCCCACGGCGGGGTCGGCGCCGGGGAAGAACAGTTCGCCGAAGACCAGGGCGGCGACGGTGCCGTAGACGAGGAAGTCGTAGAACTCGACGGCGGTGCCGAGCAGTCCGGAGAGGGCGACTCGGCGGAGTTGGCGGGTGCGTTCTGATGCGGTGGGGGACGGGGGCATCGCGGGCTCCCTTGGAGCGGGGGAAGGACACCGTGAAATTAGGCTGTCTCGTGACTGTCGTCAATAAAGTGCACAACATTAGGCCGGATGTGACGCGCGTCACTGGAACTCCGTGATCTCGTCGGGCAGTTGAGTGCGTGACCACAGATATGCGAACCCGGATACGGGCCGGGGATCCGGACGCCTTCGCGGAGCTCTACGACCAGTGCGCCCGCTCGGTGTACAACCACGCCTTCCGGCTGACCGCCGACTGGTCCGTGGCCGAGGACGTCATGTCGGCGACGTTCATGGAGGCCTGGCGGCGCCGGGCGTCGATCGAGGCCGACGGGGGCTCGCTGCGGCCCTGGCTGCTCGGCATCGCCACGAACGTCGCCCGGACCCACTACCGCAGCAACCGCCGCTACCGGGCCGCGGCCGGCGCGGCGGCCGCGGCGGGGGTGGCGGAGGTCGCCGACCATGCCGAGGAGACCGCCGGGCGGGTCGACGACCGGCGCCGGATCGCCGCCACCCTGACCGCGCTCGGCTCCCTGAAGCGCCCCGAACGCGAGGTCCTGGTGCTGTGTCTGTGGGAGGGGCTGGAGTACGCCGACGCCGCCCGCGCCCTCGGCATCCCCGTCGGCACCGTCCGCTCCCGGCTGTCCCGGGCGCGCGGCAGGCTGCGCAAGCTCGCCGAGGTCGAACTGGCGAGAAAAAGACGGGAACTCACCCCATCGAACCGGCAGATAACAGGAGATCGCGACTACGTGATCCGGTCCGCACAGGAAGGAAACCGATGAACGCCAGCCCCTCCCAGCCGCACCCGGCCGAGTGGACGGAGACCCAGGGTCTTCTGCCCTCCGTGGAGCGGGATCTGCCGGCGGGCCGCCACCAGTTCCACAAGGAGCAGATGATGGTCCAGATCCGCGAAGACCTCCGTACCACCGCTGTCGCCCCCGTACGCCGCAACCCGTTCCTGCGCCGGGCGGTCCTGCTGCCCGCGATGGCCTGCGCCCTGGCCGGCGCGGTCGTGGGCGGCCTCGCCCTGACCGGCGGCGGTGACGCGAACGCCGCCCTGGCCACCGGGCCCGCCCTGACGACCCGGATCGGCGCCGCCGACGCCCGGGGCGCCGACCGCCTGCTCGACAACATCTCCCTGGCCGCCGCCGACACCTCCGAACCCGCCGTGCGCGACGACCAGTTCCTCTACATCGCGTCCAAGGTCGCCAGCACCTATCCGAAGACGGTCGACGACAAGACCACGGTGGTCAGCGAGAAGCTGCACTCCCGCCAGGTCTGGATGTCCCCCGACGGCAGGAACGGCTGGCTGATCGAGCCGGGCAACACGAGCGAGGACGGCGTGACCCTGGCCGGACCGAACCCGCCCAGCTCGGCCTACCACCGCCTCGCCCAGCTGCCCACCGACCCCGGGGCCCTGCTGCGGAAGATCTACCAGGAGTCGGACGCCACCAGGGATCCCGAAGTCCCCCGCGACCAGGCCGCCTTCGTCGCCATCGGCGACCTGCTGACCGAGAGCTACCCGCCCGCGAACCTCACCGCCGCGCTCTACAAGGCCGCCGCCGAGATCCCCGGCGTCGTCGCGGTGGACGACGCGGTCGACGCGGTGGGGCGCCACGGGGTCGCCATCGCGCGGCTCGACGAGCAGAGCGGGCAGCGCACGGAGTGGATCTTCGACAAGAAGACGTACGCGTTCCTCGGTGAGCGCAGTGTGCAGGTCGAGCCGAGCGAGACCTTCAAGAAGGGCACCGTGACCTTCACCGTCGCGATCACTCAGCGGGCGGTCGTCAACGAGATGAAGGAGGTGCCGGGGCAGGCGGGCTGACGGGTCACGCCCGCTGCAACGCCGGGGCGGGCCGCTCGCCCGAGCCGCGCACGATCAGCCGGGTCGGCACGGTGATGGTCCGGGCCCGGGTGCGGTCGCCGTCGAGGCGGGACAGCGCCGTGGTCGCCGCCGTACTGCCGATCTCCTCGGGGACCTGGGCGACGACGGTCAGGGCCGGTTCCAGCGCCTCGGCGAGCGGGACGTCGTCGAAGGAGACGACGGCGACGTCCTTGCGTCTGCTGCGGGCGAGTTCGGCCACTATCCCCAGGGCGACGATGTTGTTTCCGGCGAACAGGGCCGTGGGGGGATCGGCCAGGCCGAGGAGCCGGGAGGTCGCGGCCGAAGCCCCCTGCTGGTCATGGGCGTTGGTGACCAGGGAACGGTCGTACGGCAGACCGGCCCGCTCAAGTGCCTCCCGGTACCCGGCGAAGCGCTCACGGCGGGTGTAGAGCTTGACCGGCAGGTCGCCGACGAAGCCTATGCGCCGGTGGCCGTGGGCGATCAGGTGGGCGACACCGTCGTGGGCGCCGGTGCGGTTGGAGCTGACGACGCTGTCGGCGGCCAGGCCCGCTCCCGGACGGTCGATGAACACGACGGGCAGCCCCGTGGCGCGGTGGGTCTTGAGGTGGGAATGGTCGGCGCCGACGGACGGCACGACCAGCAGGATGCTGACGCGGCGGGAGAGGAACTTGTCCGTCAGGGCGCGTTCCCGGTCCGGGTCGTCCGCCGAGGAGCCCATGAGCAGGGTCAGTCCGCGGTCGCGGACCGTGTCCTCGATACTGCGGGCCACCGCTCCGAAGAACGGGTTGCCGAGGTCGGGGACGACCAGACCGATGGTGGTGTCGGGCCCGCCGACGCGGATGTTGCGCGCCATGAGGTTCGGCTGGAAGCCGAGTTTGGCCACGGCGGCCAGCACTTGTTCCCTGGTCTCGGCCGACGCGGGCCCGTCCTCGTTGAGAACGCGGGAGACCGTCTTGGCGCTGACGCCCACTTCGCGGGCGACGTCGGCCAGGGTCGGGCGGCGGTTCGCTGCCATGGAGGAAACCGTCTCCTGTGCTCGTCGGGTTCCGGCCGCGGCCTCGGCCGGATGCCGTCGAGTGTCGAGTGCTGTGGTCAGGTGGCCTGGACGCCCGCGGCCTTCGCGGCCTCGGAATCCGCTACGACAGTACCTCCGGCGTCATCGACGGTGAGCGCGCCGGTCATGATGGCGACGACCTCCGCCATGGAGTAGTCGGAGGGCTTGATCAGGGCGGCCCGCCGGCCCAGCCGGTGCACATGGATCCGGTCGGCGATCTCGAAGACGTGCGGCATGTTGTGGCTGATCAGGACGACCGGCATGCCCTTGTCCCGGACCCGCCGGATGAGGTCGAGGACCTGTCCGGACTCCTTGACGCCGAGCGCGGCGGTGGGTTCGTCCATGACGACGACACTGCGGGCCCAGGCGACGGAACGGGCGACCGCCACGGCCTGCCGCTGACCCCCGGAGAGGGTCTCGACCGACTGGGTCAGCGAGCGCAGTCCGATTTTCAGGTCGGCCATGTGCTCGGCGGCCTCCTGGCGCATGCGCTTCTTGTCGAGCATGCGGAAGACACTGCCGAGGACCCCGGGCCGGCGCAGCTCGCGGCCGAGGAACACGTTCGAGGCGATGTCCATCGAGGCGGCCACGGCCAGGTCCTGATAGACCGTCTCGATGCCGTGGGCGCGGGCACTTTGCGGTCCGGAGAACTGGATGGGCTCGCCGTTGAGGCGGATCTCGCCCGCGTCGGGCGTCACCGCACCGGTGAGCGCCTTGATGAGGCTGGTCTTTCCGGCGCCGTTGTCGCCGATCACGGCGAGCACCTCGCCGGGCAGCAGGTCGAAGTCGGCGCCGTCGATGGCGGTGACCTGGCCGTAGCGCTTGACGAGGCCGCGGGCCTGAAGGATCGGGGTGGGGGAGTCGAGGGCGGTCATCGGGCCTTCTTCCGGGACATCTGGTCGACGGTCACCGCGAGGATGACCAGGACTCCGGTGATCAGGGTCTGGTAGATCGAGGCGACGCCCATCAGCTGGAGCCCGTTGCGGAAGACCCCGACGATGAGGACGCCGATGAAGGTGCCGAGGACCGAACCGCGGCCTCCGAAGAGGCTGGTGCCGCCGAGGACCACGGCCGTGATGCTGTCGAGGTTGTCGGTCTGTCCGGCCTGCGGGTCGCCGACTCCGGTGCGGGAGATGAGGAGCAGGGCGGCGACGCCGTAGAGGAGACCGGCGACGGTGTAGACGCCGATGGTCAGCCGGGAGGTGCGGATGCCGTTCAGCCGCGCGGCTTCCGGGCTGTTGCCCAGGGCGTAGACGTGCCGGCCCCAGCCGGTGCTGCTCAACGCGTAGGCGAGCAGGAGGAACAGGGCGATGGTGACGAGGGAGCCGTAGGTGATGTCGGTGTGGCCCATCGGGAAGGTCTGCCCGAGAGCCGTCAGCGGGCCGGGCAGGTTGGTGACCGTCTGCTCCTCGGAGTAGATGTGGGTCAGCGCGAACGCCACGTTGAGCATGCCGAGGGTGACGATGAACGGCGGCAGCGGGATCTTCTGCACCAACAGCCCGTTCACCAGGCCGAAGCCGCCGCAGACGACCAGGCCCAGCGCGATGGCGACCAGCGGGGGCAGTGAGCCCTCGGCGGCCATCTTGGCGATCACGATGCTGCCGAACGCCATCACCGCGCCGCACGACAGGTCGATGCCTGCGGTGAGGATGATCAGGGTCTGGCCGATGGCGAGGGTGCCGACGACCATGACCTGCTGCACGATCAGCGAGAAGTTCCCACCGGTGAGGAACTGGTCGGAGGAGACGGCGAAGAAGACACAGGCGAGAAGAAGGGCGACGAGCGGGCCGGTGGTCGGTGCCGTGAGCAGCCTGCGGGCCGTGGTCGGCGCTTTGAGCTCGGCGTACGGCGAGGAGGTGCTCGGAGGCGTGGACGTGGCGGTCATGCGAAGTCCTTGTCGGAAGACAGAAGTCCTGGGGGGACAAGGGGGCGGCCGTCCCCGGGTCGGGGAGGTGCGGGGCCGGCCGCCCCGCTTAGGCCCTGTCTTCACATTCCCGTCGTCCGCCCGGAGGGCGGGCCGCACGGCGTCTGGTGCGTGCGATCGCAAGGCGCCGGAGCGCCGTCGTGGCGGAGCCACGTCGGCGGTTCGGCAACGCGGCGAGCGCGCGTGCCAGGCGTCGCGCGGCAGGCGGGAATGTGACGACAGGGCCTGGGGGAGAGGCGAAGTCGTACGTCCGCTGGGGCCGGACTCAGCCCCAGCAGTTCTCCAGGCCGAAGGCGGTGTCCTTGGACGCGACGCCCGTCTGGGCCTTGTCGGTGATCAGGGTGACGCCGGTGTCGGTGTAACCGGACGCCTTCTTGCCGTCCTTGGCGTACGTCACGACGGCGTTGACGCCCTCGGCGGCCATCTTCAGCGGGTACTGCTGCGACGTGGCCGCGATCTTGCCGTCCTTGACGGCCTGGGTGCCGGTGCAGCCGCCGTCGACCGAGACGATCAGGACGTCCTTCTCCCGGCCCTTGGCCTTCAGCGCGGTGTACGCGCCCAGGGCGGCCGGCTCGTTGATGGTGTAGACGAGGTTGATGCCGGGTTCCTTCTGGAGGCAGTTCTCCATCGCCGTCTGGCCCTTGGCCTGGTCGCCGCCCGTGTCCTGGGCGCACGCCACGTCCTTCTCGGTGGCGCCGAAGCCCTTGAGGAACCCGTTGTGCCGCTGGACGCCGACGGAGACGCCGGGCGCGAGGTCGAGGGCGGCGATCTTCGCCGACTTGCCCTTCATCGCGGCCTTGGCGTACTCGCCGATCAGCTCGCCGGCCTTGAGGTTGTCGGTGGCGAAGAGGGCGTCGACCGCGCTCTCCGGCTCGGTCGGCGTGTCCAGGGCGATGACCAGCACGCCCTTGGCCTTGGCCTTCGCTATCGCGGGCACGATCGCCTTGGAGTCGCTCGGGGTGATCAGGATGCCCTTCACACCGGCGGCGACCATGTTCTCGATGGCGGTGACCTGACCGGCGTTGTCTCCGTCGAACTTGCCCGCCGCGGTCATGAGCTGGACGCCGTCCTTCTTGGCGGCCTTCTCCGCGCCCTCCTTCATCTTCACGAAGAACGGGTTGGTGTCGGTCTTGGTGATCAGCCCGACCTTCACCGTGCCCGATCCGGAGCTCGTGGAGCCCGATCCGGAGCCGGAACCGCAGGCCGTCAGGGCGAGGGCCGCGACCGAGGTGCACGCGGCGACTCTGAGCAGGGAAGAAGGCAGTCGGGGGATGCGAGACATGAACGACTCCAGCGGGATTGCGGGCGAGCGGCGGCATCGGAGCATGCCGTCCCGGTGTCATCGTTGACTTATGTCATCGTTGACACTGCCGAGGATGATGACCCCGTCTTCCGGCAACGTCAATGCCCCGCGTCCGTCACAAGTCCGCAACGGTGAGGCGGCCGCCCGCTTCGTGCCCGAAACCGTTGACGAGCCGACCGTACTGCGCACATCATTCAGACCCCTGGATGTCATCGATGACACATGTCAACGATGACATCCGTCGGCGCCACCGCGACGAACGAGGACACGCACCCGTGAAGAAGACCCTGCTCGCCGAGTTCACCGCCCGTGAGGGAGCGCAGGACGAGGTCGCCCGCATGATCGTGGAGTACGCCGGCAAGGTGCGTGCGGAGGAAGGCAATCTCGCCTTCGACGTCTACACCAAGGCGGCGCACCCCCGCGCCTTCTGGATCTTCGAGGTGTACCGGGACGAGGACGCCTTCCAGGCGCACCTGAACGCCCCGTACGGCGGCCCGTTCAACGCCGCGCTCACCCCGTTGATCGAGGAGACCGCCTCCGTACTGACGTTCCTCGACCCGGTGGCGTGACGGGGCCGGTCGGGGAGGAACTCGCGTTCGGGCCGGGTCAGCCGTTCGCGTCCTCGCGGTCACGCCGGTGTGCGGCGGGCCGCCCGCCCCGGGCGAAGAGGTCGGCGAGGGGCAGGCTCGCCGCGCCGACCGTGACCGCGTCCGGGCCGAGCTTGCCGAGGTCGATGGAGACGCGTTCGGCCGGGTGGCGCAGGGCGTACGCGTCGGCGTACCGGCGTACGGCGGGCAGGAAGCGGGGGCCGAGCTGGAGGCCTGCCCAGCCGCCGATGAGGATCCGTTCGGGCTGGAAGAGGTTGACCAGGTCGGACAGGCCCGCGCCGACGTACTCGGCGGTCTCCTCCAGGACCGCGAGGGCCACCGGGTCGGCCTCGGCGCCCTCGGCCGGGTGGGCGGCGGCGAGCAGCGCGGCCAGCGCGGTCTCCTCGTCGGCACCCGCGGGCGGGTGGCCGCCCGCCTCGCGCCAGCGGTCGACGAGCGCCCCCGCGCCCGCGTAGGCCTCCAGACAGCCCAGGGCACCGCAGCGGCAGCGGCGTCCCCTGACCTGCACGGTCACATGTCCCCACTCCAGAGGGCGGCCGTATTCCACCTCCTCGGTGACGAGACAGGCGCCGATGCCCGAGCCGAAGAGGACGACCACCGCGTTGTGACAACCCCGGCCGGCGCCGAACCACAGCTCGGCCTGGCCGAGCGTGCGGGCACCGTTGTCGATGAAGTACGGGACGGAGTCGGGGAGTTCACAGGTCGAACGCAGCAGGGACTCGAGCGGGACGGCGTCCCAGCCGATCGTCTGGCCGTGCACCACCGCGCCCTGCCCGGGGGTGCGGGCCACGATGCCGGGGACTCCGATGCCGACGCCCAGGAGCTGTTCGGGGGCGATGTCCGTGTCGGCGAGCACTTCGGCGATGCCGTCACGGATGTGGCCGACGACGACCTCGACGTCGTAGCCGTGATGCTCCAGCGGCCGTTCGGTACGGGCGAGTTCGGTGAGGGTGAGGTCGAAGAGCTCGACGCGGACGCGGGTCTCGCCGACATCGACGCCGATCAAGTGGCCGCCGGAGGGGGCGACGCGCAGCAGGGTGCGGGGGCGGCCGCCGTCGGACTCGACGGTGCCGGCCTCCTCGACGAGGTGGTCCTCGACCAGTTCCGCCACCACGTTGCTGATGGAGCCGCCGCTCAGACCGGTGGCCGGGGCCAGCTCGAAGCGGCTCATCGGCCCGTCGAAGTACAGCCTTCGCAGTACGGCGGCCCGGTTGCCCCGTCGCAGGTCACGCACCGTCCGCCCGTTACGCCCCGCCATGTGGATCCCTTCCGACGCCGCCTCGACCTGCAAGATACCGCCGCGCCGACCCTTGACGCGACTTTCCTTCGCGTCTTAAATCACGCCATAAATTAACCTCCGGGACGGTGTTCGAGAAGCGAACGCACCCGGGGGTCTCCCCTGGAAGGGACACCAGAGCCATGCGCAGAACCCGAGCCGCGGCCGCCGGTGCGGTCACCGTTTCCCTCATGACTCTCGTGACCGCCTGCGGTGGCGGCTCCTCGACGAGCGGCGGGTCCAACGACTCACCGAAGACCCTGACCTACTGGTCCTCCAACCAGGGCGCCAGTATCGAGGTCGACAAGAAGGTCCTCCAGCCCGAGCTCGACAAGTTCGAGAAGCAGACCGGGATCAAGGTCAAGGTCGAGGTCGTCCCCTGGTCCGACCTGCTCAACCGGATCCTCACCGCGACCACTTCCGGCCAGGGCCCCGACGTCCTCAACATCGGCAACACCTGGAGCGCCTCCCTCCAGGCCACCGGGGCGCTGCTGCCCTGGGACGCGAAGAACTTCGCCGCGATCGGCGGCAAGGACCGCTTCGTCGACTCCGCGCTCGGCTCGACCGGCGCCGAGGGCCAGGACCCGGCCGCGGTCCCGCTCTACTCGATGGCCTACGCCCTCTACTACAACAAGGAGATCTTCGCCGACGCCGGCATCACCGAGCCCCCGGCGACCTGGGACGAACTGATCGCCGACGGCAAGAAGATCCAGGCCAAGGGCAAGTCCGCGCTCGGCGCGGAGGGTTCGAACCTCTCGGAGAACATCCACCACGTCTTCGTCTTCGCCCAGCAGCACGGCGGCGACTTCTTCACCGCCGACGGCAAGCCCGACTTCACCAACGACAACGTGGTGGCCGCGGTCAAGCAGTACGTCGACCTCATGGCCAAGGACAAGGTCATACCGACCGGCGACGCCGAGTACGCCCAGAACCAGTCGGTGAGCGACTTCGCCAAGGGCAACCAGGCCATGCTGCTGTGGCAGTCCGCTGCCGCCAACCTCACGTCCCAGGGCATGAGCGAGGACAAGTACGGCATCGCACCGGTGCCCGTGCAGTCCGGCACCCCGGGCGGCGGCACCCAGGTCAACTCGGCCGTCATGGGCATCAACCTGGCCGTCTTCAAGAACACCGACAACATCGACGGCGCCAGGAAGTTCGTGAAGTTCATGACCGGCGACGCCGAGCAGAAGATCCTCAACACCGCCTACAGCTCCATCCCGCCGGTGAAGAGCGTGCAGGCGGAGAGCGTGTTCAGCGCGGGCCCCAACAAGGTCCTCAAGGACACCCTCGCCACCAGCGCCGCCGCGCTGCCGCAGGTCGCCGACGAGTCGCAGTTCGAGACGGCCGTGGGAACCGCCGTCAAGGACCTGTTCGCCGACGCGGCCGCCGGACGCGCGGTCACCACCGACTCGGTGAAGGCGGCGCTGGAGAAGGCCCAGCAGCAGATGCCGGCGAAGTGAGCACGATGACCACCACCGCGCCCGCGGAGGCCGCCGTGCAGCAGAACCCTTCCGGGGCGGCGCACCCAGGTCCCCGCCGCCGCCCCGGCAGGATCCGCCGCATCGGCCTGCCGTACCTGCTTCTGCTGCCGGCCCTGCTCCTCGAACTCCTGGTCCACCTGGTGCCGATGGTGATCGGCATCGTGATGAGCTTCAAGGAGCTCACGCAGTTCTACATCCGTGACTGGGGCACCGCGCCCTCGTCCGGCCTCGACAACTACCGGGTGTCGGTGGACTTCGACGCCCCGGTCGGCGAGGCGCTGCTGCACTCGTTCCTCGTCACCGTGGCCTTCACCCTGCTGTCGGTCGGCCTGTGCTGGCTGCTCGGCACCGCGGCGGCCCTCTACCTCCAGGACACCTTCCGCGGCCGGGGCCTGCTGCGGGCGCTCTTCCTGATCCCGTACGCCCTGCCGGTCTACGCGGCCGTCATCACCTGGGTGTTCATGTTCCAGCACGACAACGGCCTGGTGAACCACGTCCTGCACGACCAGCTCCACCTCACCGACAAGCCGTCCTTCTGGCTCATCGGCGACAACAGCTTCTGGGCGCTGCTGACCGTCTCGGTGTGGAAGGGCTGGCCGTTCGCCTTCCTCATCGTCATGGCCGGACTCCAGAACATCCCCGGCGAGCTGTACGAGGCGGCGGCCCTGGACGGCGCCGGGATGTGGCAGCAGATCCGGCGCATCACGCTCCCGTCCCTGCGGCCCGTCAACCAGGTGCTGCTCCTGGTGCTGTTCCTGTGGACGTTCAACGACTTCAACACGCCGTTCGTCCTGTTCGGCAAGTCGGCACCGGAGGCCGCGGACCTGATCTCGGTCCACATCTACCAGGCGTCCTTCGTGACCTGGAACTTCGGCACCGGCTCCGCGATGTCCGTCCTGCTGCTGCTGTTCCTGCTCGTGGTGACGGGCCTCTACCTCCTGCTGACCTCCCGGGGAAGGAAGCCGGCCGATGTCTAGCCCCCGCTCGCCCATGGCGCCGCCGCGCTCGTTCTTCTGGTCCCGGCGGATCTTCCTCACCCTGCTCACCGGCTTCGTCCTGGTGCCGGTCTACGTGATGGTCTCCAGTTCACTGAAGCCGCTGGCGGACGTGACGGGCGAGTTCCACTGGGTGCCGAGCCGGTTGACCATCCGCCCGTACATCGACATCTGGTCGACGATCCCGCTCGCGCGGTACTTCGTGAACTCGCTGATCGTGGCGGGCGCGGCGACCGTCTGCTCGGTGGTGATCGCGGTGTTCGCCGCGTACGCCGTCAGCCGCTACGAGTTCCGCGGCAAGCGCGTCTTCACGGTCACCGTGCTGTCCACGCAGATGTTCCCGGGCATCCTGTTCCTGCTGCCGCTCTTCCTGATCTACGTCAACATCGGCAACGCCACCGGAATCGCCCTGTTCGGCTCGCGGGGCGGGCTGATCCTGACGTATCTGACCTTCTCCCTGCCGTTCTCGATCTGGATGCTGATCGGGTACTTCGACTCGGTGCCGCGTGATCTGGACGAGGCCGCGCTGGTGGACGGCTGCGGGCCGTTCGGCGCGCTCTTGCGGGTCGTCGTGCCCGCCGCGATCCCCGGAATCGTCGCGGTCGCCGTCTACGCCTTCATGACCGCCTGGGGAGAGGTGCTCTTCGCGTCGGTGATGACCAACGACGCCACCCGCACGCTCGCCGTCGGACTCCAGGGCTACTCCACGCTCAACAACGTGTACTGGAACCAGATCATGGCCGCCTCGCTGGTGGTGAGCGTCCCCGTGGTCGCCGGGTTCCTGCTGCTCCAGCGCTATCTCGTCGCCGGGCTGACGGCGGGCGCCGTCAAGTGACCGACCGTGAAAGGACTTTCGTGACCATCGACCTCGCCGCACTCCCGCACGACTTCCTGTGGGGCACGGCCACGGCGGCCTACCAGATCGAGGGAGCCGTGGCGGAGGACGGCCGTTCGCCGTCGATCTGGGACACCTTCTCGCACACCCCCGGCAAGGTCGCGGGCGGCGACACCGGCGACGTCGCCTGCGACCACTACCACCGCTGGCGCGAGGACATCGACCTGATGCGCCGGCTCGGCACCAACGCCTACCGGTTGTCCGTCGCCTGGCCGCGCGTGATCCCGGGCGGGGACGGCCCGGTCAACACCAAGGGCCTCGACTTCTACGACGAGTTGATCGACGCCCTGCTGGCCGCCGGCATCACCCCGTCCGTCACCCTCTACCACTGGGACCTGCCCCAGGTGCTCCAGGACCGCGGCGGCTGGCCCGCACGCGACACCGCGGAGCACTTCGCCGCGTACGCCTCGGTCGTGGCCGGGCGACTGGGCGACCGGGTGAACCACTGGGCCACGCTCAACGAACCGCTGTGCTCGGCCTGGATCGGCCACCTGGAAGGCACGATGGCCCCCGGCCTGACCGACCTCACGGCCGCCGTCCGCGCCTCCTACCACCTCCTCCTCGGCCACGGCATGGCCACCCGGGCGATCCGCGCCGCGTCCCCGTCCGCCCAGGTCGGCATCGTCACCAACCTCTCGACGATCCACGCGGCCACCAGCAGGCCCGAAGACCTCGACGCGGCCCGCCGTATGGACGGCCACACCAACCGCTGGTGGCTCGACCCGATCCACGGCCGCGGCTTCCCGCAGGACATGCGCGAGGTCTACGGCGTCGAACTCCCGGAAAAGCCAGGCGACTCGGCGGCGATCGCGGCACCCCTGGACTGGCTCGGCCTCAACTACTACATGCCGGTCACCGTCGCCGACGACCCCACCGGACCGGCCCCACGGGCCCGTCAGGTGCCCCGCCCCGGCGTGCCCCGCACCGGCATGGACTGGGAGATCGACGCAGGCGGCATCGAGACCCTCCTGCTCCGCCTCACACACGAGTACGGCGCCCGCAAGCTCTACGTCACCGAGAACGGCTCCGCCTACCCCGACGTCGTACGCCCGGACGGGACGATCGACGACCCGGAACGCCAGGAGTACCTGACCGACCACCTGGCCGCCTGCGCGTCCGCCGCCCGCAAGGGCGCCCCGCTGGCCGGCTACTTCGCCTGGTCCCTGCTGGACAACTTCGAGTGGGCCTACGGCTACGACAAGCGCTTCGGCCTGGTCCACGTCGACTACAAGACCCAGCGGCGCACGATCAAGGGCACGGGGTACCGGTACGCGGACATCATCCGGGCGCATGCCGAGAGAGGTCGCAAGGCGGCTTGATCGGGCCCCGGCCCTGGCCCGCCACGGATCAAAGCCCTGTCCCCGCACGCCTCGTCGGCGCGGCGGGGCAGGGCTTTCCCTGACCTAGAGCAACGTCGGCGCGTGGAACTCCCCGAGGCCCGACACCCGGTCCCGGTCCAGCCAGTAGCGGCGCGGCTCCGCGAGCATGACGTCGACGCTGACGGTGAGGATGCCGGGGATCTTCGCCAACTCCTCGTCGATGAAGCGTGCCAGGGCGGAGCGGTCGGTGACCAGACCGGTGGCGAGGACGGACATGTCGCTGGCCACGTGGGCGGCGAGGCGGGTCTGGGGGAGCCGGTCGATGCGGCGCATGGCCTCGGGAGTCTCGCCGGGAGCGACGCGTAGACGGAGCATGAACGGGGTCTGGAAGCCGAGCCATTCCGACACGATCTCCAGGCGTGGCTTGACCCACTGCTCGTCCAGGACCCGGCGGACCACGCGATGCGCGGTGGAGGTGGCCAGCCCGGCCGCGCGGCCGATGCTCGCGGCGGAGGCCCGGCCGTCCCGCAACAGCAGGGCCACCACGGTTCGTTCGGACTCGCTCAGGGGCTTGGCGGGGGGTGTCGCGGTCGCGGTGCCCTCCAGCTGCGCACCGGTGAGCTTCAGCAGTTCGGCGCGTTCGGTGTCGGTCAGGAACTGCGGGTCCCAGGTGATGCCCCGACGCAGGGTGCTGAGGGCCGGCAGGGCGTTGACGCGGCGGACCCCGGACACGGAGAACATCCGATCGATCGCCTCGCTGGTGGCCGCCTCGGAGGGGGCGTGCACGACGGCGTACAGCGGGTAGTCGCCGGAGATCTGCGCCAGGAGCTGGAGGTGGGGCAGGTCGCGCAGCCGGTCGAGGACGGCGAGCGGAGTTTCGCCGGTGATGTCCAAGAACACGTGGACCGGCATCGTCGTGGAGTGCATGCCCCAGTCGGCCTGTCCGATGACGCGGACCATCCGGGCCTCGTGCAGACGGTCGTAACGGCGCTTCAGGGTGCTGGCGTCGGCGGACAGGATCGCGCCGATGTCGTCCCAGGTGGCCCGGGGTGCCAGATGCAGCGCCCCGATCAGGCGCCGGTCGAGCTCGTCGAGCAGGGGGCGAGTCATAGCGCACAGGTTAGACCGCGGGTGCTCGCCGGTTAATCCCACTATTACATGCAAGCTCTAGAGAATCTCTCACTGTGCTGTCATGGTTTGCAGGAACATCCCCCATGCGTCATTGCGAACCCTCCCCGAACGCACGAAGAGGTACCCATGAGTGCCACCGCCACCGAGCCCCGGCCGACCGAGCCACCTTCGAGAGCCCTGCGCACCGCGTTCCGCGCCTTCGCCGCCATCGAGAAGGTCGGCAACAAGCTGCCCAACCCGTTCTGGCTGTTCTGGATCCTCGCGGGGGTCGTGATCGTCCTCAGCGCGATCCTGGCGGCGGCCGGGGTCAGCACCGTGCATCCCGGAACGCACGAGACCATCAAGGTGCAGAGCCTGCTCAGCAAGGCCGGCGTCACGACGATGGTCGAGGGGGCCGTAGAGAATTTCGCGACCTTCCCGCCGCTGGCCACGATCCTCATCGTGGGCTTCGGCATCGCGGTCGCCGAGGCGAGCGGCCTGTTCACGACCCTGCTGCGCCGCATGGTCGCCCGGGTGCCGGGCAGGTACCTCACCTTCGCGCTGTCGATGACGGCGATGGTCGCCCACGTCGCGGGCGACGCCGCGTACGTCACCCTCATACCGCTCGGGGCACTCGTCTTCCGCGCCGCCGGACGCAGCCCCGTCCTCGGCTGCATCGTCGCCTACGTCTCGATCTCCGCCGGCTACGACGCCTCCCCGTCCCTCACCACCACCGACGTCCTGCTGTCGTCGATCTCCACGGCCGCCGCGCACACCATCGACCCGCACTACACGGTCACTCCGGTCGCGAACTACTTCTTCGGACTGGCCTCGTCCGTCCTCGTCGCCCTGGTCATCACGCTCGTCGTCGACAAGGTCATCTCCAAGCGCTCGGACCTGGCCCCCGACGAGCCGGTGAAGGCGCTGAGCGCCGAGGAGCTGAAGGCGGTCGAGGTCACGCCGGGGCAGCGCCGCGCCCTGCGGATGACCGGCCTGGCCGCCGTCTGCTTCGTCGCGGTCCTGACCGCGGCCATGATCCCCGCGGACTCCCCGCTGCGCGGCGAGCACGGCTCCCTGGTCGAGTCCCCGGTGATCTCGGGCATGTCGATCGTCCTGTTCCTGTTCTTCTCCCTGCTCGGCTGGGTCTACGGCCGCAGCGTCGGGACCTTCCGTACGGCCGGTGACATCGTCGACGCGCTGGTTGAGGGCACGCGCACCTATGCCCCGATCCTCGTCCTGTTCTTCGCGATCTCGCAGTTCCTCGCCTATTTCAAGTGGACGAACATCGGCAACGTCATCGCCGTCGAGGGCGCGGAGACCCTGAAGGAGATGCACCTGGGCGGCTGGACGGTGCTGGTCGGCATCGCCGTACTGATCACCTTCATGAATCTCGTGATCACCAGCGGCTCCGCCCTGTGGGCGCTGGCCGCCCCGGTGCTCATCCCCATGCTGATGCTCATCGGCATCGAGCCCCAGACCACGCAGGCCGTCTACCGCGTCGCCGACTCGGTCACCAACTGCGTCACCCCGATGAGCCCGTACTTCGCGATGGCGCTGGGCTTCATCCAGCAGCACAGGAAGTCCGCCGGCATCGGCACGCTGGCCTCCTTCACCATCCCGATCGCCGCCGTCGTCTGGGTCGTCTGGGTCGCGTTCTTCGTGGCCTGGTACCTGCTCGGCCTCCCCTTCGGCATCAGCTGACCCGGCCCTGCCGCGACATCGCCACGCCCCGCACCGTCGTACGAGAAAGCAGATCATGACCGCATCGCCCGTCGCCGCCCTCACCGCCCGCGCCCAGGACGTCTCGCCGGAGATCGTCACCGACATCCTGACGCTCGTCCGTCACGAGACCGGCAGCTACGACCTGTCCGCCCTCGCGGCGGGCCTGGACCTCCTGCGGGAGCTGGTCGTCCACCGGCTCGGGCGGCCCGACCACGAGCGCCGTCACCCCGGCGGCGAGTGCGGAGACACCCTCACTCTGACCTACACCGGCACCGCCCCCGGCCACGTCGCGCTCGTCGGCCACTACGACACCGTATGGCCGACCGGCACGCTCGCCGGATGGGAGCAACCGGAGGCGTCCGGCGACGGCCGGGACAAGCTCAGTGGGCCGGGCATCTTCGACATGAAGACCGGCCTGGCGCAAGGGATCTGGTCCCTGAAGCTCGCCCGCGAGAGCGGCGTCCCCGTGCCTACCGTCACCTTCCTCTTCAACGGCGACGAGGAGATCGGTTCCCTGTCCTCGCGCCCGGTGATCGAGGAGGTCGCCCGGAAGGCCGACGTGACGCTGGTACTGGAGCCGACCGCGCACGGTGCCGTCAAGACGGGCCGCAAGGGCACCGGGATCTTCGAGGTCACGGTCACCGGCGTCGAGGCGCACGCCGGGCTCGCGCCCCAGGACGGGGCGAGCGCGATCACCGCGCTGTCCGAGTTCGTCGTCGCGGCGGCGGGCGTCGCCGCGCCCGACAAGGGCACCACGATCAACACAGGTCTCATCAAGGGAGGCACCGCCACCAACGTCGTCGCCGGGTGGGCCACCGCGAGCGTCGACATCCGGGTCAGCAGCCGGGCCGAGCAGGACCGCGTCGACGCCGAACTGGACGCCATCGACATCAGCGACCCCCGCGTACGTATCGAGGTCGACCACGCCTGGAACCGGCCGCCGATGACCCTGAACGCCGCCTCCGTCCCGCTCCTCGACCTGGCCCGCGAGGTCGCCCGCGAACAGGGCCGTGAGGAGCTGCCCACTGCCGCCGTCGGCGGCGCCAGCGACGCCAACTTCGTCGCCGCCCTCGGCCTGCCGGTGCTGTGCGGCATGGGCGCGGTCGGCGACGGCGCCCACGCCCAGGGCGAGTTCATCCACCCCGACACCGTGCCCGCCCAGACCGCCCTGGTCGCGGGCCTGCTGGCACGGCTTGCGGATCCCCTGCGCGGCTGAACACGGCAGCGGCATACCCGATGACCTCACCGGGGACATGAAAAGGGCGGGGTCCGAAAACCCCGCCCGCACACCGTGAAGCCCGAGGTCACGGCCACACAAGGCAATACGGCTGATGCCCCGCCTCATGCAACCGGTGGCTGAAGTCCTGCCACTCGTGCAGCAGTTGGTACACGTTGAACGCGTCCCTCGGGCCGCCCCGGTCCGGGACCGTCGACCAGATGAACGCCGCCGCGCCGACCGCTTCCTCGCCTATGCCGCGCAGCGGGTCCACGACCGTCATGGGGAGCTTGACCACCGCGTAGTCGGGGTGCAGGACGACCAGTTCGAGCGGGGGGACCTTGTGGAGGGGGACGCCTTCGATGCCGGTGAGGACCATCGCTGCCATGGTCTCCGGCTTGATCTTGGTGAACATGCCGTTCATGCCGAGCTCGTCGCCGCCGAGTTCCTCGGGACGCATCGAGATCGGGACGCGGGCCGCGGTCGCGCCGTCGGGCGCGCCGAAGTACTTGTACGTCACCCCCACCCGACCACCATTCCTGCTCGCCGCCCTCAACGGATCGATCCGACGTTCGATACGTCGCTCGTCGCGTTCCGACTCATCCGGGGTGCCCGAGGCGCCCCGCCCCTGACGTGTCTCGGCCGCTTCCTCCGCCTCGCGTCGGTGCCTTCCCCGCCGGGCACGTCGAGGACCCAGGTCATCAGTCCCCTCGCCCAGTCCGCCACCGCGATGCATATCTCCACCCGACTGCTTTTCTAGGACGCGCGACCCCCGCCGCGCAACCCGATCATCGTGTCAGTGACCTCCCCCACGGCCGCCCGCCGAAACGTGCGCTGAAACACCTGTCCGCAGGATCTTCGCAGCCCCTGAACAAACGGCTCCGTGCCATCGTCTCCGTGAGCTGTGTGTATCTGCATCCAGTTTCGCAGATCGCCGGGGACCGGGGGCTTTCGAGGCCTGGCCTACCCTGAGGTGGTCACCGGCAATGGAGTCCGAGAAAAGCCGAACGTACCGGAGAAGGTCGGAGTAGTCGCAGGATATGAGTGAATTGCCCTATTCGTACGATGCGCCTGTCTCGCAGGCCCTGTTCGACCGCGCGTCCGCCGTCACGCCCGGTGGCGTGAACTCGCCGGTCCGCGCCTTCCGTGCCGTGGGCGGCACCCCCCGCTTCATGGTGTCCGGCACCGGGCCCTACCTGACCGACGCCGACGGGCGCGAGTACGTCGACCTCGTCTGCTCCTGGGGCCCCATGATCCTCGGGCACTCCCACCCCGAGGTGATCGCCGCCGTCCAGGAGGCGGTGTCGAAGGGCACCTCCTTCGGCACCCCCGGTGAGGGCGAGGTCGCGCTCGCCGAGGAGATGGTCGCCCGCGTCGAACCGCTGGAGCAGGTGCGGCTCGTCTCCAGCGGGACCGAGGCCACCATGTCCGCCATCCGGCTCGCCCGCGGCTTCACCCGGCGCACCAAGGTCATCAAGTTCGCCGGGTGTTACCACGGTCACGTCGACTCGCTGCTGGCCGCGGCGGGCAGCGGTGTGGCCACCTTCGCGCTTCCCGACACCCCGGGCGTCACCGGTGCGCAGGCCGGGGACACGATCGTGCTGCCGTACAACGACCTCGAAGCCGTCCACGAGGCCTTCCACCGGCACCCCGGTGAGATCGCCTGTGTGATCACCGAGGCCTCGCCCGGCAACATGGGCGTCGTGCCGCCGCTTCCCGGGTTCAACCAGGGGCTGAAGGACGCCTGCACGCAGAACGGCGCCCTCTACATCTCCGACGAGGTCATGACCGGGTTCCGGACCAGCCGCAGTGGCTGGTACGGCATCGACGGCGTCCGGCCCGATCTCATGACCTTCGGGAAGGTCATGGGCGGCGGGTTCCCCGCCGCCGCCTTCGGGGGGCGCGCGGACGTCATGGCCCACCTCGCCCCGGCCGGACCCGTCTACCAGGCCGGCACCCTCTCCGGTAACCCCGTCGCCACCGCCGCCGGCCTCGCCCAGCTGCGGCTGCTCGACGACGCCGCCTACGTCAGGATCGACGCCGTCTCCGAGCAGATCCGGTCGCTGGTCTCCGAGGCCCTCGGCAAGGAAGGCGTCGCGCACACCGTGCAGAACGCCTCCAACATGTTCTCGGTGTTCTTCACCGACCGGCCGGTGCGCAGCTACGAGGACGCCAGGGCGCAGGAGTCCTTCCGGTTCACCGCCTTCTTCCACTCCCTTCTGGAGAACGGCGTCTACCTGCCGCCGTCCTCCTTCGAGTCGTGGTTCGTGTCCACGGCCCATGACGAGCAGGCGGTTCAGCGGATCGCCGACGCCCTTCCGGCGGCGGCCCGAGCGGCGGCGGAGGCCACGGCAGCATGAGCACCTCGAACGACAGCGACATCACCGTCGTCCACCTCATGCGGCACGGTGAGGTCGCCAACCCCGACGGGGTTCTGTACGGCCGTCTCGGCGGGTACCACCTGTCCGAGCTCGGACGGCAGATGGCCGACCGGGTCGCCGAGCACCTCGCCTCCCGGGACGTCACCTACGTCTGTGCCTCCCCGCTGGAGCGGGCGCAGGAGACCGCCACGCCGATCGCCAAGGCGCACGGCCTCGACATCGCGACCGACGAGCGGCTCATCGAGGCCGAGAACGTCTTCCAGGGCAAGACGTTCGGCGTGGGCGACGGGGCGCTGAAGAACCCGGAGAACTGGAAGCACCTCGTCAACCCGTTCAAGCCGTCCTGGGGTGAGCCGTACGTCGACCAGGTCGTCCGGATGAAGGGCGCGCTGGACGCTGCGCGGGACCGGGCGCGGGGGCATGAAGCTGTGCTCGTCAGTCACCAGTTGCCGATCTGGATCGTGCGGTCGTACGTGGAGAAGCGGCGGCTGTGGCACGACCCGCGCAAGCGGCAGTGCACGCTCGCCTCGCTCACGTCCTTCACCTACCAGGGCGACAGGATCGTCTCCGTCGGCTACAGCGAGCCCGCGATCGATCTTGTGCCGGTTCATCTCCGGGCGGGTGCCAAGCCCGTGAAGGGCAAGGGCAAGGCCTTCGGGGCGTAGCCGGTCCGTGGGGGACCGCGGGTCCGTTGTGGCAGGTCGCGCGCACGCGGCGGAGCCGCATGGTGATACGGCCCCGCGCCCCTTCAGGGCGCGCTTCTGTTACCGAATCCGGAAAGAGTGTCGGAACCTTCCCCTGCGTTGCCTCCTCTGACTGGGTGACCAACCAGAGAACGTGACGAATCGGGGAAGCATGCACTCTCTCACTCGAAGGGGAGCAATAGGCCTCGGTGCGGGCGCCGCGGCCGCCGTAGGGCTCTCGGGGTGCGGAAGCCCCACCGGGTCGGACGGGGTGACCCACACCTCGGGTTCCAAGCCCACGCACGCGCCGACGCCGACGGCCCGGCCCATCGGTGACGGCTCCACCTCCTTCACCGGCAAGCAGCCCCGCCAGCCCGGCAAGCCGGTGCCGCTGGAGCCCGGTCAGACCCCGCCGCAGTTCGTGATCTTCTCCTGGGACGGTGCCGGCGAGGTCGGCAACGGTCTCTTCCCGCGCTTCCTCGACCTCGCCAAGAAGCACGACGCGCACATGACCTTCTTCCTCTCCGGGCTGTATCTGCTGCCCGAGTCGAAGAAGCGGCTCTACGACCCCCCGAACAACCCCCGCGGCGCCTCGGACATCGGCTACCTCACCGACGAGCACGTCAAGGCGACCCTCACCAACGTCCGCCGGGCCTGGCTCGAAGGGCACGAGATAGGCACCCACTTCAACGGCCACTTCTGCTCCGGCTACGGCACCGTGGGCAACTGGACGCCGGCGCAGTGGCGCTCGGAGATCGCGCAGGCGAAAGCTTTCGTCAAGGAGTGGCGCACCAACACCGGCTGGACCGACCTGCCCGCGCTGCCCTTCGACTACGACAAGGAACTCGTCGGCGGCCGCACCCCCTGCCTCCTCGGCCAGGACAACCTGCTGCCCACCGCCCGCGAGCTCGGCTGGCGCTACGACGCCTCCTCGCCCGGCGGCCGCCAGGTCTGGCCCGAGAAGAAGAACGGCATCTGGGACCTGCCCCTGCAGGCGATACCTTTCCCCGGCCACAGCTTCGAGGTCCTGTCCATGGACTACAACATGCTCGCCAACCAGTCGATCAACTCGACCAACGCGCCCGCCTACAACTACCCGGCCTGGCGCGAGCAGTCCGCCGGCGCCTACATCTCCGGCTTCCAGCGGGCCTACGAGACCAACCGCGCCCCCTTCTTCGTCGGCAACCACTTCGAGCACTGGAACGGCGGCATCTACATGGACGCCGTCGAGCGGGCCCTCACCCACATCGCGCAGGAGAAGGAGAAGGGCGCGGACATCCGCCTGGTCTCCTTCCGGCAGTTCGTCGACTGGATGGACGTCCAGAAGCCGGAGGTCCTCGCCAAGCTCCGCACGCTCGACGTCGGCCAGGAGCCGGTGGGCGGCTGGAACGGGTTCCTCAAGGACACCTCCGCGACCGCGTCGAACGCCGCCTGAAATGCGGATTTCCGCCCGCAAGGGGGGTGGGCAAGATCCCCAGAACGGGCATGCGAAACTTTTCACATGAGTGCCGCCAGTCGTAGCCGCTCCCGAGTCCGTACCACCCTGCTCACCGCGGGTGCCGCAGCCGCAGCGCTGACCCTGTCCGCCTGCAGCTCGGGCGGCACCTCGGGTGGAGGCGGCGACACCAACTTCATCATGGGCGCGGACGGCATCTCCACCGCCGAGCAGGGGGACCGGGGCACCGCCCCCGACCTGTCCGGCAAGACCGTCGACGGGGGACAGCTCGACGTCGCCGACTACAAGGGCAAGGTCGTCGTCCTCAACATGTGGGGCTCCTGGTGCGCCCCCTGCCGGGCCGAGGCACCCAACCTGGAAGCGGTCTACAAGGACCTCAAGAGCCAGGACGTTCAGTTCGTCGGCGTCAACACCCGCGACACCAGCGTCCAGAACGCCCGCGCCTTCGAGAAGGACATGGGCATCACCTTCCCCAGCCTGTACGACCCGACGGGCAAGCTGATGCTCCGCTTCTCCAAGGGCACCCTCAACCCGCAGGCCGTGCCCTCCACGCTCGTCATCGACCGGGACGGGAAGATCGCCGCCCGCTCGCTGGCCGCGCTCAGCGAGAGCAAGCTGCGCAAGATGATCAACCCGGTCCTCGCGGAGAAGTGACGTGAGCGCAGTCGTCACGCTCGCCGCCGAAACGGGTTACAACGGCACCGTCCTGAACGGCGCGTTGCTCCTCGCCCTGCCCATCGCGGTCCTCGGCGGCCTGGTCTCCTTCTTCTCGCCCTGCGTCCTGCCGCTGGTCCCCGGCTATCTGTCCTACGTCACCGGCGTCACCGGCACCGATCTGGCCGAGGCCCGGCGCGGCCGGATGGTCGCGGGCGCCTCCCTGTTCGTGCTCGGCTTCACCGCGGTGTTCGTCTCCAGCGGGGCGCTGTTCGGCTACTTCGGCCAGACGCTCCAGGAGAACCAGAGCGTGCTGTCCAAGGTGCTGGGCGTGCTCATGATCCTCATGGGTGTCTTCTTCATGGGCCTGATGCCCTGGATGACCCAGCGGGAGTTCCGCTTCCACAACAAGCCCACCATGGGCCTGGTCGGTGCCCCGCTGCTCGGCGCGCTGTTCGGCATCGGCTGGACCCCCTGCATCGGCCCCACCCTCGCCTCGGTGATCGCCCTGTCCTCCCAGCAGGGCAGCGCGGGCCGCGGTGCCATACTGACCGTCGCCTACTGCCTCGGCCTCGGGGTGCCCTTCGTGCTCGCCGCGGTCGCCTTCCGCAAGGCGCTCGGCGCCTTCGGCTGGGTCAAGCGCCACTACGTCTGGGTCATGCGCATCGGCGGCACCATGATGATCGTGACCGGACTGCTGCTGCTGACCGGCGCGTGGGACCGCCTCGTGCAGGACGTCCAGTCCTGGTCCGCCGGCTTCACTGTGGGGATCTGATCCATGAGCAAGACCACACCCGCCACCCCCGACGCTCCCGTCGGCGACCAGGACCTCGGCGCCGCGGGCTCCCAGCTGTCCACCGCGCCCGCGGAGAGCCTGAGCATGCCCGCCCTGGGGGTCGTCGGCTGGGCCCGCTGGTTCTGGCGCCAGCTGACCTCCATGCGGGTCGCGCTGCTGCTGCTCCTGCTGGTGGCGCTCGGTGCCATCCCCGGCTCGCTGATCCCGCAGAGCGGGACCGACGCCACGAAGGTCGCCGACTTCGTCAAGAACAACCCCACCCTCGGGGACGTCTACGACAAGCTCGGCCTCTTCCACGTCTACAGCTCGGTGTGGTTCTCCGCGATCTACATCCTGCTGTTCGTCTCCCTCATCGGCTGCATCGTGCCCCGGACCTGGCAGTTCGTCGGGCAGCTGCGCAGTCGTCCGCCGGGCGCCCCGAAGCGGCTGACCCGGCTGCCCGCCTACACCACCTGGCGCACCGGGGCCGAGCCCGAGCAGGTCCGCGAGGCAGCGCTCGCCCTGCTGAAGAAGAAGCGCTTCCGTGCCCACCTCGCCGGTGACAACGTCGCCGGTGAGAAGGGCTATCTGCGCGAGGTCGGCAACCTCGCCTTCCACATCGCGCTCATCGTGATGCTGACCGCCTTCGCCTGGGGCCAGCTCTTCAAGTCCGAGGGCAACAAACTGGTCGTCGAGGGCGACGGCTTCTCCAACACCCTCACCCAGTACGACGACTTCAAGTCCGGGAATCTCTTCGACACCGGCGATCTGGTGCCGCTCAGCTTCACTCTGAACAAGTTCACCGGCACCTACGAGACCTCCGGCCCCAACAAGGGCACCCCGCGCCTCTACCAGGCCGCCATCACCTACAGCGAGGGCGCCTACGGCAAGGACCACAAGACCCTCGTCAAGGTCAACGAGCCGCTGGAGATCGGCGACGCGAAGGTCTACCTCACCGCCCACGGCTACGCGCCCCTCATCACCGTGCGGGACGGCAAGGGCAACGTCGTCTTCCACGACGCGGTCGCGATGCTGCCGCTCGACTCCAACGTCACCTCCACCGGCGTGGTCAAGGTCCTCGACGGCTACAAGAACCCCAAGGGCGTCAGCGAGCAGCTGGGCATCTCGGCCTTCTTCCTGCCGACCTACACCACGGGCAGCGAGACGGCCTCCACCTTCCCCGCGCTGAACAACCCGGTGCTCAACCTCACGCCGTACCACGGTGACCTCGGCGTGGACTCGGGCATCCCGCAGAGCGTGTACCAGCTCGACAAGTCGCATGTGAAGGGGTTCAAGGACTCCAAGGGCGCGCAGCTCAGGGAGAACCTGAAGCCCGGCCAGACCATGCAGCTCCCGGGCGGCGCCGGTTCGGTCACCTACGAGGGCACCAAGCAGTGGGCGAACTTCCAGGTCGTCCAGCAGCCCGCCAGCGGCTGGGCCCTCGCCGGCGCCCTCACCGCGATCTTCGGCCTCGCCGCGTCCCTGTTCCTCCAGCGCCGCCGGGTGTGGGTACGGGCGGTGCGCGGCGCCGACGGGGTGACGGTCGTGGAGATGGCCGGCCTGGGCCGCAGCGAGTCGGCGAAGGTCCCGGAGGAACTGGGCGAGCTGGCCGGAATCCTGTACGACCAGACGCCGGGTGCGCCGGACTCCCCAGGGGCGCGGGGCGATGACGAATCTGCGGCTACCGCCGCGCGGTCGCGACAAGCCCCCACGGACCCGCAGCCAAAAGCCGAGCAAACCACCCCCGAACCCCAAGTAGCACCCTCCGAAGGGGCTGAGAAATGACTCTCGCCGCCGCAACCGAGTTGGCCACCGCCACCAACGAACACCTCGCCAACATCAGCAACACGCTGATCTACTCCGCGATGGCCGTCTACACGCTGGCCTTCTTCGCCTACATCGCCGAATGGCTCCTCGGCAGTCGCAGCAAGGTCGGCCGGACCGCCGCCGCGCTCACCGCCGACGCGAAAGCCAAGGCCAAGGCCAAGGCGCCGGCCGTCACCGTGAACAAGGGCGGCAGCACCGCCGTACTGGAGCGGCCGCAGGTCGTGGTGCGGTCCGCGGCCGGCTCGCGGGACGTGCCCGACGGGCCCGGTGCGCACGGCGGGGACGAGCAGGGCGACCTCTACGGGCGTATCGCCATCTCGCTCACGGTGCTCGCCTTTCTCGTCGAGCTCGCCGGGGTCGTCGCCCGCGCGGCCTCGGTGGAGCGGGCGCCGTGGGGCAACATGTACGAGTTCAACATCACCTTCTCCACGGTGGCCGTCGCCGTGTACCTGGGGTTGCTGGCCCTGAAGAAGAACGTGCGCTGGCTCGGGCTGTTCCTGATCACCACGGTCCTCCTCGATCTCGGCCTCGCCGTCACTGTCTTGTACACCGCCAGTGACCAGTTGGTTCCCGCCCTCCACTCGTACTGGCTGTACATCCACGTCTCCACCGCGATCTTCTGCGGCGCGGTGTTCTACGTCGGCGCGGTCGCCACGATCCTGTACCTCTTCAAGGACAGCTACGAGAACAAGATCGCGTCCGGCGGCACCCCCGGCAGGTTCGCGAACTCCGTCCTCGACCGGCTGCCCGCCTCCGCGAGCCTCGACAAGTTCGCCTACCGCGTCAACGCGGCCGTCTTCCCGCTGTGGACGTTCACGATCATCGCGGGCGCGATCTGGGCCGGTGACGCGTGGGGCCGCTACTGGGGCTGGGACCCCAAGGAGACCTGGTCGTTCATCACCTGGGTCGCCTACGCCTGCTACCTGCACGCCCGTGCCACCGCCGGCTGGAAGGGCCGCAAGGCCGCCTACCTGGCGATGCTCGCCTTCGGCTGCTGGCTGTTCAACTACTACGGCGTCAACATCTTCGTCACCGGCAAGCACTCCTACGCCGGCGTCTGAACCCACTCGCGGCGAAGGCCGGTTCCCCGCGACCCAGGTCGCGGGGAACCGGCCTTCCCTGTGCGGAACGCCGGGCTCCGCGCCACCCTGGAGTCATGAGCGGTTCCGTCGAGCAGGGCAGTATCCGGACCCACGGCAGCACCCGCATCCTGCACTTCCTGGTGCGGCTGCCGGTCCCCATGGAGACGGTCTGGCCGGTAGTGGCCACCGTGGAGGGGCTGGGGGCCTGGTGGACCGGGGTGGAGGTCCTCGAGCCCCGGCTGGGCGGCGCGGTCGTGCTGCCGGGCCTGGGGGAGGGGCAGGTCACGGCGTGGGATGTGGATCGGGTCGCGGAGTACACCCTGGAGCGGGGCGACCGGGTCCGCTTCCATCTGGAGCGGGACGGGGAGGCAGGGGCCGTCCTGCGGTTCACGCACGAGTACGAGGGGGAGGGCGAGACCGAGCCCGGGTGGCGGGCTCGGTTCGAACGACTGCTGGAAACCCTGGACGCCTAGAAGTGTCCGGTCGCACGGGACGGGTCAGGAGTCCGGTCGGAGCACGAGTTCCAGCAGTCCCGGGAAGCGGGCGTCGAACTCCGCGCGCCGGAGCCGGTTGACGCGCCTCGGTCCCTCGTCCCGCTGCTCCACGAGCCCGGCGGCGCGCAGCACCGCGAAGTGGTGGCTGAGCCCCGCCTTGCCGACGGGCACGTCGAAGGTGCCGCAGGCCCGGCTCCACTCCGGCGAGCCCGCCAGCTCCCGCAGCAGGGTCAGACGGACGGGATCGGCGAGCGCGGCGAGCGCGGTGAGCACCGGGACGTCGTCCGGGTGGGTGTGCTCGGGGGCGGTCCGGTGCCGGGGCGTGCTCATGGATTTCCTTCCGCTCCGCTTGCCGAGTGTTCGATGGAAACCATACAGTGGCGAGTGTTCGATTTCCGTTGAACAGTAAGGGTGAGGCATGCGCGCGGTCGAGATCCAGGAGTACGGCGGTCCCGAGGCCCTCAAGGTCGTCGAGGCGGACGTCCCCGAGCCGGGCCCCGGTCAGGTGAGCGTCGACGTGGCCTACGCCGGGGTGAACTTCGCCGATCTCAAGGCGCGTTCGGAGGGCTACCGGGTGCCGGGGCTGCCGTTCGTCCCCGGCCTGGAGGTGTCCGGGCGGGTCCGGGCGCTGGGAGAGGGCGTGACCGGTCTGAGCGTCGGCCAGGAGGTGACCGCCGCCCTGACGGTGGGCGGCGGCTACGCGGACGTGGCCGTGGCCGACACGGTCAACGTCTTCCCGCTCCCGCCCGGCGTCGGGCTGCGTACGGCGGCCACCCTGCCGGCGGTCCTCCCGACGGCGTACGCCCTCGTGCACACCGTCGGTCGGCTCCGGGCGGGAGAGGCGGTCCTGGTCCAGGGCGCGGCGGGCGGAATCGGCACGGTGACCGGCCAGTTGGCGAAGGCGGCCGGCGCCACGGTGTACGGCGTGGTGTCCGGCGAGGCCAAGGCGGCGTACGCCCGCGAGCACGGGTACGACGAGGTGTTCGTCGGCGACTTCGAGCAGGCGGTACGGGAGGCGACCGGCGGGCGCGGGGTCGACCTGGCCCTGGACCCGGTCGGCGGCGACACCCTCCGCGCCTCCCTGGCCTCCCTCGCGGTCTACGGCCGCCTGATCTCCTTCGGCAACGCGAGCGGGGCGCCGGCGTGGACCGTGGGCCAGCCCGAGCTGTACCCCCTCGGCCTCTCCGTCGGCGGATTCTCCATCCTCACGCTCGCGCAGACGGCCCCGGCCGAGCTGCGGACGCTGTCCGAGCGGGCGTTCGCGACGGTGGCCGACGGCACGGTGTCCCTGCCGGTGACCGCCGAGTTCGGCCTCGAGGAGGCGGCGGAGGCGCACCGGCTGATGGGGGCGCGGACGAGCACGGGCAAGCTCCTGCTGAGGGTCGGCGGCTGACTCCCGACCCCAGGCTGCCCGCCTCTGGACATTCGGCGGCGAATTTTGACACGGTGGGGTGCGCCGACCCGTAATCGAACACGTGGTCGATGGCGCCTTTCGGGAGGCCGTCGTGTCCCTTTCCTTCTACGCCGCCCAGAGCACGTTCTCCGACCCGGGCGATCTCGCCTCTCTCTACAGCGACTTACCGCAAGACGTCGGCCAACTGGCCCGTCTGGTACGGGATGTGATGATCCATCGCGTCGAGGGCGAGCTCTTCGGGCACACCCATCCGGCCGACCGCCTGCACAACGACGCCGAGTCCCGCTACATCGACGACGTCCTGCGCATCCTCGTCGAGCGGAACGACGCCCCGCTGACCGTGCGCCGCGACCCCGACGACCGGTTCGTCGGGACCTGCCGCGACTTCACGCTGCTCCACATCTCTCTGCTGCGCCATGTCGGCATCCCGGCCCGGCTGCGGTCCGGGTTCGCCGACTACTTCTGGCCGACCCGCTTCCACGGTGACCACGTGGTCACCGAGTACTGGGACGAGAAGCGGGGCTGGTCGCTCGCGGACGCGCAGCTGACCGACCCCGACATCACCGCCAACTGGCCCGTGGACTTCGACCCGATGGATGTCCCCCGGTCACGTTTCCTTGTCGCCGGGGAGGCCTGGCGGGCGATCCGGGAGGGCGGGGCGGACGAGACGGAGTTCGGGCTGCACCGGCCGACCGAGGGGCCCTTCTTCGGTGAGCGGTTCGTGGCCGGGAACATCCGGCTCGACCTCGCCGCGCTGAACAAGGTGGAGACGCTGCTGTGGGACGTCTGGGGTGAGGACGAGGGCGAGCCGGGGACGCCGTTGCCCGAGGCGTCGCGGGAGTTCTACGACCGGGTGGCGCCTGTGGTGAGCGGGGACGTGTCGTTCGAGGCCGCGCGGAAGCTGTTCGCCGAGGACGACGTGTTGCGCACGCCCCGGACGGTGACCTGTTACGCGCCGTTCAACGGACCCAGCCTGGTGACCCTGCGCTAAGCGGTTCGCTGGTACGCCGGGTGCGGGTGCGCGGGGGCCGGCCGCACCCGCGCGGCAGAGCCGCACTGGTCACGGACCCGTGCCCCTTCCCGTACGACCCGGTGCGCACATGTCGCGGTCAGCAGCTCTCCCAGCAGGTCCGGGTCGTTGATGTCCAGGTCCAGCAACGACCCGATGCGGTCCAGGCGTTGGTACAGAGACTGGCGGCCGATGTGGAGCAGCGCCGCGGTGCGGGTAGGGGAGCAGCCGTTGCGGAGGTGGGTCTCCAGGGTGCGGACCAGGTCGCTCGGGTGAGCCGCCTCCCAGGCCAGCAACGGCCCCAGGGCGTGCTGCACCAGCGCCGTGAGGCGTTCCCGGTTGGCGTCCACCCCGCCCCGCGTCAGTTCGCGTTCCAGCGCCAGGGCCCGGGACGAGGTCACCAACGGGCCGTCGGGGGAGGCCGGTTCGGCCGCGGGCACGGTCAGTGCCAGTTCCAGTGTCGTACGGGCCGCCCGCAGCGTGTCGCTCCAGCGCAGCCAGCCGCTGCCCTCGGCGACAGCGTGACCTACGGCCACCGTCAGGCCAGGGGCGGACGTCGTACGAAAGGCCTCCTGGACCGCCTTCACCGGGTCACCGGGGCGCGCCCCGGGCAGGGACAGCAGCGCCAGCACGTCCCCGGGGAACGCGGCCCGCAGCACGCCCGCACCGCCGAGCAGCCGTACCGCGCGGTCGACCGTCCCGACCTCCCGCGTGCCGTGCAGGGACACCCCGATCAGCCGGGCACCGGGGCCGGGATGGAAGCCCGCGAGCGCCGCCCGCGCCTCCACCTCCGGCTGGTTCAGCGCCGCCCGGTCGGCCAGGTCGGCGAGCAGGGCCGCCGTATGGTCGTCGCCCCATGGCCGTACGACCGCACGGCCCGACAGCCCGCGGGCCACGATCGCCCGGTTGGCGGCCTCCGTGATCCGGACGAAGGGCACGACCCGGTGCATCGCCAGGAGCGGCAGCTCACGGCGGCGGGCCTCGTCGACCACCTCGGCGGGCATCGCAGGCAGGGACCGCCCGACCTCCACGGCCAGCCCGGCGACACCCCGGGAGGCCAGCTCGCGGACGTAGCGACGGCGGACCTCGTCGTCGGCGTCCATCAGCCCGAAACCGTTGGTGAGCAGCAGCTCGCCGCCGTCCAGGAAGTTCGCGCCCTCGTAGACCTCGCTGGAGTGGACCCAGCGCACCGGGCGGTCCAGAGCGGTGTGTCCGGCCAGCAGCTGGGGCTCGGCGGCGCGGACGGGATCCAGGGCCAGGACTTCCCGGAGGGTGAGTGCGGGCACGGGGACCTCCAAGGCGCGTACATTCCGTCCGTCTGCGAGTCGCGGACAGTTCGTCCGTCTGCGGTATGCCCGGAGAGTACTTTTCGCACGTTGCCTTCGTGTTTCGGCCACAGGAGATTGGAACCTCCCCTCCCTGAAGGGAGGGGAGTCCTCATCCTCCAGGGTTGATCGGGGATTCCTGGCTCACGCTGCCAGGCAGGGCAGCGCCCCGCCTGGTCTTACGCGATCAGCACCAGCCGGGTCGAGGCCTGCCCGGACCAGCATGACGCGTGCCGAGTTCTTGTCCCTAGGGGACACGGCTCTGCACGCGGTGCAGGCATATGTTCGTTCCGAGAGGGGTAGTGCGTGCTTGGTTCTCGCTCCGCACCGTGCGCAGTCCATCGTGGTGTGCGCGGGGTGTACCAGGTGCACGGCACGGCCGTGCTTGCGGCCCATCTCGATCAGGGCCTGTTTGGTGGTGCCGATCGCCGCGTCGGCGGCCTTGCGCGCCATGGTCGTCCTGGCCAGGAAATTCGGCTTGAAGTCCTCCACAGCGATGGCGTCGTGGTCGCGGACCACGCGCTTGGCCCACTTGCGGCCGGTGTCCTGCCGCTGCCGGGCCACCTTCTTGCATGCCTTGGACCGCAGCTTCTTCGCTTCGCGATAGCCCTTCGATCCGGCCCGCCCCTTCTTCGGCTTGCGCCGGGCCATCATCCGGTCGTACCGGGTCAGCTTCGTCCGGGCCTTCTTGCCGTGCTCGGCGTGGGGCAGGTCGTGCGCGTCGCTGGTGGTGGTCGCGGTCTCCTTCACGCCCCAGTCGATGCCGATCACTGCTCCCGTTTCGGGCAGCAGTTGGATTTCCGCCGGGACGACGAAGCTGGCGTACCAGTGCCCCACGCAGTCCTGATGGACACGGACGCTGGACGGTTCGGCCGGGAGTTCCCGCGACCACACGGGCGTCAGCACGATCCCGCCCGCGAGGTGCAGCTTGCCGTCCTTGAGGCGGAAGCCGCGCTTGGTGTAGTTGAGAGTGGGCAGCGCCTCGCGCTTCTTCTTCCACTTCGGCATGCCGGCCCGGCGGTGCATGGGCAGCCGTTCCCTGATGTCCTTCTGCGCCTTGCCCCTGGACTTGCCGAAGTCGCGGATCAACTGCTGCTGCGGAACGCTGGAACCCTCACGCAGCCACGCGTTCGCCTTACGGGCTTCGGTCAGCATCTTGTCGAGCTGAGCCGGACCGCAGGTGCGCTGGTCCACGCCTTCAGGCCGGTTCTTGTTCCACAGGTGCGTCTGCTTCGACTTCGCACAGCACTCGTTCCAGATCCACCGGCACCGGTCCCACTCCGCCAGCAGCAGCGTGCGGGCGGTGGACGACACACGCAGACGGAAGGCGTACCGGGCATGCCCCGCTCCGTCGGCCCCTGCTGCTTCCGCCACGCCCTCACCCCCGTCCACGTTTCCGGCCACCCGAGCTCTTCCGGGCGACCGTACGTGCGAGATCCACACACCCGCGCCCCTATCTCGCCACGATCACCCCCATCGGTGAACGCGGGCACACGTGTTTGCCTGCACCTCCTCCGCCGGGCAAGCCGCAGGGGCGCTCCGCACCCGGGAAGCAGGACGCAGCGACGCTCCGCGTCGCTGTCACGAGATGCGATTACTCCCCGGCGTGAACGCCAGGGCCTCCTCACAAGAGACCGAGTGAAATCATGGACCCAATCGACGTGGACCAGGTGACCATACGCACCTGGCTCGCCACCGCCGTCGAGGAGGCCCGCGCCGGGCTCGCCGAGGGCGGCATCCCCATCGGGGCCGCGCTCTACGGCGCCGACGGCACCCTCCTCGGGCGCGGCCACAACCGGCGCGTCCAGGACGACGACCCCTCCATGCACGCGGAGACGGCCGCTTTCCGGGCGGCGGGACGGCAGCGGTCGTATCGCGGCACGACGATGGTGACCACCCTCTCGCCGTGCTGGTACTGCTCCGGTCTGGTCCGGCAGTTCGGGATCGGGCGGGTCGTCGTCGGGGAGGCCGCCACCTTCCACGGCGGGCACGACTGGCTGGCCGAGCACGGTGTGGAGATCGTGCTCGTCGACGATCCCGAGTGCGTCCGTCTGATGCGCGACTTCATCGAGAGGAACCCGGCACTGTGGAACGAGGACATCGGTGAATGACACCCCCCAACCCCGCATCCCGACCATCGACCTGCGGCCCTGGCTCTCCGGGGACCCCGACGCCCGCACCGCCGTCGCCCGCACCCTGGACGAGGCCCTCCAGACCGCCGGGTTCTTCCTGGTCACCGGACACGGCGTCGACCCGGCGCTGCGCTCCCGGATCCGGGAGGCCGCGCGGACGTTCTTCCGGATGCCCGTGGACGTCAAGCAGCCGTACTCCGCGAAGGTCGGCGGCCGCGGCTGGCTCGGTCCCGGCGCCGAGGCCAACGGCTACTCGGAGGGCACCGAGACCCCGCCGGACCTGAAGGAGTCCCTGACCTTCGCCACCCACGAGCCCTTCGAGGACCCGGTCGTCAACGCGGAGTGGTACGCGCCGAACGTCTGGCCCGCCGAGGTGCCCGAGCTCCAGACGCTGTGCGAGGAGTACCTGGAGCGGATGGCCGAGCTGGAGAAGCGGCTTCTGTCACTCCTCGGCGAGGCCCTCGGGCTCGAACCCGACTTCTTCTCCCGGCACATGGACCATCCGACGTACGGCTTCAACATCAACTGGTACCCGGGCACGGAGGTGATCGGGGAGCCGCAGCCGGGCCAGTTCCGCATCGGCCCGCACACCGACTTCGGCACGGTGACGATCCTCGACCGGCAGGCCGGCAAGGGCGGGCTCCAGGTGTTCACGGACGAGGGCGGCTGGGAGGACGCGCCCTTCGACCCGGACGCCTTCACCATCAACATCGGTGATTTGATGGCCCGTTGGACGGGAGACCGGTGGCGGTCCGGACGGCACCGGGTGCTGCCGCCCCCGGCCGACGCGCCCGCCGAGGAGCTGATGTCCCTCGTCTACTTCGGTGAGTGCACCCCGGGCACGACCGTCGAGGCGGTACCGGCACCGGTCGGGCGGGTGGCGCACGAACCCGTCGACTCCCACGTGTACTTGAGGGCGAAGCTGGACTCGATCACGGTCGACTGAGGAGAGCGCGGCCGGAGCGGGGGTCCCCGTAGGCCTTCCGGCTACGGGGGATACAGTGCGACGGCCGTTTTCCGGGGCGGCCGTCGCAGCTGGGGGAGACATGAGGAAAGCCGTACAGGGACTGCTGGTCACGGCGACCGCCCTCGTCGCCGCGGCCGCCGGAGTCGGCGGCACCCTGCTCCACCAGCGGATCACCGCCCCGGACACCTCGGCCGTCGACGCGCAGGCCGCCGCGCTCGCGCAGGACCTGCGCCAGGACCTGACCGCCGGCTTCCACTCGGCGGGCGGTGGCACCTACGGTGGGCAGTTCACCGAGGGCACCCTCGTCGCCCAGACCGAGGAACACGGCGGGGCCCTGCTGAGCGTCCGTTCTGCGGGCCTCTCCCACACGGCCGAGGTGATGCTGGGCCTGGTGCCGCCCACCGGGACCACCGTCGACGCCGACGCCTACCCGGTCCGCTGCTACCGCCTCACCTTCGCCCGCGGTGCCCACAGTGTGCGGCGGACCACCTTCAGCTGCCCGGCCACCCAGGCGGACGGCCGCCCGGGCAGCCTCGCCGCACAGATGGGCGGACTGCTCGCCCGGCAGCCCGCCACCGCGAGCGCCTACCGCAAGATGTCGGCCGCCGGCTACGACCACACCGCTGACGGCGCCACCCGCTTCCTGACCGACAAGCGCCTGGTCTCCGCCGCGGACACGGTGACCGGCCTCTCCGGCAGGGAGGCCGGCACCGGCGTCTACGCCGTGGCCCTGCGCGTCAACGGCGTCTGCCACTACCTGCGTATGGACTCCGGGTCCTCCGCCGCCGGGCTGATCCCCCTGTGGGCCGCCCCGGCCGACGAACAGCGCACCTGCCGGGCTCAACAGGCGGTCACGGCCTCCGCGTTGTACGGGAGCGACCCGGCGAAGGAGGGCTGAGCGGTCATCGCGCCGGTGACCGCCTGCGCAGCGCCGCGTACAGCAGCGCGCTCAGCGCGAAGCCGACCACGGGGGTGATGTCCCCGAACGACGGCCAGTGCTCCGGTACGTAGCCGACGTAGTCCTCCTGGTTGGAGAAGAGCGGCACGGAGACCGCCACGCCGATCAACAGGGCCGCAAGACCCGGCCAGTTGGTGAAGGAGCGGTCGGTCAGACGGGCCGCCGACTGCTCCTGGGGCACCCGCGCCCGCAGCCACCGCTCCACCAGGACCACACCCAGCCACGGCGCCACCCAGTACGCGATCACCAGCAGGAACGCCTCGTACGCCGCCCCCGCGTCCGAGAGCGACGCCCACGCCGCCGCCGTACCGGCGACCCCGGACACCACGACCAGCACGCTCCGGCTCAGCCAGGCGGGCAGGTTCAGGCCGAAGGAGGCGATGGAGATCGCGCCGGAGTACACGTTGAGGGCGTTCGCCGAGATCGCGCCCAGGATGATCGCGAGCAGCACCAGGTCGCCGAGCCAGCCCGGGAGATGGCCGGTGAAGGCCGCCGTCGGGGTCGCGTCCTTGGGGGCCACGATGGTCGCCGAGGCCGCGCCGATCACCGCGACCACGGTGACCGACAGGAACAGGCCGAGCGCCGGGTACAGGACCGTCCTGGCCTTGTTCGCCGTACGGGGGAGATAGCGCGAGTAGTCCGAGGCGTACGGGTTCCAGCCGGCCGCGTAGCCCCAGGCCGCGCTGAACGCGAGCAGGAAGCCGCCGATTCCGCCGCCCGTGCCGCCCCCGCCGAGGTGCGCGTCCTTGAAGGTCCACACCCCGGCCAGCAGGAAGATCACCGCGAGGGCGGGGAAGGCGTACTTCTCGAAGACGTGGACGAAGTTGTGGCCGATGAAACCGATGAGGATCTCGGCGGCCACCACGAGGAGGAGGGACGGCAGCGGTCGTAGCCCGGTCAGGGTGTTGAGCGCGAAGGCCGCGCTCACACTGTTGACCGCGAACCAGCCGACGCCCGCCACCAGGCCGTTGGCCGCGGCGGGCAGGATGTTGCCGCGGTGGCCGAAGGAGAGGCGGCCGATCACCATCTGCGGCACCCCGAACCGCGGCCCGTCCAGGGACAGCACGCCCTGGGTGAGCGCGCCGAGCGCGGTGCCGAGCACGATGGCAGCCGTGGCCTGCCAGAAGCTCAGACCGAAGAAGAGGACCGCGATCACACCTATGAAGACGGTCGCGAACTCGATGTTCGGAGAGGCCCAGGTCCACAGCAGTTGCAGCGGACCGCCGTGGCGTTCGGACTCGGGGATGGGTTCCGAGCCCGCCGACTCGACGGCGATGACCTTGTCACCATAGGCGGGGGCGAGGGTGCCGGCGGAGTCGGCGGGAGCTGTCGTCATGCGAGGTAAGTGTCCGGACATCGCGTCCTGCCGCCCAGGGGCGCATTGTCCGCTTCGGGAGGCTTGCCGACGTACACCTTGTCAGGTGGCGTCCTTGGGGTCCTCCCCGGACTCGCGGCGCTTCAGCTCCTCCTCGCGGCGGCGCAGGTCGGCCTCCCAGTCCTTGAGGAGCGCCTCGTCCTTCTTGTGGTCCGCCTTGAGGGAGTTCAGGAACTCGGGGTTGTCGTCGGGAGCGACGTACTGCATGCGGTGGTTGCGGTGCCACTCCGAGGGGGTGCGGCCGTTCGGCGGCGGGGTGCGCAGCTTGCCGGCCGCGAGCCAGGCTACGGGGCCGACGATCCAGAACAGCAGGATGATGAAGACCCAAGCGATCTTGGGAAGGTGCTTGGCCTCGTCCTCGGGGGTGTTGAGGCAGTCGATGAACGCGTAGATCGTCAGCGCCAGCGGGATCAGGTACATCAGCAGCCGGAACATGTGCTTTTGGCCCCCAGGGAACGTTGTGTGGAGCCTGTGACAGGCCCCTGACGGGGTCAGGGTAGCGGCTCGGGGATACTGGACCCCATGGCTTACGACGATCTTCGCTCCCTGCTCAGGGCACTGGAACGCGAGGGAGACCTCAAGCGGATCAAGGCCGAGGTCGACCCGTATCTCGAGGTCGGGGAGATCGTCGACCGGGTGCAGAAGGCGGGCGGTCCCGCGCTGCTCTTCGAGAACGTCCGCGGGTCCGCGATGCCGCTCGCCATGAACGTCTTCGGGACCGACCGGCGGCTCCTGAAAGCCCTCGGCCTGAAGTCGTACGGCGACATCTCCGAGAAGATCGGCGGACTGCTGCGGCCCGAACTGCCGCACGGCTTCGTGGGCGTGCGCGAGGCGTTCGGGAAGCTCGGCGCGATGACACACGTACCGCCGAAGAAGGTGAAGTCCGGGGACGCCCCGGTCCAGGAGGTCGTCCTCACCGGCGACGACGTCGATCTCGACCGGCTCCCCGCCCTCTTCACCTGGCCACAGGACGGCGGGTCCTTCTTCAACCTGGGCCTGACCCACACCAAGGACCCGGAGTCCGGGATCCGCAACCTCGGTCTGTACCGCCTGCAACGCCACGACAAGCGCACGATCGGCATGCACTGGCAGATCCACAAGGACAGCCGCAACCACTACCAGGTCGCGGCCCGGCGGGGCGAACGCCTCCCGGTGGCCATCGCCTTCGGCTGCCCGCCCGCGGTCACCTACGCCTCCACGGCCCCGCTCCCCGGCGACATCGACGAGTACCTCTTCGCCGGGTTCATCGCGGGCAAGCGGATCGAGATGGTGGACTGCAAGACGGTCCCGCTCCAGGTCCCGGCGCAGGCCGAGGTGGTCATCGAGGGGTGGCTGGAGCCGGGCGAGATGCTGCCGGAGGGCCCCTTCGGCGACCACACCGGGTTCTACACCCCGCAGGAGCCGTTCCCGGCGCTGAAGATCGACTGCGTGACGATGCGGAAGCGGCCGCTGCTCCAGTCGATCGTCGTAGGCCGCCCCCCGACCGAGGACGGACCGCTGGGCCGTGCGACAGAACGGTTCTTTCTCCCGTTGCTGAAGATCATCGTGCCGGACATCGTGGACTACCACCTGCCCGAGGCGGGCGGTTTCCACAACTGCGCGATCGTCTCGATCGACAAGAAGTACCCCAAGCACGCGCAGAAGGTGATGCACGCGGTCTGGGGGGCACACATGATGTCCCTGACCAAGCTGATCGTGGTCGTCGACTCCGACTGCGACGTGCACGATCTGCACGAGGTCGCCTGGCGAGCCCTTGGCAACACGGACTACGCCCGTGATCTCTCGGTCGTCGAGGGACCCGTCGATCACCTCGACCATGCCTCCTACCAGCAGTTCTGGGGCGGCAAGGCGGGCATCGACGCGACGAGGAAGTGGCCCGAGGAGGGCTACACACGGGACGGCGGCTGGCCCGACATGGTGCTGTCCGACCCGGAGACGGCGGCGAAGGTCGACCGCCGGTGGAAGGAGTACGGCCTGTGAGCAGCGCCTCCGCGGCACTCCCGCAACCGGGACGCACGAAAGCCTTCCTGCGGCTGGTGATGATCGAGCACTCGGTCTTCGCGCTGCCGTTCGCGTACATCGCCGCGCTCACCGCGATGTTCGAGTGGGACCGGAACATCCACTGGGGGCGGCTGCTCCTGGTGACGATCTGCATGGTCGGCCTGCGCACCTTCGCGATGGCGGTCAACCGGATCATCGACCGGGAGATCGACGCGCGGAACCCCCGGACGGCACAGCGCGAGCTGGTCACCGGTGCGATGTCGGTGAAGCACGCCTGGACCGGTGCGCTGGTCGCGGTCGTGGTGTTCCTCGGCTCGGCGGCGCTGCTGAACCCGCTGTGCCTGGCGCTGGCCCCGGTCGCCGTCATCCCGATGGTGGTCTACCCGTACGGCAAGCGGTTCACGAACTTCCCCCAGGCCATCCTGGGTCTCGCCCAGGCCATGGGACCGGTGGGCGGCTGGCTCGCGATCACCGGGTCCTGGTCCTGGGACGCGGTCGTCCTGGGCCTCGCCGTCGGCATCTGGATCGGCGGGTTCGACCTGATCTACGCCTGCCAGGACGTGGAGACGGACCGGGAGATCGGCGTCATGTCGGTGCCGGCGCGCTTCGGTATCCCCGCGGCGATCTGGGGTGCCCGGGTCTGTCACTTCCTGACGATGTCCCTCCTCATCTGGTACGCCGTCGCCACGGAGGCGGGCGGGTTCTTCTGGGTGGGTCTGATGATCGTCGCCGGTGCGTTCGTCTACGAGCACTCGATCGTGCGGCCGCATGATCTGTCCCGCCTGAACCGGGCGTTCTTCAGCGTCAACGGCTTCATCGGGATTGCCCTGTTCGTGTGTGCGCTGCTGGATCTGCTGGTGCGGGGACTGACGGTCTGACACGGCCCCACGCCGCTAAGCGGGATCGGGCGTCCGACGCCTGAACACGAACGCCGTCGCCACTCCCGCCACCAGTCCCAGCAGGTGGGCCTGCCAGCTGACGCCCGACTGCGTGGGCGCCAGGCCCACGAGTATCGACGTGCCCCAGACCGCACCGACCAGCAGACCCACCAGCACCCCCAGCGGGCGCCGCTCCACGAAACCGGTGACCAGCAGGTAGCCGAAGAGGCCGAAGATCAGGCCCGACGCGCCCGCCGTGTTGGTGTGGGCCGGGGCTGTGAGCCAGACGCCCAGGCCGTCGGCCACGATGATCAGGGCGCAGACGGCGGCGAAGCGGCGCAGGCCGCCGAGGGCCGCGAGGAAGCCCATGACCAGCAGCGGGACGCTGTTCGCGGCCACGTGGGCGAAGCCGAAGTGGATGAAGGCGGCCGGGACGACGTCGACCAGCTCGGACGGGGTGCGTGGCGTGATGCCGAGGCCGTCGAGCGCGTGGCCGCTCGCCACGTCCACGACTTCCAGCAGCCACAGCAGCGCGACCCAGCCCACCATCAGCTTGGCCGCGGCCTTCGCACGGTCACCGCGCGACCACTCGACTTCCCTGCCCGTCATGGCGGCCCCCACCCCTCACTCGTCCCCATCGAGGGAACGACCGGACCCCTTGGCCGGTTCCCACCCCGTGACGCCGGATAGGCTCGGGGGTGTGAACCCAGTCAAGCCAGGAGAGACGCGGCGTACGCCTTGGATCGTAGGGGTGTCCGGCGCCTCCGGCACCCCGTATGCCGCGTCCGTGCTGCGCGCGCTCCTCGCCGCCGGTGAGAGCGTCGACCTGGTGGTCTCCCGTGCCTCGCGGCTCACCCTCCTCGACGAGACGGGGATCTCCTTCCGGGACGCGCACTGGCGCGAGGACCTGCGGGAATGGCTGGACCGGGGGGCCGACGGCAAGCCCGGCACCTTCGAGGCGGACATCACCGACGTGCGGTACTGGAACGCCGGGGACCTGGCCGCGGGGCCGTCCTCGGGGTCGTATCCGAGCAAGGGGATGCTGATCGTCCCCGCCTCCACCGCCTGCGTCGCCGGAGTCGCCCTCGGCCTCTCCAAGGACCTGCTGCAACGGGCCGCCGGCGTCACCCTCAAGGAGCGCCGCAAGCTGGTCGTGGCCGTACGGGAGACCCCGCTGAACGGCCAGACCCTCCGGCACCTCGTCACGCTCGACGACGCGGGCGCGACCGTCCTCCCCGCCTCGCCGGGTTTCTACGCGGGCGCCACCCACATCCAGGACCTGGTGGACTTCGTCGCCGGGCGGGTGCTGGACGCGGCGGGGGTCGGGCACGACCTGTACCGACGCTGGCGGGGCGAACTGGGCGGCGGACCCTCGGGTCAGTAAGGCAAGCGGTCAGTAAGGCACGTGGCAGTACCTCTCATCACTTCAGGCACTTTTCAGCGGAAGGCTTCGATCGCATGGACGCGGTGGACAGGCAGCTCATCCAGGCCCTGAGGGAGAACGGCCGGGCCTCCTACGCGGAGCTGGGACGCCTCGTCGGTCTGTCGGGACCCAGCGTCACCGACCGCATCAACCGGCTGGAGGCGGCCGGGGTCATCACCGGTTACCGCGCCACCGTCGACGCCGCCTCGCTCGGCCTCGGCGTCACCGCGCTGATCGGAATCTCGCTGGGGGACGCGGTCGACCACGAGGACGTGGCGCGCCGGCTGAGGGACCTCGGCGAGATCGAGGACTGCTGGTTCATCGCGGGCGACGACTCGTACATGCTGAAGGTCCGGGCGTCGGACGTCGACGGTCTGGAGAAGATCATCCGGCGGCTGTCCGGGACCAAGGGCGTCTCCCGGACCCGTACCACGATCGTGCTCTCCACGAAGTGGGAGAACCGGGTCGGAGAGCTGCCCGAAGAGGCGTAGACGTACGGTTGTCGGAGTCGTTCGGGGTCGTCGGAAGAGGTGTGGGCATGGATGTCGGGCTCAAGCGCGAGCTGGAGGAGAAGGTCAGGGCCGGTGAACGGCTGACCCGTGAGGACGGCATCGCACTGTACGAGTCGGACGACCTGGCCTGGCTCGGCGGCCTCGCGCACGAGGTGCGGACGCGGAAGAACGGCGACGTCGTCCACTTCAACGTCAACCGCCACCTCAACATGACCAATGTCTGCACGGCGTCCTGCGCCTACTGCTCCTTCCAGCGCAAGCCGGGCGAGAAGGACGCGTACACGATGCGCATCGAGGAGGCGGTGAAGCTCGCCAAGGCGATGGAGGGCGAGAACCTCACCGAACTGCACATCGTCAACGGCCTGCACCCGAACCTGCCGTGGCGCTACTACCCGCGGTCGCTGCGCGAGCTGAAGGCCGCGCTTCCGGACGTCTCCCTGAAGGCCTTCACCGCGACGGAGATCCACCACTTCGAGACCATCTCGGGTCTGTCGGCGTCGGAGATCCTGGACGAGCTGATCGACGCGGGCCTGGAGTCCCTCACCGGCGGTGGCGCGGAGATCTTCGACTGGGAGGTCCGGCAGCACATCGTGGACCACAGGACCCACTGGGAGGACTGGTCCCGGATCCACCGCCTGGCGCACGAGAAGGGTCTCAAGACCCCGAGCACCATGCTGTACGGCCACATCGAGGAGCACAGGCACCGCGTCGACCACGTCCTGCGCCTGCGCGAGCTCCAGGACGAGACCGGCGGCTTCCAGGTCTTCATCCCGCTGCGCTACCAGCACGACTTCGTGGACGTGAAGGACGGCAAGGTCAGGAACCGTCTCCAGGCGCGCACGCGGATGGCGACGGGCGCGGAGGCCCTGAAGACCTTCGCGGTCTCCCGGCTGCTGTTCGACAACGTCCCGCACGTCAAGGTCTTCTGGGTCATGCACGGTGTCCAGACCGCCCAGCTGGCCCTCCAGCACGGCGCGGACGACATGGACGGCTCGGTGGTCGAGTACAAGATCACCCACGACGCCGACAACTACGGCACCCCGAACAAACTGACCCGCGAGGACCTGCTGGACCTGATCCGCGACGCGGGCTTCCGCCCGGTGGAGCGGAACACGCGCTACGAGATCATTCGCGAGTACGACGGTCCGGACGCGGGGCGCCGGGAGGCGCCGCAGCCGATGCGGCTCTGACGGTTCCGGTCGTTCTCCGTCTGCGGCGCCGCGGGGGGCCGGTCGCGCCGTTCCGCGCGCTCCTGGGTGGGTACTCGGGCCGCATGGTTGCCAAGGCACCCGAAGATGCCTACACCGCCGAACCCTTCCTCCCGGACGGCGGCGGTCTGACGGCCCTGCGCAAGGCCGCCGCCGGCTGCCGTGGCTGTCCCCTGCACCGGGACGCCACGCAGACCGTCTTCGGCGAGGGCAGCGCACACGCGCGCGTGATGTTCGTCGGGGAGCAGCCCGGCGACCAGGAGGACCGGCAGGGGAAGCCCTTCGTCGGTCCCGCCGGCAAGCTGCTCGACCGTGCCCTCGCGGAGGCCGGTATCGAACCGGCGGACGCGTACGTCACCAACGCCGTGAAGCACTTCAAGTTCACGCAGGCCGAGCCACGCAAACGCCGTATCCACAAGGCGCCCAGCCTCCGGGAGATGACGGCCTGCGGCCCCTGGCTCGCCAAGGAGCTGGAGATCGTCGAACCGGAGTTGATCGTCGTCCTCGGCGCCACCGCGGGCAAGGCGCTGCTCGGCTCGTCGTTCCGGGTGACGCAGGTGCGCGGGACCGTGCTGGAGGAGGAGATCCACGGCCGACGGGAGCGGCTCGTGCCGACCGTGCATCCGTCGGCCGTACTGCGGGCCGAGGACAGGGAGGGCGCGTACCGGGGCATGGTGGCGGACCTGGAGGTGGCGGCCCGGGCGCTGGGGTGACGTAGGTGACGCCGGAATCAGCTTGAGGCGCCAGATGCGTAATGTCTAACCTTTCCCCATGCCCCTTACCTTCACCCTCGACCCGGCCGTCACCCCCGCCCTGCGCGACGGGGTCCTCGACCTGTGGACGGATGTCTCCAACGCGGGCGGCGCCGTCGGTTTCGTGGCGCCGGTGGAGCGGGAGACGATCCGCCCCGAACTGGTGAAGCACTTCGTGGCGATGGCGGAGCGACGGACGCGGCTCCTCGTCGGACACGACGAGGACGGACAGGTCGCCGCCACCGCCTTCTTCAGCTTCAACACGCACCGGCTCATGACCCACTGGGTGTGGCTGTACACGGTCATGGTCCACCCCCGCCACCAGGGCAGGGGTTACGGCCGCGACCTCCTCTCGGCGGCGGCCGACGCCGCCCGCACCTTCGAGGACATCGAGGCGATACGGCTCACCTGCCGCGGCGGCCTCGGTCTGGAGCGTTTCTACGGCTCCTGCGGCTACAAGGAGGTCGGCCGCGTACCCGGCGCGATCCGCGTCGCACCCGGTGACGACCGGGACGATGTGATCATGCTGCTGCCGGTCACCTGACCCCGTTCGAGGGCCGGGTGACCGGCGTGCTTCACTGGACGGTGCCCCTTTGGGGTGTTCGGGCCGTTCGATACGGATACGGAAGAGTGGATTGACATGCTCCGCTACACACTGATGCGCCTCGGGATCCTGGTGGGCTGCCTCGTGGTCGTCTGGGGCCTCGTCTACTCCGGCCTCGCCCCGCGCGGCCTCGGCGACTCCAACGGCATGTGGATCGTCCTGCTCTCCCTGCTGCTCTCGGCTCCGATCAGCTTCGTGGTCCTGCGCAAGGAGCGTGACCGCGCCTCCATCCAGGTCGTGCAGCGGGTCGACCGGATGAAGGCCAACCTGGAGGCGAACCGCAGCCAGGAGGACGAGGCCGCGGACGAGGCGAGCCGTCCTCAGGGTCAGGCCCCGCAGACCTCCTGAGGTCAACGCCCGCGCTGCCGTGCCCGCGTGACCGTAGGCTTTGCGCATGGGTGTCGTGAAGAGCAAGCGGATGCCGCGTGCCGTGCGGGAGCAGCAGATGCTGGACGCCGCTGTGGAGATCTTCGGGCAGCGTGGGTACATGGCCGCCTCGATGGACGAGATCGCCGAACTCGCCGGTGTGTCGAAGCCGTTGGTGTATCTGTACCTGAACTCCAAGGAAGACCTCTTCACCGCGTGCATCCGCCGGGAGGCGGCCGCGCTCACGGAGGCGGTGCGGACGGGCGTGCGCACGGATCTGCCCGCCGACCGTCAGCTCTGGGACGGGCTGCTGGCGTTCTTCACCCACACGTCGCGCAACCCGCACGGCTGGTCCGTGCTGCATCTCCAGGCCCGTATCCACGGTGAGGCGTTCGCCGCCGAGGTCACCGCGATGCGCGAGGAGATCGTGGCGTTCGTGACCCACCTGATCGTGGTCGCGGCCCGCGAGGCGCACCGCGATCCCGACCTGCCCGAGCGCGAGGTAGCCGGCCTCGCCGAGGCGCTCGTCGGCGCCGCCGAGTCCCTCGCGGCCTGGGCCAACGCGACCGAGGGCGTGACCGCGAGGCAGTCGGCGGTCACCCTCATGAACTTCGCGTGGGCGGGCCTCGGAAACCTGATGGAGGCCAGGCCGTGGACCCTCAGGGACACACCCGCCGAGGACGCTCCGCTGCAGGTCGGCTGAGAGCGGCGTCCTGGGCGCGACGAGGCCTGCGGCTGCTTCAGGTCAGCGGGTGGACGCCCCCGGTCACATGTACGCGGTCGCCGCCGCACAGTTCGAAGCGCTCGCCGTTCGCCGCGTACGTCACCGTCCCCGGCAGCAGCACCGGTGCCCTGAACTCCGCCCGCACCAGTACCGCTTGAGGCGTGCCGTGGGCTGCCAGGCAGCGGGCCGCCGTCCACATGCCGTGCGCGATCGCCCTCGGGAAGCCGAAGAGGCGGGCCGTGAGCGGGTACAGGTGGATCGGGTTGCGGTCGCCGGACGCGGCGGCGTAACGCCGGCCGATGTCCCCGGCCAGCCGCCACTCGTCGACGCCGGGCAGCGGTTCATGCCTCTCGCGGTCCCGCTCCCGGGCGGTTCCCTCCGTGCGGTGCCGGGCCAGATACGTGCTCACCGACTCCCATACGACCTCCTCGCCCACCCGCAGCTCGGTGACGACCGCGGCCTCCGTACCGCGTCGGTGCGGCGCCAACCCGTCGACGTACACGGTGAGTTCGTACTCGCCCGTCGCCGCCAGCTCCCGGTACCGCGTGATCTCGATCGACGTGTGCACCAGCCCGAGCAACGGCAGCGGGAAGCCCCGCCCGCTCATCAGGCTCATGGCCAGGGGAAAGCCCAGCACATGCGGATACGTCACCGGCAACGCGTCCTCCCCGGTCGGGAACCCGCACACCCGCTCGTAGGCGGCGAGCCGCGCGAGGTCCACCCGCAGAGTGGGCAGCACCAGCCGGGTGCGGGGGAAGTCCGCGGTCGCGGCGGGCCGCTTGAAGGGGGAGCGCAGGGCGCCTGCGGCCAGGAGGGGGACGAGGGAGGGAGGTTGAGCGAGGACGGTGAGCGGGCCGCGGGGAGGTGGGCCGTGGCGGCGTGAGTCCTGGGGGTGCGCGAGCTCGGGGTGCGAGTCCTCGGAGGCGTCACCGTACCCGTCGCCGAAGTTCGAGCCCTCGGAGCGCGCACCTTCCGGGGCGGAGCTCTCGGGGCGTACCTCCCCGCCGTTCGACCCCTCGGACCCGGAGCCCCCCAGCCCCACCCCGTCGGAGTGCGCCCCCTCGGCCCGTCCTCCCTCGCCGCACGAACCCTCGGCCTGCCTGTCGTCCGCGTGCATCCCCACTACGCCCCCAGCAGACTCTGGCCGCACACCCGCACGACCTGCCCGTTCACCGCGCCGGACGCCGGATGCGCCAGCCACGCCGTCGTCTCGGCCACGTCGGCCGGCAGCCCGCCCTGTCCGAGGGAGTTCATCCGCCGCCCCGCCTCCCGGATGAACAGCGGGATCGCCGCCGTCATCTTCGTCTCGATGAAACCGGGAGCGACCGCGTTCACCGTGACCCCGTGCTCGGCCGCCGCCCGGGGCGCCAGCGAGCGCACCAGACCGACGACACCGGCCTTGCTCGCGCCGTAGTTCGTCTGTCCGGCGTTCCCCGCGAGCCCCGCGATGGACGCGGTGGCGACGATCCGTCCGCCCCGCCGCAGCGTGCCCGTCTCCAGCAGCGCGTCCGTCGTGCGCAGCACGCTCGCGAGGTTCACCTCGAGCACCGAACTCCAGCGCTCCGCAGGCATGTTGACCAGCCGCCGGTCCCGGGTGATCCCCGCGTTGTGGACCAGCACGTCCAGCCCCTCGGGCAGCGCCTTTGCGATCCGCGCGCCCGCGTCCGCGGCCGTGATGTCCAGCGCGAGGGCACTGCCCCCGAGCCGCGCGGCAAGCTGCTCGGCATCCGCCGACGCCCCCGGCACATCGAGGACGACCACCCGTGCCCCGTCCCTGGCCAGCGTCTCGGCGACCGCCGCACCGATGCCCCGCGCCCCGCCGGTCACCAGGGCCGTCCGCCCGGCGAGCGGGAGGGACCAGTCGACGTCGGCCTCCCGCGCCTCCCCGACCTCGATCACCTGACCGCTGACGTACGCCGACTTGGGGGAGAGCAGGAAGCGCAGCGTCGACTCGGCCGCGGACGCGTCGGTGAGCCGTACGAGGTTGACCGTTCTGCCCCGCCCGATCTCCTTGCCGAGCGAGCGCGTGAATCCCTCCAACGCCTGCTGGGCGGCGGCCTGGTGATGGTCGAGGGGATCGAGCGGCGCCCCCAGGACGACGACCCGCCCGCTCTCGGCGACGGACCGCACGACCGGGTGCAGCGCCGCGTGCACCTCGGCGAGCCCTTCGACGTCCCGGACCCCGGTGGCGTCGAGGAGCACCGCGGCGGGCGCGTCCGAGGACGCCACCAACGCCGGCCCGGTCAGCCCGGACAGCTCCGACTTCCCCGCCGTGAGATGCAGCACCCCAGCCCGGAACTCCGGGAACTCCTCCGACCACCGGCGCAGCACCGTCGGCTGCGGAAGCCCCAGGTGGCGGGTGAGGAACCGACCCGGAGCGGTACCGGTGAAGCTCAGATAGCGGTCGGCCATGTCCATCTCCCGGGTCGGTCGCAGATTCCTTACTCTGGAGTAAGGTTACCGTAGGTAAGCCGCTGTCCGAGGTGAGGAGCTGGTGGAAATGAGCCCCCTGAAGCCGCCGGTCGCCCGGCGCGTGGCGATCGTCGCCGGTGCCCGCGTCCCCTTCGCCCGCTCGGACGGCCCGTACGCCACCGCCTCGAACCAGGACATGCTCACCGCCGTCCTCGACGCCCTCGTCGAACGCCAGGGGCTCCAGGGCCCCGGCGCGGTAGGGGAGTTCGTCGCGGGTGCCGTCCTCAAGCACAGCCGCGACTTCAACCTCGCCCGCGAGACGGTCCTCGGCTCGGAACTGGACCCGCGCACCCCGGGGTACGACATCCAGCAGGCCTGTGGGACCGGCCTCCAGGCCGTCATCGCCGCCGCCAACAAGATCGCCCTGGGGCAGACGGAATCCGCGATCGCGGGCGGCGCGGACACCGCGAGCGACGCGCCGCTCGGCGTCAACGACGACCTGCGCCGCATCCTGCTGGAGGCCCGGCGCGCGAAGTCGGCCGGCGCCCGCCTGAAGGCGCTCGCGCGCATCCGTCCGACCCACCTCGTTCCCGACATCCCCCGCAACGCCGAACCCCGCACCGGCCTGTCCATGGGCGAGCACGCGGCCGTCACCGCCCGCGCGTGGGGCGTGACGCGGGAGGCCCAGGACGAGCTGGCGGCGACGAGTCACCAGCGGCTGGCAGCGGCGTACGAACGCGGCTTCTTCCAAGAGTTGGTGGTTCCCTTTCGCGGGCTGGCCCGCGACCAGAACCTCCGTCCTGATTCGACGGCCGACAAACTCGCCGCGCTCAGACCGGTGTTCGGGCTCAAGGACCCCGAACCGACCATGACGGCCGGGAACTCGACCCCCCTGACGGACGGCGCGGCGGTCGTGCTGCTGGCGTCGCAGGAGTGGGCCGAGGCGCGCGGTCTGGAGGTGCTGGCCTACCTCACGGCGTACGAGACGGCGGCCGTGGACTTCGTACAAGGGGATGTCGTGCAGGGAGAGGACGGCCTGCTCATGGCCCCCGCGTACGCCGTCCCCCGCATGCTGGAGCGAGCCGGTCTCGGCATGGACGACTTCGACCTGGTCGAGATCCACGAGGCCTTCGCCTCCCAGGTCCTGGCGACCCTCGCGGCCTGGGAGAAGCGGGGCCTGGCCCCGGTGGACCGGGCCCGCCTCAACGTCACCGGATCCTCCCTCGCCACCGGGCATCCCTTCGCCGCGACCGGTGCGCGGATCGTGGCCACGCTCGCGAAGCTGCTGGCCGAGCGGGGCGGCCCCGGCCGCGGTCTGATCTCGGTGTGCGCGGCGGGCGGACAAGGGGTGACGGCGATTCTGGAGCGGCCGTAAGCATGGATAGCTGACAAAGTCTCACTTTGCGGTCGAGGTTGCACAGTCCCGGCTCCGGACCATCAACGAACCCGCACAGACCCCCCACTTGAGCCACTTAGGATCACCGTCCTAACCCCAGGTAACCCTTCCAGGCGCACTCGCGGGTGAACGCCCCGGTACGTCCCCTGCGTACCTCATGCAGCGGAACGTTACCGAGCTGCACGTCCCAGGAGCTGACCATGTCCCTCTCGTACGTGTCCGGTCACGACTACGACGGCGCACCCGTGCTCGTGGAACCCGAGATCGTGCGGCTGGACGGCGAGGTCCGCGAGGTGTCGGTGCCGCCGCTGGTCCCGCCGCTGACCCATGGCTCGCTCGCCGACCTGCCCTTCGACAACGCCGAGGCGGCGCCGGAGCAGCGGGTGATGAGCCGCCGTACGGAGGACGGCCGCTGGGTCGATCTGACGGCGGCGGAGTTCGCGCGGCAGGTGCTGGCCGTGGCCAAGGGCCTGATCTCGGAGGGCCTGATGCCGGGCGACCGGGTCGCGATCATGGCGCGCACGACGTACGAGTGGACGCTCCTCGACTTCGCCGCCTGGGCCGCGGGCCTGGTGACGGTCCCCATCTACCCCACGTCCTCCGTCTTCCAGACCCGTTTCATCCTCCAGGACTCCGGCGCGGTCGCCCTGGTGACGGAGACCGCCGGCCAGGCCGCCGCCCTCGGCCCCGAGCTCAGCCGCCTTCCCGACCTGCGGCACATGTGGATCATGGAGAAGGGCCATGTGGAGCGTCTGGGGGAGCTCGGCCAGGCCGTCCCCGACCAGGAGATCGGCGTACGGCGCGGGATGCTGGGCCCGGGCACGGTCGCCACCGTCGTCTACACCTCCGGCACCACGGGCCGCCCCAAGGGCTGCGTGCTCAGCCACGGCAACTTCCTCGCCGAGGTCGACAACGCGATCGAGCTCCTCTACCCGGTCTTCAAGTCGAAGTCGGACGAGGCGGATCTGGCGACCCTTCTCTTCCTGCCCATCTCGCACGTCTTCGGCCGCATGGTGGCCGTCGCCTGCGTCCGCGCCCGCGTCCGCCTCGGTCACGCGCCGAGTCTCCAGGCCGAGGACCTGCTGGCCGACCTGAGCAGCTTCAAGCCGACCTTCCTGCTCGTGATCCCCTACATGCTGGAGAAGGTCTTCAACAACGCCCGCGCCAAGGCGGAGAGCGGCGGCCGGGTGACGGTCTTCGACCGCGCGACCAACGTCGCCGTCCGCTACGGCGAGGCGATGGAGACCCGCCACGCGGGCACCGGCTCCGGGCCGGGCGCCGCCCTCAGAGCGGCCCGCACCTTCTACGACCCGCTCGTGTACCGCCGTATCCGCAACGCCATGGGTGGCAGGATCCGGCACATCATCTCCGGCGGCTCCCCGCTCGGCCGCCGTCTCGCCGCGTTCTACGCGGGCGCGGGCATGGAGATCTACGAGGGCTACGGCCTGACGGAGTCGACGGGGGCCGCGACCTGCACGCCTCCCCTGAAGCCCCGCCTGGGCACGGTCGGCTGGCCCATCCCGGGCACCCGGGTCCGCATCGCGGCGGACGGCGAGATCCTGCTGAACGGCGGTCAGGTGTTCCGGGGTTACTGGGACCCGTACGGCGAGGGGGTGGCCCCCGCCTCGGCCGACGGCTGGTTCCCGACCGGGGACATCGGACAGCTGGACGACGAGGGCTATCTGACGATCACGGGCCGCAAGAAGGAGATCCTGATCACGGCGGGCGGCAAGAACGTCGCCCCGGCCCCGCTGGAGAACTGGCTCCGCTCGCACCCCCTGATCTCCCAGTGCATGGTCCTCGGTGACCGCCGCCCCTACATCTCGGCCCTGATCAGCCTGGACATGGACGGCGTCAACCACTGGCGCCAGATGAACGGCAAACATCCCGTTCCCGTGGAACTCCTCATCAACGACGAGGAGTTGAGGACGGTCCTGCAACGCGCGGTGGACGAGGCGAACAAGATGGTCTCCCGCCCCGAGTCCATCCGCCGCTTCACCGTCCTGCCGACCGACCTCACCGAGGCGGCGGGCCATCTGACCCCGTCGATGAAACTGCGCCGGGAGGCGGTCATGCGGGACTTCGCTGGGGAGATCGAGGGGCTGTACGAGCGCTGAGCCACAAGGAGGCGTACGGACGTACGGGGCTGCCGGTCCTCCTCAGCAGCCGCGTACGTCCTTCGTCAGCACGCCCTGCTCCGTCCCGAGCGTGTGGTCGTAGCAGGTGCCGGGGGCCCGGAGCCGGTACCGCTCGCTCGTGGTGGCGACCGCGTGCCGTTCCTCGCGGGCCACGCCGAGGGTGAAGGTGGCGTCGCCGTGGTAGGTGTCGTCGATGCGGGTGGCGCCCGACCGGGCGTGGTCACCCACGGACATGACGACCCGCAGCCGGTTGGCGCTGTCGATGGTGGCGCGGCCGTCGAGGGTGTAGGTGCGGTCGGTGCGGGACAAGTGGCCGTTGGACGTGACGAGTTGGTGGTCGGTCCAGGTGCCGGTCTGGTCGTCCGTGTTCTCGTCGGGTGTCCACTGGTGGTCGATCGCCGTGGTGAGCGTGCGCTCGACGGTCGTGGTGACCCGGCCGTGGGAGGTGTTCAGATACCCGCTGACCTTCAGGTGGTCCTTGCCGGAGGTCACGAGGTGCCGCAGCGAGCCGTCGGTGTAGGTGTTGTCCACCGCCGGGTCGGCCTTCCGATACGACGTCACAGCCCCCGTCACCACCGACTTGTGGGCGTCCTGCCACACCAGGACGTTGGTCGGCGCGCTCCACCCGGTCTGCCCGGCCGGAACTCCGAGCACCTTGACGTCCACGGTGTGCGCCTTGCCGTCGTTGAGCAGCCCCGCGAACGGGGTCAGGTCGAAGGTGAGCGGACGCACGTCGAAGGCGGTCGGGGACGGAATCACCGACCAGAGGTAGGGCGACCAGCCGCCGGTCCACACGTTCGGGTAAGGCGACGCGATCCCGGCGACCTTCCCGTCCACGCTCACCTGAACTTCGCGGTACGGCCCGTCGTCCCCGCCCTGGCAGGAGTACGACGCCGAGGGCGTGGTCGCCGAGTACCAGAACTCCTCGCAGCCGCCCCCGGAGCCGGTCGCGTACACCTCGGCGAGGACGCGCTCGGAGTTGCGGGGGACGGTGAGGGAGGCGCCGGTGGTGACGCTGTCACCGTCGCTGAGGGGGATGACCTGGTCGGGAGCGGTGGTGGTCGTGTTCTTGTGCTCGGGCGCGTAGAAGGTGAGCGTCACCTTGACGTCGAGGATGCCCGTGTACGTGTCGTTGACGACGTTGCCGATGAGCATGTCGACGGACTGAGCGCTGCTCAGCGTCTTCTTGTACTCGGTGACGTCCTTCTGGACGGACCAGTTGATCCCGTCCTGCGAGGGCTCCGGGGTGGACGTCCGGAACACCTGCACCCCACCGATGTCCAGATACCCCAGCCGGTCGTACTGCCGCCCCTTCACGTTCCCGTCCATCCGCAGCACGACCTTCGACCACCGCCCCGGTGCCCCGCAGCCGGTCGGCGGCGTGTACGTCCCCGTGTACGGCGTGAAGTCCTTGAACTGCGCCTGCGCGACCGTGACCGAACAGGCCTTGGTGTGCGGGGTGCTGATCGGCGGGGCGGCGGTGACGGGGTCGTGGTAGTCCGTGCCGAACTCGACGGGCACGGGGGTGTCGGCGGCCGCCGTGCCCGCCGCGAGGGCGAACGAGGCGAGGGCGGCGGTGAGGAGGGCGGCGGTGCGCCGCAGGGAAGGCGGGAGAGGTCGTCTCATGCGGCGCAGTGAACCCGGGTACCTCTTGTGTGACCAGAGGGCCAGGAGAGGTCTTGACCAATTCCTGTCTGTTCGCTGACCTTCGCGTTCACGGCCGCCGACTCCGTTTCGCCACCGAGCCGGAGGAGTACGGCGAGTACGGCCGAGGCCTGATCCTCGTCACCCTCCTCACCCGCACCTGGGGCTTCAGAGGGCGGGATGTCGGCAAGACCGTGTGGGCCGAGATCTGCATGGGAGAGCGCCGACTTGGTACAACCATTACCCGCCGCAGCGAGTCTCCTCCTTGCCCGAGCCATGATCACCGCAGGAGACACATGTTCACGCGCACCAACCTCCGCCTGGCGCTCGCCACGGCCACCGCCGTGTCCCTGACCGGCGGGCTGCTCACCCTCTCTGTGGGCGCCGCGAGTGCGGCCACCCCGGCGAAGTTCGCCGATGACTTCAACGGGGACGGCTACCGCGACTACGCCGTCGCCGGCCTCGGTGGTGAGGTCGCCGTGACGTACGGGACGGCCACCGGCCCCGGCACCACCACAAAGACGTTCACGCAGTCCAGCGCGGGTATCCCGGGAACCGCCGGTGACGCGGGCGGCTACGGCGACGCGTTCGGCGAGGACATCGCCAGCGCCGACCTCAACCGCGACGGATACGCCGACCTCGCCGTCGCCGACTTCACGGAGAAGGTGAGCGGCAAGGCGGGCTCCGGCGCGGTCACCATTCTGTGGGGCAGGAAGACCGGTCTCACCGGTACCGACGCCACCCGCCTCAAGGTCACCGCCCGCTCCGACCAGGGCTTCGGGAAGGAGATAGAGACCGGTGACTTCAACGGCGACGGCAAGGCCGACCTGGCCATCGCCAACGCCATCGACTCCGTCTACGTCTACCGCGGCGGCTTCGCCAAGTCCGGCACGACGGGCAAGGTCACCAAGCACACCCGCGACGGCATTCTCGAGCCCACCGGCATGGTCGCCGGCAAGGTCACCAAGGACAAGGCGACCGATCTCTATCTCCTGGGCCAGGGCTACCACAACGACAAGATGACCCAGGACGCGTGGTTCCTGCGGGGCGGCTCCACCATCAAGCCCGGCAAGGTCACCGTCGTCAACGGCTCGACCCCCGACTACAGCCCCACCGGTGTCGTCGCCGACTTCGACAAGGACGGCTACGGCGACCTCGCGGTCAGCGACACCCGCTACAACAACAAGGCGGGCTCGGTGGTCGTCTGGCGCGGCGGCAGCACCGGCCCGACGACGAAGTACCGGCTCACGCAGTCCACCGCGGGCGTTGCCACGGCCGCTACGACGCGCGACTACTTCGGCTCCGACCTCTCCGCCGGGGACACCAACGGCGACGGCTACCCGGACCTGGCGGTCGGCGTGTATTCCGAGAAGGTCGGCTCGATGGAGGACGCCGGCGGCGTCCACGTCCTGCGCGGCGGAAAGTCCGGCCTGACCGGCAAGAACTCCCAGTGGTTCACCCGCGCGACGGCGGGCGTCCCCGGGGACCCCCGCGAGTACGAGAGCTTCGGTTCCCTCGTCCGCCTTCGCGACATCGACCGCGACGGCGACAAGGACCTGCTGGTGTCGAACAACTCCTACGACCCGAGCGTGCTGCTTCCCGGCACCGGTTCCGGCATCACGGCGACCGGTGCCCGGGAACTCAACGTGGTGGCCGCGTTCCCGCAGTAGGGGAGAGGAAGGCCGACCAGGCCGTGGGGGAGAGGGTGAGGTGAGGGCTGGTGGGGTGCTTGGAGTCGCGGAGGTGGATGGTGTGGGGGGTTACGGCGACTTCCAGGCACTGGCCGCCCTCGCCGCTGCTGTAGCTCGACTTGAACCAGTTCAGCTTCTCTATGGTCATCGTTCTTCCAGCATCTTCTCGATGAAGTCCAGGGACTCGTGCGGGTTGAGGGCCTGAGCTCGGATGATCCCATAGCGGGCGGCAAGGATGCGTACCTCTTCCCGGTCAGTGATCAGCCGTGGGTACCCCTGACTCTCCATGTACACCACTTGCTCCTTGCCTTTGGGAGTGAGCAGGGTGAATGAGTTGTCCAGGCAGGGGTGTTCGGTCCGTCCCGTCGGCATCACCTGAAGCTGGACGTTCCGCAGACGCCCGATGTGCAGCAACCGCCGAAGCTGATCCGCCTGCACCGCGGGTCCACCGATCGGCCGCTCCAGCACGGCCTGTTCGAGGACGAAGCTGCACTCCGGCGGCGGCCACTTCTCGAAGAGCTGCTGACGGGAGAGCCGGTCGGCGACACGCTTCTCGATGGTCTCCTCGTCCAGCGGCGGGTGCCGTTGCGTGAACACGGCCCGGGCGTAGTCCTCCGTCTGGAGCAGGCCCAGCACACCCATCGTGCTGTAGTCGTAGAGGGAGACCGCTTCCGCCTCCAACCCGGCGTAACTCCGGTACCACTCCGGATGCCGAGTCCGAGTCTTCGCCATCGCCTCCTCAACCTCGGGGAGGACCTCCTTCAACAGGCCCCCGGCGTCCAACAGTTCGTCCGCCTTGATCAGGACCTCCGGCCGAAGCGTCCGCACGCCCCTCTCCATGGAGGAGACCGCGTCCGGGCCGTATCCCACCAGCTCCCCGAACTCCTTCTGCGTCAGCCCCTTCCGCTCCCGCAAAAGCTTCATCATCTTGCCCAGCGCGACGAACAACCCCGCCGTCCCGTCCGCCTCCGCAGGCGTCTCCGGCCTCCGCTCACCCACCCGCCTCACCCCTCCCACGCGACAACCCGTACACCGAACCGACAGCACCCGTACAACTACTCAGCGTCGCCGGGTCGCACCTGGTCAGCGTAGAGACAACCCACCACGCTCAGTCACGTGAACGCCGAAATCTCCACCCCCACCGACGAACTGACCCAGCGTCTGAGCGCCACCCCGCGAGGCGCCCGCTTGGCCCGCAGACTCACGGCCACCCAGCTCACGGCATGGGGACACCTCCACGACACCGACGTCAACGACACCGCGCAGCACCTCGTCGCCGAGCTCGCCGCCAACGCGGTGACCCACGGCCGCGTACCCGGAAGGGACTTCGAGCTGCGCCTCCTCCTGCTCCCGGGGAACACGCTCCGTATCGAGGTGAGCGACCCACGAGGCGACCGCCGGCTCCGGTACGTCGACGACGAGGAGGGCGAACACGGCCGGGGACTGATCCTCGTCACCCTCCTCGCCGACACCTGGGGCGTCACGGAGCGGGACGTCGGCAAGACGGTGTGGGCCGAGATCGGGCTCGGGTGATGATGTGGGACTGACAACACATGGAAAGGGAAGGGTGTGCCGACATGCCGCAGGCCGACGAGGTTGCCTCTGCGTGGGAGCGCATCGTCGGTTGGCTTCAAAGGCACGCTCCGGCCAGTGCAGAGGCCCTTCGTCCAGGAGCTTCGGGGGAGGAGGTAGCGCGCCTGAACGAGAGTCTGGGCTTTGAGATCCCGGACGTACTCGAGGTCTGGCTCCGCATGAACAACGGCAGTACGGCGAAGGATTCCGAGAGGCCCATACCTGGCGGGGGGATCGCCCGCCTCCCGCACCGTGACTCGGTCATCTTCCCGGACGGTATGCGGTTCCTCGGCTGCCGGGAGATGGCCGACCAGCACGCGGAGTACCTGCACATCGCCCGGGACATCGGGGACGGTGACTACTGGAAAGTGCCCTGGATCCCGATCATGGAGAAGAGCGACGGGCCGTACGGAATCCTTCTGGATAGGCAGAACCCTCCTGGCTCACCCTCCCTCCTGAGCTACAGCGAGGGCGACTACCCGAGTTCCCACCTGCCGTCTCTCGGTGCTTTTCTCCAGCCCTTGGCCGACCTGCTGGAGTCCGGTGGGGCGCCCTCCGTCACCGAGGGAAGGATCTGCTGGGCGGAGTGACTGAGGGGCCTCAGTTTGGCTTGCCGCCCTCTCAGGGAACCTTCCACAGGCTCACGGTCCCGCCCTCGTCCGCCGTGGCGAGAGTCTGGCCGTTCGGGGTGAACGCGAGGCTCGTCAGCTTCCGGGACCCGCCGGGCAGGGTGGCGGTGTGCACGCCGGTGGTCACGTCCCACACCAGTACGGCCGGGTCGTTGGAGCCGTACGTGTTCGTGGCGATGGTCTTGCTGTCCGGGCTGAACCGGAATGGCCGTCCTACGCCGCCGCGGGCCGTCTGGTCGGAGTCGACCGTCGGGTCCACGCTTCTCAGCCGTACACCGGTACCGCTCGAGTAGGCGAAGAGCGTGCTGTCGGGGCTGAACACCCCGCCGCCCGGGGAGCCGACGTCGATGGTCCGCTCGCCGGTCGCCCTGTTCCACAGCTGGGTCGAGGCGGTGCCGCCCCAGGTGGCGATCGTCGTGCCGTCGGGGCTCAGGACCATGTTGTAGACGTAGTCGTCCGCGCCACCGCCGAGGGTGCGCGTCGACTTGCCGGTGGCCGGGTTCCACAGCCGTACCGTGTGGTCGGTGCTCGCGGTGACGAGGACCTTGCCGTCGGGAGTGAAGTCCATGGAACCGACGCCGTTGGTGTGGCCGGTGAGCGTGAGGCGGAGCTTGCCGGTCTCGGTGTTCCACAGGCGTACCGGGGTGTCCAGGCTCTCCTCGGCGACGGTGGTTCGCGCGGTGGCGAGCGTCTTGCCGTCGGGACTGAACGCGGCGACGAGACTTCCCGCGTCGGTGTGCAGGGTGGTCGTGTCGCCCGTGTCCAGGTCGCGCACTGCGACTTCTTCGCCGTTCCCGGCCTTGCCGTCGCTGAACTCGGTGGCCATGAGCCGGCCGTCAGGGCTGAGGGCTCTGAAACTCCGCTTGGACAGGGAGAGCGAGGGCTCGGTCATGCTTCCTTGCCATGCCTTCACGGTTTCGCCGTCGCTCGTCACCAGTGTCTTGCCGTCGGCGCTGAACTCGACGTCCGTGCCGGCTCCGGAGAGGGTCTTGCTGGGCGAAATCGAGCTGGCCGAAGCCATCGCCTTGGAGCCCGAAGAGGAGGAGTCGGAGTCTCCTCCACCGTAGGCGAGGACCAGCGAGACGACAGTGACCGCCACCGCCAGGGCGGTGGCACCTGCGAGGACGACCCTGGCCCTGCGGCTGCGGGGAAGGGCGAGTGACCTCGTGGGCGCCGGTCTGGGCGGGGGCGCGGACGGTCGTTCCGTTGCCGGGACCGGTGGCGACGCGGACGGAGGACGCCTGGACGCTGCTCCTGACCGTGCTGGTTGCGCGGGGTGGGGTCGGGGCTGAGGCGTGGGCTGCGGTGGTGGCTCAGGCGCTCGCTCCGGTGCCGGGGGCGGTACGGCCTGCGGTGTCGTTGGTTGCGCGGGCCGCGGCGCGGGCTCGACCACCTGTACCGCATCCGGAGGTGCGACAAGGGCCCGCAGCCGCTCGGCCGCCGCCCGCGACACCAGCTTGCTGTCGTCGTCGGTGAGGTGGCGAAGCTCCTCGGCAACCGCCGTGCGTACCCGGTCGTTGCCGATGCGATGCAGGTGGACGAGCCCGTCGAGAGCGCCGAGCCGGTCTTGGGCCAGGGGGCTGCCGATGGCATTGCGCAGGTACGCGGGAAGCGTCCAGTTGATGTTGCTGGCGATGACCGTGCGGCCCTCAACGTTGTCCTGCCTCTTGGGCCGCTGCTGCGGCATTTCCTCGACGACCCGGTCGTGGACGTAGCTGTAGAGCTCGTCGAGGGTGATGTCCCCGTCGCCGTCGAGATCCGCGCTGCCGTCGCGAAGGCCCTCCACCAGGTGGCGGGTGAACACCGACTGTGCCGCGTGACCGTGAGCCTCGTTGCCCTCGAACGAGTACTGCGTCGCGTCCGTCGCGGTCAGCACTGTGCGGCCGCGGCCCTGGAAACGCTCCAGCGCCTGGATCGAGGTGTCCCCCTTTGTGCCCCGTGCCCCGAACGCTCCGGCATAGCAGCAGTCGAGGATCAGTACCTTCTGCCGGGAGACGCAGCCCTCGATCGCCCGGTCGAGCTGTTCGGCGGACAGCGCGGTGAACAGCAGGCTGTCGCGCCGGGAGTTGGACATCGCCAGATACAGCCGCCCTTCCTGGTCCTTGAGCCCGTGGCCCGTGAAGTAGAGGAGGGCGAGATCGTCGCTGCGGCGGCCGCGGTAGAAGTCGCCGATGGCCTCGCCGACGACGTGGTGCGGCTGGTTGACGAGTGTGGTCACCTCGAAACCTGCGATGTCCGGGTCCCGAAGCACCTCGGCGAGCGCTTCCGCGTCGTGGGCCGGAGAGGTCAGCTGCCGCAGCCCGGTGTCCTGGTACTCGTAGGTGGCGATCAGCAGTGCGATACGGCGTCCCATGTCAACCGCCCGTGTGCCGACGGACGTACGCGTCGATCAGGGCCTGGCGCTCGGCGTCCGACGCATAGTCCAGTTCGATCGTGTCGCCGTCGATGGTGACCGACACCCGATGCCGCGCCGAACTCCTGCCGAGCCAGTCGCGCACGGTGTCGATGAGCGTGGGGAACACCCCGCCGGCCGCGCTCAGCGCGACGACGATCGCCCCGGCCGTCACCGCGTCGGTGCCCTTCGCGCCGTCGGGGGCCGGGGCGGCGGGGGCGTGGCCGATCGACTCGACGTCGAGGGCGGCGATCTCGGCGCGCAGTCTGCGGGGCACGCGCTCGGCCTGCTCAGGATCGAGATCGGGATCGGGGATGACGAGCAGTTCCACCTTCGTCACGCCGTCTGCCGCGTGGTACCCACGGCCGGGGCTCGTCGGAATGCCGTCGTCCATTTCTCCCCCGCTGACGAGTCGTTACCGGACAGTTGCCCTCACAGTGTGGCGCGAAATAGTCACGCACCGCAGCGGTTCGGGACTACCGGCTACCGGCGACACCTCGCCACCACTGTGTCCGCGAACGCCCGCGCGAGCGGCGAAAGCGCGTCCCAGCGCCGTACCGCCCACCCCACGGACAGCGGACGCAGGGCGGGGAGGGGCACCAGCCGCAGATCCCCCCGGGTGCCCGGTACGTCCAGACCCGGCAGCGACGGCACCACCGCCCGCCCCAGGCCCAACTCGGCCAGGAGTAGCGCCGTGTCCCAGTCCGCCACGCTCGTGTCGAAGGCGAACCGGACGCCCAACTCCGCGCAGGACGCGTCAAGATGGGCGGCGGAGGTGGAGTTCGGCGGGAGGCGGATCAGGCGGAGTTCCTGAAGCTCGGCCGCCTCCACGGACGACCGTGAAGCAAGCGGGTCGTCGGCCCGTACCGCCAGCACCCACGGCAGTTCCCTCACCGGCCGCTGCTCTATGCCCCGCACCGGCGCGCCGAGCGTGATCCACGCCAGGTCGAGACTGCTGTCGGCCAGCGCGTCGAAGCAGGCCCGGCTGGAGCCCTCGGTCCTGAACTCCAGGCTGACGTCCGGGTGTCGCTGCCGGAAGGCCACCACCGCGTCCGACATGAAGTGCCGTACGGTCGTCGCGCCGGTCGCCACCCGGACCGAACCGCTCTCCCCGTCGACCAGTTCGCGCAGCCGGCGCAGGGCGAGATCCAGCCCGGTGATCCCTTCCGCCGCGGCCGCCTCCAGGACCCGCCCCGCCTGCGTCGGTACGACCCCCCGAGGCTGCCGCTCCAGCAGACTGACCCCCGTCTCCCGCTCCAGCCGCTTCACGTGCTGACTTACGGCGGACTGCGTGCAGTCCAGCTCACGGGCCACCGCACTGAGACTTCCGGCGCGGCACACGGCCACGAAGACACGCAGGTCGTCGAGGGTCATGATCCCCAAGCTAACACTTGGGTCAGGTGACAAATACTTAGGATTGACTCGGACCGACGCCCGTACGACGATCTCCTCAGGGCCCGGGCGGCAACCCGCTCCCACACCCGGGAGGAGCGGGTGCCGACCCAACCCGCCCCTACCGCTGAGGAGTTCGGTGCCCGTGCAGGCGACCGCCACAGCCGAAGCCAGAGCCCTCTTACGGCGGCTCGGCGCCGACCGCACCCCCCACCCGGGCGGCACCCTCCTCGCCCACCTCGAACGCGTCCGCATGCAACTGGCTCTCTGGGACGCCCGCCCCGCCCTCCGACTCGCCGGCCTCTGCCACGCCTTCTACGGCACCGACGGCTTCCCCACCGCCCTGCTCCCGCTCGACCGGCGCACGGAACTCGCGTCCGTGATCGGCCCGGACGCCGAGGCGATCGTGCACTTCTACGCGAGCTGCGACCGTGAGGCGACGTACCCGCATCTCCTGGAGCCGCTCTTCCGGGACCGGTTCACCGGGCGGACGTACGCTCCCGCCCGCGTCCTGCGCAGGGACTTCGCCGAGCTCACCGCCGCCAACGAACTCGACCTCGCCCGCCGGGATCCGGCCTTCCGGGAGCGGTGGGGGCCCGAACTCCTCGCTCTGCTCACCCGGTTCCGGCCCCTCCTCAGCCAACTCGCCTGGCGGGACACCCTCACCGTCCTGCACACCCCTTGACTTCTCAAGACCCCCGCGCGACGTTCCGGACCTTCGTCCATACCAACCGCAGGGGGACCCGACCATGAGTGTGACCCGAAGACACCTGCTGGCCGCCGGTGCCGGGGCGGCCGTCGCCGCCGGGGTGCAACAGGGCGCGAGCGCCGCCGACCTGCCGACGATCGGGACGTACGACGTCGTCGTCATCGGCTCCGGCGCCGCCGGCATGACCGCCGCGCTCGCCGCCGCCAAGCAGGGCCTCAGCACCGTGGTGCTCGAGAAGGCGCCCACTTTCGGCGGATCCGCCGCCCGTTCGGGGGCCGGGATCTGGATCCCCAACAATCCCGTCATCCTCGCCGCCGGCGTCCCGGACACCCCGGCCAAGGCGGCTGCCTACCTTGCCGCCGTCGTCGGCCCGGACGTTCCCCTCAGCCGCCAACAGGCCTTCCTCGCGCACGGGCCCGCCATGATCTCCTTCGTCATGGCCAACAGCCCGCTCCGCTTCCGCTGGATGGAGGGGTACAGCGACTACTACCCGGAGCTCCCGGGCGGCCTGCCGGGCGGCCGTTCCATCGAGCCCGACCAGCTCGACGGCAAACTCCTCGGCGCCGAACTCGCCCACCTGAACCCGCCGTACCTCGAAGTCCCCGCCGGACTGGTCGTGTTCAGCGCCGACTACAAGTGGCTCGCCCTGTCCGCCGTCAGTGTCGAGGGCGCCGCCGTCGCCGCCGAGTGCCTGGCGCGCGGCACGAAGGCGGCCTTGCTCGGGCAGACGCCGCTCACCATGGGACAGTCGCTGGCGGCCGGGCTGCGGAAGGGACTCCAGGACGCCGGAGTCGCCGTCCGGCTCAACACCCCCCTCACCGAGCTCCACGTCGACAAGGGCGCCGTCGCCGGAGCGGTGACCCCCGGTGGGCTCTACCGTGCCCGCCGGGGCGTGATCGTCGGCTCCGGCGGCTTCGAGCACAACGCGGCGATGCGGGCGCAGTACCAGCGGCAGCCCATCGGCACGGAGTGGACCGTCGGGGCGAAGGAGAACACCGGGGACGGCATCCGGGCCGGGCAGCGACTCGGCGCCGATGTGGCGTTGATGGACGACGCCTGGTGGGGGCCGGCCATCCCGCTCCCCGACGACCCGTACTTCTGTCTCGCCGAACGCACCCTCCCCGGCGGGCTCATCGTGAACGCGGCAGGCCGGCGGTTCGTCAACGAGGCCGCTCCGTACAGCGATGTCGTCCACACCATGTACGACCGGAATCCGACCGACCCCGACATCCCGTCCTGGCTGATCGTCGACCAGAACTACCGCGACCGGTACCTCTTCAAGGACATCGCGCCGACCTTCGTCCTCCCCGACGACTGGTACGGCTCGGGCGCCGCCCACAAGGCCTGGACGGTCGACGCCCTGGCCGCCTCCATCGGCGTCCCCGCCGCCGCCCTCCGCGCCACCGTCGACCGCTTCAACTCCCTTGCCGTGAAGGGCGACGACCCGGACTTCGGGCGCGGCGACAGCGCCTACGACCACTACTACACAGACCCCTCGGTCCTCCCGAACTCATGCCTGGCCCCGCTGTGGCTGCCCCCGTACTACGCCTTCAAGCTCGTCCCGGGAGACCTGGGGACCAAGGGCGGCCTGGTGACCGACGCCCGCGCGCGCGTCCTGCGGCCCGACGGCTCCGTCGTCCCCGGCCTGTACGCCGCCGGGAACGCCAGCGCGGCTGTCATGGGCCACAGTTACGCGGGCGCGGGCGCGGGCTCGACGATCGGTCCCGCGATGACCTTCGGGTACATCGCGGCCCGGGACATCGCGGGGGTGATCTAGTCGCGGCGAGCGATCAGAAACGCCTGCTGCGACACCTCCTCGGGGCAGGGTTCGCGCACCGTCCGCGAGACGAGCGCGAACCCGGCCGCCCGGAGCAACCCGATGATCTGCTCCGGCTGCCGCCTCAGGAAGGTCAGTGCGACGGGGCGCCCCCAGGGCCGGTCGTGATGCCGGTCCTCGTCGCCGGCCTGGAAGGCGACGAGGAGGTGCCCGTCCGGTGCCAGCACGCGGTGGAACTCGGCGAACAGACGGGGGAGTTCGTCCACAGGGGTGTGGATGGACGAGTACCAGGACACGGCACCGGCGAGCGCCCCGTCCGGAAGATCCAGTTCCAGCATCGAGCCCCGCTCGAACCGCAGCCCCGGGTTCTCCCGGCGGGCGATGGCCAGCATCGACTCCGACAGGTCGAGCCCGAAGACGGACAGCCCGAGGGAGGCCAGGTATCCCGTGACCCGCCCGGGCCCGCAGCCCAGGTCGGCGACCCGTCCGCTGTCCCCCACCAACTCGGCGAACCCCTCCAGCAGGACCCGGTCCAGTGGACTGACGGTGAGAACGTCCCGGAACTGCTCGGCGTAGTCCTCGGCGACGGTGTCGTAGAAGGTGCGGGTGGCGGTCACGAAGTCGGTGTCGGTCATGGCCGGGGACCCTAGCGGCCCCCACTGACACTCAGGCGACTCCGGCCGCCCGCAGTACGGCAGTTGCCGCCGCCGCCCCCAGCACCACCACCACGAACGGCGCCTTCCGCCACGCCAGCACGGCCCCCACCAGGACTCCGGCCGGCCGCGCCCACCCCGCGAAACCGCCGCCCTCCGTCAGCGCCCCCGTCGCCAGCAGCGCCACCAGCAGGACGACGGCACCCGCGCCCAGCAACTCCTGGACCCGCTCCGGCAGTTCCACCCGCCCGTGCAGCACCGGCCCCACCAGCCGGAAGGCATACGTCCCCACCGCCAGCGCCAGAATCATGGCGACCGTCGCGCTCACGCCGGCCTCCTGCCGCCGTGCAGGACCAGCCCCGCCAGCGCCACCAGCACCGGCACCCCCGCCGGGACCGCCGGCGTCACCGCCAGGGCGAGCGCGGCGCCGAGCAGCGCGGACCGTCGTATCGCCAAGGACTCGCGCAGGGCGGGCAGCACCAGGGCGACGAGGACGGCGGGGAAGGCTGCGTCCAGGCCGTAGGTGCCGGTGTCGCCCAAGGCGTCCCCGGCGAGGGCGCCGACCAGGACGCCGGTGTTCCACACGGCGAACAGGCCGAGCCCGGAGACCCAGAAGGCCGCCCGGCGCCGCGCGGGATCCGGCTGGGCGAGGGCGAAGGCCACCGTCTCGTCGGTGACCAGGTGCGCGCCGAGGAGACGGGCGACCCGCCCCGGGCCGAGGACGTCCGCGACCGCGAGACTGAAGGCGGCCGTACGGGTGTTGAGCAGCAGGCCGGTGACCGCCGCGGCGACCGGGCCGCCCCCGGCCAGCAGCACCCCGACCGCACTGAACTGGGCGGAGCCCGCGTACACCATCAGGGACATCACCACCGGCACCCACACCGGCAGACCGCCGGTGACGGCGATCGCGCCGAAGGAGAGCCCCACGACTCCGCTCGCGAGCCAGACGAGCGCACTGTCACGGACCAAGGCTGTTCGCTCTGTCGTACGCATGTTCACTAGACTGGACGGTAGCCGCACTGTTCGTCAAGGCGAACGATCATACCGATGGAGCGAACAGTATGCCCGACAGCCCCCCGCCCCGGCTCCCCCTGGACTGGATCGCCACCTCTCTGCGTCGCGAGCGCACCCGCGCCGGGATCTCCCTCTCCGAGCTGGCCAAGCGCGCCGGAATCGCGAAGTCCACGCTGTCCCAGCTGGAGGCGGCGAGCGGGAACCCGAGCGTGGAGACCCTGTGGGCGCTGGGGGTGGCGCTCGGGGTGCCGTTCAGTGCCCTGGTGGAGCCGCCGGCGCCGTCCGTGCGGGTGATCAGGGCCGGACAGGGGCCGACCGTGGCCTCCGAGAAAGCCGAGTACGCGGCCACCCTGCTCTCCGCGAGCCCGCCCGGAGCGCGACGGGACATCTACCACCTGCGGGCCGAACCCGGGGCCGTGCGGGAATCGGAGCCGCATATTCCGGGGACCGTGGAGCATCTGATCGTGGGCACGGGGAGGGTGAAGGCCGGACCGGTGGGGGAGGAGGTCGAGTTGGAGCCCGGCGACTACATGACCTATCGGGGAGATGTGGCCCATTCGTACGAGGCGCTCGCCCCCGGCACGACGTTCGTGCTCGTCATGCAGCACGTGTGAAGGCAAAGGCAGGAGCCCCGCTACCGTGCGGCGCGGGGCTCCTTGGGTACTGCTTTCAGGTCCGGATCAGAGGCTGGATCGCCAATGAGACGGGATCGCTCAGACGGGGGTGACGTTCTCCGCCTGCGGGCCCTTCGGGCCCTGGGTCACGTCGAAGGAGACCTGCTGGTTCTCCTCCAGCGAACGGAAACCGCTCGCGTTGATCGCGGAGTAGTGGACGAAGACGTCGGGGCCGCCGCCCTCCTGGGCGATGAAGCCAAAGCCCTTTTCGGCGTTGAACCACTTCACGGTTCCGGTAGCCATAAGCCCTCCTTGGGCCCAAAAGGGTTGCCCTGCTCCAGAACCTGCAAGTGTGAAAACAGTGCCGCACAACTGCATATGTCTGAAAACGACTAGAGCCTGCGGTTACATGCTCCGCAGGCTCTGTACTGCAAGGGAAACCAAACTGCAACTTGCGGCGAGCCTAGCATGCAGGCAGCCGAAAGCAATAGAGGCCAAGATCACGTCACCCGGACGTTTGAAGGATCGTGCGGGGGGTTGACTGTGGGGCCGAAGTCCGAAGCGTACCCCAAGGGGTCTACTGTCGCGATGTGGACAATTCTCGCACCCGGCCGCGCGTCGGCCACATCCAGTTCCTGAACTGCCTGCCCCTGTACTGGGGGCTCGCGAGGACGGGCACGCTCCTCGACTTCGAGCTCACGAAGGACACCCCGGAGAAGCTCAGCGAGAAGCTGGTGCAGGGAGACCTCGACATCGGGCCCATCACCCTCGTCGAGTTCCTCAGGAACGCGGACGACCTGGTCGCCTTCCCCGACATCGCCGTCGGCTGCGACGGCCCGGTCATGTCCTGCGTCATCGTCTCGCAGGTCCCGCTGGACGAGCTGGACGGCGCCAGGGTGGCCCTCGGGTCGACCTCGCGCACCTCCGTACGCCTCGCCCAGCTCCTCCTCGCCGAGCGCTACGGCGTCCGGCCCGACTACTACACCTGCCCGCCCGACCTCAGCCTGATGATGCAGGAGGCGGAGGCGGCCGTACTCATCGGAGACGCGGCCCTGCGGGCGAACCTCCTCGACGGCCCGCGCTTCGGCCTCGAGGTGCACGACCTCGGCTCACTCTGGAAGGAGTGGACGGGGCTGCCGTTCGTCTTCGCGGTCTGGGCCGCCCGGCGGGACTATCTCGAACGCGAGCCGGTCATCACCCGCAAGGTCCACGAGGCCTTCCTCGCCTCCCGGAACCTCTCCCTGGAGGAGGTCGGCAAGGTCGCGGAGCAGGCGGCCCGCTGGGAGGACTTCGACGAAGAGGTCCTGGCGAAGTACTTCACGACGCTGGACTTCCGGTTCGGAGGCCCGCAGTTGGCGGCGGTCACGGAGTTCGCGCGGAGGGTGGGGCCGACGACGGGTTTCCCCGCTGACGTGAAGGTGGAACTGCTTCAGCCCTAATCTGCATCTGCACCTTATGGGGGAGGCCGGTATGCAGCCGCTGGGAGTCGACGAACCCACCGCCGTGGGGCCCTACCGGCTGCTCGGCCGACTGGGTTCCGGCGGCATGGGCCGGGTCTATCTGGGCCGCAGCGCCGGGGGCCGCACGGTCGCCGTCAAGATCGTGCACCCGCACTTCGCGCTCGACGAGGAGTTCCGCGCCCGTTTCCGCCGCGAGGTCGACGCGGCGCGGAGAGTGGGCGGGGCCTGGACCGCGCCGGTCCTCGACGCGGACCCGGAGGCGGCGGTGCCGTGGGTCGCCACGGGGTATGCGGCGGGCCCTTCCCTGGCCTCGGCGGTCATGGACGGGGGTCCGCTGCCCGAGCATTCCGTACGAGTCCTGGGGGCGGGGCTTGCCGAGGCGCTCGCGGCCGTGCACGGACTGGGGCTGGTCCACCGGGACGTGAAGCCCTCCAACGTCCTGCTCACCGTCGACGGCCCCCTCCTCATCGACTTCGGCATCGCACGCGCCACCGACGGCACCGCGTCCCTGACCTCCACCGGCGTCTCCATCGGCTCGCCGGGCTACATGTCCCCCGAACAGATTCTGAGCAAGGGGGTGTCGGGCGCGGCGGACGTCTTCTCCCTGGGCGCGGTGCTGGCGTACGCGGCGACGGGGGTACCGCCCTTCCCGGGGGACTCCTCGGCCTCCCTCCTCTACAAGGTGGTCCACGAGGAGCCCGAACTCGGATCGCTGACCGGCGAGTTGCGGGACCTCGTGGGGGCCTGCCTGTCCAAGTCGGCGCAGGAGCGGCCGGCTCCGGAGGAGCTGGCCCGACGGCTCGCCCCTGAGGGGGCGGCTCGGCTGGTGGCGGCGGGATGGCTGCCGGGGGCGCTGGTCGAGCAGGTGGGGCGCAGTGCCGTACAGCTGCTGAACCTCGAGGCGACGGGGCAGCCCCCGTCGGGAGTGGTGGGGTTCAGCAGCCCTTCGGTGGAAGGGGCTTCGCTGGAGACGGGGGGTTTGTCCGGGGCGGGTGGGCCGTTTGGGTCCGGCGGGGCGTCGGGCTCGGGCGGGTCGTCAGCTTCGGGTGGAGCGTCAGGTTCGGTGGGCTCATCGGGTTCGGGTGGAGCGTCGGGTTCGGGTGGGTCGTCCGGTCCCGGTGGCCCCTCGGGTTCGGGCGGGTCGGTCGGGTCCGTGGGCTCGGCCGGTGCGTTCGGGCCGCCGCCGGTGATGCCGGTGGTGTCCGCGGGGGTGCCTCCGGCTGCCGCGGCAGGGCCCCCGGCGTTCCCGGTCACGCCGACGGCACCCACGGGCGCGCCCTTTGTGCCCGAACCCCGGGACGCGGCGCCGCACGAGACGGTGGTGCCCTCCGACCGGCGTCCCGGCCCCGGGCGGCTCTCCGTCTCCGTGGCCGCCGCCTCCGCGCCCGGCGACAACGGGCGCGGGCGTCGGCTGAGTTGCACCGTGGCGCTCGCGGTCGCGGGGGCACTGGCAGCCGTGACCGTGGGGTCGGTGTTCCTGTTCGACCTGCTGCCGGGGCGCGGCGAGGACGACTCGGCGAGTTCCAGACCCGGCAACGACGCCTACTCCTCGGCCCCGAGCTCCGTACCGTCGGCCTCCCTGCCCTCGGCGTCCTCCGCGCCTTCCGCGTCCTCCCCGCCGTCCAGCGCGGCGCCGAGCGGGCCTTCCGAGGTCCCCGCCCGCTATCTCGGCACCTGGGAGGGGCAGGGCAGCGGTCTCGGCGGGAGCCTGCCGATGGGGACCTTCCGGATCACCGTCAAGAAGGTGAGCGTCGGCGAGGAGTTGGGCCGGCTGCAGCAGACCGACGCGATCGGGGCCGAGTGCACCGACGTCCTCACGCTGAAGCAGGTCACCGAGACGGAGCTGGTCACCACGGCCGTCGGCGCGAAGGACAACCACGCCGGCTGCAACCCCACCGCCCACACCGTCCGCCTCACCGCGGTGGGCGGCGACCTCAAGTACACGTCGGAGAGCGAGGCCGAGGGATACCCCGAGGCGCGGATGTCGAAGGTCGAGCGGTGACGGAGCTGCTTGTCGCCGTAGCCGCACTGTGGGGAGCGGCGGCGGGTTCGCTGCTGCCGCGCGCCGCCTACCGCTACTCCGTCCCGCCCGGGGAACCGTGGCGGGAGACCTGCCCCGACGGGCACCCGCTGGGCGGCCGGCTCGGGTGGGCGAGGTGCCGGACATGCGGCACACAGCAGTCGTACGGTCCCAGCACCCCTGTCCTCTCCACCGTCACCGCCCTCCTCTGCGCCGCTCTCGCCGGCGCCACCGGCACCCACCCGGAGATCGCCGTCTGGCTGCTGCTCGCCCCCGTGGGCGTCCTGCTCGCCGTCATCGACCTGCGCGTACGACGACTGCCCGACCCGCTCACCCTCCCCCTCGCGGCCGCCGCACTCGCCCTGCTCGGGGCGGTGGCGCTGGTGCCCGAGCACGCCGGGAACTGGCCGAACGCCCTGTTCGGCGCCCTCGCGCTCGGCGCGGGCTACTGGGTGCTGTGGCGGATCAACCCCGGCGGCATGGGCTTCGGCGATGTGAAGCTGGCGCTCGGGGCGGGGGCGGTCCTGGGCTGGTACGGCTGGGACACCGTGCTCCTCGGCACCTTCGCCGGCTTCCTGCTCGGCGCGCTCTACGGCGGTGTCCTGGTCCTGGTGGGCAGGGCGGGACGCAAGACGGCGATCCCGTTCGGGCCGTTCCTGATCACGGGGGCGTACGCGGGTCTGCTGATCGGCGCGTACACGGCCTGACATCGGCCTGACATCCGGCTTGTCGGAGGGCTGGCGTAGGCTGGCCCAGACCGCCCGAACCCTTGACGAAAGGCACGCCCCGGTGACCGAGAAGGCCGACCTTCAGTCCGTCCTCGACCGTGCCGCCGAGGGTGGGCGCATCACTCCGGAGGAGGCGCTCGACCTCTACCGCGACGCCCCGCTGCACGCGCTGGGCTCCGCCGCGGACGCCGTGCGCCGCCGTCGGTACGCGGGCACGGAGCACATCGCGACGTACATCATCGAGCGGAACATCAACTACACCAACGTGTGCGTCACGGCGTGCAAGTTCTGCGCTTTCTACGCCCCGCCCACCGCCAAGGACAAGGGCTGGACCCGCGACCTGGACGACATCCTGCGCCGGTGCGCGGAGACCGTCGAACTCGGCGGCACCCAGATCATGTTCCAGGGCGGCCACCACCCGGACTACGGCGTCGAGTACTACGAGCAGCACTTCGCCGCCATCAAGAGGGAGTTCCCCCAGCTGGTGATCCACTCGCTGGGTGCGTCCGAGGTCGAGCACATGGCCCGGATCTCCAAGGTGAGCGTGGAGGAGGCCATCCAGCGCATCCACGCGGCCGGCCTCGACTCCTTCGCGGGTGCCGGTGCCGAGATGCTCCCCGAGCGCCCCCGCAAGGCCATCGCGCCGCTCAAGGAGTCCGGCGAGCGCTGGCTGGAGATCATGGAGACGGCGCACAACCTGGGCGTGGAGTCCACCTCCACGATGCTCATGGGCACCGGCGAGACCAACGCCGAGCGCATCGAGCACCTGCGCATGATCCGTGACGTACAGGACCGCACGGGCGGCTTCCGGGCGTTCATCCCGTACCTCTACCAGCCGATGAACAACCACCTGAAGGGCCGCACCCAGGCCACGATCTTCGAGTACCTGCGGATGATCGCCATCTCCCGGCTCTTCATGGACAACATCGCCCACATCCAGGGCTCCTGGCTGACCACCGGCCAGGACGCGGGCCAGCTGACGCTGCACTACGGCGCGGACGACCTCGGCTCGGTCATGCTGGAGGAGAACGTCGTCTCGGCGGCCGGTGCCAAGCACCGCTCCAACCTCCAGGAAATGATCGACATGATCCGTACGGCGGGACGGGTCCCGGCCCAGCGCGCCACCACGTACGAGCACCTCGTCGTCCACGACGACCCGGCGAACGACCCCGTCGACGCGCGCGTGATGTCCCACATCTCCTCCACGGCGATCGCGGGCGGCACGGCGCATCCCGAGCTGAAGATCCTCGCATCCAACTAGGCCTGTCTTGCTGACGATCCACACCGCCGACCTGCTGATCCCGGGCGGCGGAAGGCCGCCGCTGCCCGGTGGGGCTGTACTGGTCGAGGGGCGGCAGCTCGCTGCCGTGGAGGTCTACGAGGACCTGGCCGCCGCACATCCCACGGCAAGGGTGCGCCGCTGGCCGGGAGTTCTCACCCCGGGCCTGGTGAACCCGTACGGCCCCGAGCTCCTGGAGCAGGCCTACCACCCGGACCCGCGTGAGGACCTGGGCAGCGAGCCCCTCACGGGGGAGGCGCTGGAGTCCCTCGACATGACGGACACTCGGTGGGGTGCGAGCGCGAGGCGCGGCGTGCAGCGGATGCTGGCGCACGGAACGGTGGCGGTAGTGGGGCCATTGCGACGCCCAGCGGTGATCGATGCCGTACACAGGTCGGGCCTGACGATCGAGCAACGGCTCGCGGATCCGGCGGGTCCGCCTTCACTGGCCTCGGGATCGTTCGCAACCGCCCTGCTGCCCCAGGCCGAGGCGACGTTCGCGATCTTCGAAACCTCAGAACTGACAATCTGCGTGGCTACGGTGATCAACGGCCGCTTGCTACACCGGCGCAGGTAGGGGCTTTTAGGGGCGCGGGGAACTGCGCGACCAGCCCCGACCCTCCCGCACCCGAAACTCAACCGGAGAACGCCTCCCCGAACGCCCCCGAACTCTGGGAAACCCCACTGCAATTGGTCAGCGCGTCATCCTCGTCCGGGTTTCCCGACTCACACTCCTGATCCCGAAATGTCGACCACATCGACACCCACGCGACCTCCTTCGACTCGGCGAACTCCCGCACCTGGGCCGCGTCGGACAACGTGAACGTCTCCCCGTCCACATCGTTCGTCCCGATCATCGAGGTGAGCGCCATGGCCTGCCACGCAGTGGAATCGGACGTACCGAAAACGTCCCGCAACTGAGCCTGCGCCGCCTTCGCCGAAGTGATCGCGTAATCCCCCATGTCCCCGTCGTACGACTCCCCGTAGTTCATCGTCATGATGTTGACGGTCGACACCTGAACCGACTTGTCGTTCGCGGATTCCAGCAACGCCACACTGTCGTCGTCGAGCCCGGAGGGCATCACGGGAAGCGTGAACGAGACGGCGAGACCGCTCCGTGCCTCCTGGAGCAACGCGATCGCCTCGGACCGCAGCTCCACCGAGTCGGAGTCGGTCAGCGCGTCCCCCTCGATGTCGAAGTCGGCGAGTGAGGAACCGGCGGCGTCCAGTGCCTTTCCGTAAGCCGCAGCCAGTTTCGCCGCGGTGGAGCAGGTCTCGGCCAGCTCCTTCCCGGACGCCCCGCCGAAGGAGACCCGCACCTGAGCCCCGTCCTCCTTCAGCGCGCTGATCCGGGACGTGACCGACGAGTCGCCGATGGCGGACGTGCCGTTCCAGGAAGGGGTGCAGGCGCTGCCGTCGGCGATCACGAACGCGAGGTTGTACACCGAGGGCGACCCCGCGGAGTCGTTGTCGGACGCTTCGTCAGCGCTGACGTAGGGCGCGTACGCGGTGACCGAGGATGCGGCTTCCGTCGCCGACGCCGAGGCGCTGCTCTGTTCCGGAGGCTCCGCGTCCGAGGCGCTGTCCGATTCGGAGGAGCACCCCGCCGTGGCCAGGGCGAACAGACAAATGACCCCGGCCATCGGCTTCAGGAAACTCCGCATGCGCATGCACCCGCTCTCGTGATTTCTCTTTCTGGAGGGGCGAATGTCTCACACCCGCCTGAGCTTCATGAGGACGAATCGGTCATGCACGGCGGACACTCTCAGGAAACAGACAGGATAAGAGGTTTCTCATATGCGCCTCACAAGAATGTCAAATCTGGACACATAAAGACTGCCTAATGTCTGGGGAATGCATTCCGAGCCTGCCATCGAAAACCGCGCCGACGTGCGCGGTCGCCGCCGTAAACGCGGTAGTAACGGGTCCGCCGAGGGCCCGGTGTTCGTTGACAATTCCGGACGCCGCTCCAAGCTGCTGCGCCGGATCGGCCTTCTCCTCGGCGTCCTGTCCCTCGGGTACGCCGTCGTGCTGGGCCTGGCCTTCATGGGCATCGGCGTCTCCAGCACGACGTTGCTGCCCTTCGCGGGCGGCGGTCCCGGCGGTTCCTCGAACTCCGGCCCCGGCGGCCTCCAGCCGCAGGGCGGTATCGGCACACCGCCGTCGAGGCCCTCCGGCACTCCGCCCACGGGCACCGCCACGGGCGCTCCACCGAGCACCGTCCCGACCGCGACCGCCTCCGCTGCCTCCAACTGACCGGAACGGCCCACCACATGACCACGACGACGCCCTCCCGCGGCCGCCGGCGTGCCCCCACCCGCATCGAGCGGGCGGCGGGCAAGGCCGCGGCGTTGCAGAAACCGCGGGTCATCCTCGCCCTGCTGCTCCTGCTCGGCCTGACCAGCGTGATGCTGCTCGACGGCTATCTGCGCGCCGAGGTCGGCGGCGACGAGCGGGTGCGCGACGGCGCCGGCTCCGGCAAGGTCCCCGACAAGATCCTCAACGGCGGGCCGATCATCAGCTTCCGGGGCGGCCAGGCCACCTCGACCTCCGTGCCGGCCAAGACGATCGCGCTCACCTTCGACGACGGCCCGAACCCGACGTACACGCCCCAGGTCCTGAAGATCCTTGAGAAGTACGACGTCCCGGCGACCTTCTTCCTGGTCGGCTCGATGGTCTCGCGCTACCCGGGGATCGTGAAGGACATGGTCGACCAGGGCAATGAGGTGGGCATCCACACCTTCACCCACGTCGACCTCTCCTACCAGAGCGACGCCCGCATCCGGCGCGAGATGACCCAGACGCAGCTCGCCCTCGCGGGCGCGGCCGGCATCACCACCACGCTGTTCCGGGCGCCGTACTCCTCGGAGACGGACGCGATCGACAACTACAGCTGGCCCGTGTACAAGAAGCTCGGCGAGGAGGGTTACACCAGCGTCTTCGTCGACACCGACAGCGACGACTGGAAGAAGCCGGGCGTCTCGAAGATCGTCAAGTGGGCTACGCCGGCCGGGACCTCGGGCGCCTCCGTGCTGATGCACGACGCCGGCGGCGACCGCGAGCAGACGATCAAGGCGCTGCCTACGTACATCGAGAAGATGAAGGCGAAGGGCTACACCTTCACCACCATCAGCGGGGTCATCGAGGCGCAGAACGCCGCCGCCCGCGCGGGACAGCAGGCGAACCCCCCTGCCGGCACCGCGGGCGGACAGCTCCAGGGCGGGAGCCGGAACGGCACCGACCGCCTCCAGGCCGCGCACCGCGAGGCCACCGGCACGACCCTCTACGAGGGCAAGGCGCTCGTCGTGGCCGTCGCCGTCGCCGAGTACACCGTCCCCACGCTGTCGGTCGGACTCGTGATCGTGGGCGTGGCCGTCATGGGCCGGTTCGGGATGATGCTGATCCTCGCCCGCCGCCACTACAGACTGCGCAACAAACGCCGCTTCAGCTGGGGGCCCACGGTCACCCGGCCGGTGACCGTGATCGTGCCGGCGTACAACGAGAAGGAGTGCATCGCCAACACCCTGGAGTCGCTGGCGAAGAGCACCCATCCGATCGAGGTCATCGTCGTCGACGACGGCTCCTCGGACGGCACCTCCGAGATCGCCCGCGAGGCGGCCCGCTCGCTGGGCATGACGAACGTCCGGGTCATCCGCCAGGAGAACGCGGGCAAGCCGGCCGCCCTCAACAACGGTGTCCGCAGCGCCAGTCACGGCATCGTCGTGATGATGGACGGCGACACCGTGTTCGAACCGGACACCGTACGGCAGCTGGTGCAGCCCTTCGCGAACCCGGAGGTCGGCGCGGTCGCCGGCAACGCCAAGGTCGGCAACCGCGACACGGTCATCGGCGCCTGGCAGCACATCGAGTACGTGATGGGCTTCAACCTCGACCGCCGGATGTACGACCTGCTGCGCTGCATGCCCACCATCCCGGGAGCGATCGGCGCGTTTCGCCGTGAGGCGGTCCTCCAGGTCGGCGGGATGAGCGAGGACACCCTCGCCGAGGACACCGACATCACCATCGCGATGCACCGCGCGGGCTGGCGGGTCGTCTACCAGGAGCACGCGCGCGCGTGGACCGAGGCACCGGGCTCCCTCAAGCAGCTGTGGTCGCAGCGTTACCGGTGGTCGTACGGCACCATGCAGGCGCTGTGGAAGCACCGCAAGTCCCTTACGGACAAGGGTCCTTCGGGCCGCTTCGGTCGGGTCGGCATGCCGCTGGTGGTGATCTTCCAGATCGTCACGCCGGTCTTCGCCCCGCTGATCGACGTGTTCACCGCCTACTCGATGATCTTCGTCGACTTCCGGGCGGCGTTGTACGCGTGGCTCGCGGTCCTCGGCGTCCAGCTGGTGTGCGCGGCGTACGCCTTCAAGCTGGACAAGGAGAAGTACCGCTATCTGCTGATGATGCCGCTCCAACAGCTGGCCTACCGCCAGATGATGTACCTCGTCCTGATCCACTCCTGCATCACCGCGCTCACCGGCGGCCGGCTGCGCTGGCAGAAACTGAAGCGGACCGGCGAGGTCGGGACCCCGGCGGGGGTGGGCTGATGAGCTGGGAGCAGCAGGAGTATCAGCAGCAGGGCTATCAGCAGCAGGGCTGTCCGCAGCAGGGGTACGACTGTGAGTACGGGTACTCGGGGTACGTAGAGCAGCCGTATCCGCAGCAGCAGCCGTATCCGCAGGAGTACGTCGACCACGGCTCCTACGGACAGGGCGTGGAGCCGGAGCCGCCGGTTCCCGGAGCCCCCGCTGACGCCGAGGCGGAGGAGGAGAAGCCTCCGTCTCGGCCCCCGGGCCGCGACCGCTACTTCGACACCCTCCGGGCCGTCGCCCTGATCCGGGTCGTCACCTATCACACCTTCGGCTGGGCCTGGGCGGGCATGGTCTTCCCCTCCATGGGGATCATGTTCGGCCTGGCCGGCACGCTGATGGCGAAGTCCCTGGAGCGGCCCGCCCTCACGGTGGTCAGGAGCCGGATGCGCCGCCTGCTGCCGCCGTTCTGGTTCTGGGGCGTCTTCGTGGTCCTCGCGATGCTGGTCCACGACTGGATGCCGGGCTGGCAGATCGTCTACTGGATCGTGCCGCTCGGCGATCCGCCGGGCAACGCGTGGGGCGAGCAGGCCTGGGAGATCCTCTGGTATCTGCGGACGTACCTGTGGTTCGTCCTGCTGTCCCCGGTGCTGCTGAAGGTGTTCCGGTCGGCTCCGGTGCCGGTCCTGCTGCTGTCCCTGACCCCGATCGTCGTCTTGCAGTTCCTGTGGGAGCCGCCGGACAACCGCCTCGGCAGCGCGCTGACGGACCTGGCCACCTTCCTGTTCTGCTGGATCCTCGGCTTCGCCCACCGGGACGGGGTCCTCGAAAGGCTGAAGGCGCCGGCCGTCGTCGCTCTCTCGCTCGCCGCGATCGGGTTCAGCGGCTGGTACGCCTTCACGCACCAGGCCGAGACGGGGTCGTACGACCTCGACGACATCCCCCTCGCGCAGGCCTTCTGGTCGGCCGGGTACGTGACGCTCCTGATGTGGGCCAAGTCGTGCTTCGGGATCGACTTCGCCTGGCTCACCCGCTTCCGGCGGACCGACCGGGTCGTCACGATCTTCAACTCCCGCGCGGTGACGATCTACCTGTGGCACGAGATCGCGCTGATCCTCGCCGTGCCGCTGATCGACCAGTTCTGGAACGTGCCCGCGTTCGAGAAGTGGCTGCCGCTGGAGAGCCAGTGGTTCATGTTCGGCGTCGGCTGGATCCTGATCGCGGGATTCGTGCTGCTGTGCGGATGGGTGGAGGACGTGGCCGGGAAGAAGAAGCCGCAGCTTCTTCCGGGCGGGCGGCCTGCAAGAATGGGGACGTGACCCGCGCTTCCCTGAACAAGCAGCCGCACGAAGTCGCCTCGATGTTCGACGACGTGGCGGAACGGTACGACCTGACGAACGACGTGCTGTCGCTCGGCCAGGACCGGGTGTGGCGCAAGGAGGTCGCCAGGGCCGTCGACGCCCGCCCCGCCCAGAAGATCCTGGACCTGGCGGCGGGCACGGCCACCTCGTCGCTGCCCTTCGCCCGCACCGGCGCCTATGTCGTGCCCTGCGACTTCTCGATCGGCATGCTCCAGGTCGGCAAGCGGAAGCACACCTGGCTGCCGTTCACCGCGGGCGACGCGACGAAGCTGCCCTTCAAGGACGACACCTTCGACGCCGTCACCATCTCCTTCGGGCTGCGCAACGTCCAGGACACCGACACCGCGCTGCGCGAGATGTACCGGGTGACCAGGCCCGGCGGCCGGGTGGTGATCTGCGAGTTCTCGCACCCCACCTGGGCGCCCTTCCGCACGGTCTACACCGAGTACCTGATGCGCGCACTGCCGCCGGTGGCCCGCGCGGTGTCCTCCAACCCCGACGCCTACGTCTACCTCGCCGAGTCCATCCGCGCCTGGCCGGACCAGTCGGCCCTGGCGGAGCGACTCCGGAAGGCCGGCTGGTCGAAGGTGGCGTGGCGGAATCTGACGGGCGGGATCGTGGCCCTGCACCGGGGCGTCAAGGAGAGCTGAGCAACGGCTCCGTGACGTGTACGACCCGGGTCTGTACGACCCGGGTCAGCCGAGCCCCGTCGTACAGCGCACGGCGTACGGGTCTCCCGGCTCGTCCAGTTCGCGCTGGAGGCCGCCGCTCGGGGGTCTGGGGATGCGGGGCTCGCGGATGCCACCGCCGCCCTCACCCGGACCGAGGTCGAACCACACGTACACCACCGAGTCCCGCGGAACCTCCGCACCGGCCTGCGGGTACTGGCGTACGACATAGTCGACGACGGCCTGGTGGAAGTCCTTGCGGTCGGGCGCACTGACGAACAGGCCCTGCGCCTGGGCCGTCTCGCGTGCGTCGACAGCCATGAGTCCGACCAGACGCGGTACACGCACGTCGGGCGTATTGGGTGTTATGCGCACAGATGTCACCCCCAGCGGTACTGGAAGGGTAACCCCGGCCCCGGGCGACAGGAAGTGTCGAGTGTCTTTCTGTAACAGAACGCTACTCTGTGTGACTGATCCGCAGAGGGAGTCGGAAGCAGAGCGCCTCTTCGTTGAACCGGGGGTGCGTGAAGGTCTCCGCGAGTTCCATCCCGAGGCGCTTGGCGACCGAGATCGACCGTTCGTTGCCGGGTCTGACCATCGCCACCACGTCCGTCACGCCCGCCGCCCTGAGCCGCTCCAGGGTCATCTGCGCGGCCGCCGTGGCGTACCCCTGGCCCCAGTACGCCCGCCCGAGCCGCCACCCGATCTCGATCTCGCCCGTCGGCCCCCAGTCCTGCGGCCATGGCTGGGCACCGGTGAAGCCGATGACCTGCCCGCTCTCGTCAACCATGGTCCACAGACAGAAGCCACGCTCGGCGTCGTGCCGGCGCTGGCGCGCGGTGAGCTCCTCATAGACGTACAGCTCAGCGGACCTGCCGCCGTGGAACTCCATGACGTCCGGGTCGTCGAAGACCCGGTGCCAGGCGACGGCGTCCTCGTCGGTGGGGACGCGCAGCCGTACAACAGGCAGAGCTCGGTTCACTGGGGCAGCCCTTCAGCCGGGTGATCAATTCTGCTGAATAGACTGCCCATGTCCAGTGCCGGTCGGCACGCGGATTCAGAACTTGATTCCGAACTTGATTCCGAGCCTGGGGAGATCCCGCCGTGACCGAGCCCCTGTCCGAGAACACCGCCGATGTCATCGTCGTCGGCGCGGGGCCGGCCGGCTCCACGACCGCGTACCACCTCGCCAAGTCCGGACTCGACGTGCTCCTGCTGGAGAAGACCGAGTTCCCGCGCGAGAAGGTCTGCGGCGACGGCCTCACCCCGCGTGCCACCAAACAGCTCGTGGCGATGGGCATCGACATCTCCGAAGAGGCCGGCTGGCTGCGGAACAAGGGTCTCCGGATCATCGGCGGCGGCGTACGCCTCCAGCTGGACTGGCCGGATCTCGCCTCCTTCCCCGACTACGGCCTCGTCCGCAAGCGCGACGACTTCGACGAGCAGCTCGCCCGCCAGGCCCAGAAGGCCGGGGCGCGGCTGTTCGAGCGCTGCAACGTCGGTGCCCCGATCATCGACGACCGCACGGGCCGCATCACCGGCGTCCACGCGAAACTGGGTGAGGACAAGCGCGAAGTCACCTTCCACGCGCCCCTCGTGGTCGCCGCCGACGGCAACTCCACCCGGCTCTCCCTCGCGATGGGCCTGCACCGCCGCGAGGACCGCCCGATGGGCGTCGCCGTACGGACGTACTTCGAGTCCCCGCGGCACGAGGACGACTACCTGGAGTCCTGGCTGGAGCTGTGGGACCGCCGCGGCCCCGGCGAGGACCGGCTGCTGCCCGGCTACGGCTGGATCTTCGGCATGGGCGACGGCACCTCCAACGTCGGCCTCGGCGTCCTGAACACCTCCGACTCCTTCAAGGAACTCGACTGGCGCGAGGTGCTGAAGGCCTGGTGCGCCTCGATGCCGGAGGAGTGGGGCTACACCCCGGACAACATGACCGGCCCGATCCGCGGCGCCGCCCTGCCGATGGCCTTCAACCGCCAGCCGCACTACACCAAGGGCCTCCTCCTGGTCGGCGACGCCGGCGGCATGGTGAACCCCTTCAACGGCGAAGGCATCGCCTACGCCATGGAGTCCGGCCAGATCGCCGCCGACGTCATCGTCCAGGCCCACGCCCGCTCCACCCCCGCGGGGCGCGAAATGGCCCTGCAGCGCTACCCGCGCGTCCTCAAGGACACCTACGGCGGCTACTACACGCTGGGCCGCGCCTTCGTGAAGCTCATCGGCAACCCGAAGGTCATGAAGATCGCGGCCCAGCGCGGTCTGACCCACCCGCTGCTCATGAAGTTCACCCTCAAGATGCTCGCCAACCTCACCGACCCCACGGGCGGCGACGCGATGGACCGGATCATCAACGGGCTGAGCAAGGTGGCGCCGAAGGCGTGACGGGAGCCCCTCGGACGGAGCACCGTGGGGGGATGGACGTAGGGGTCGCCTTACCCGTGTTCGTCATCCTCCTCGCGGTGTCGGTGTGGGCGCTGGTCCACTCCCTCAGGCGCTGACCGTGCCCTGACCGCCGTTCAGCGCCTCGATGTTTGCCGCCCGGCGGGCGAACACCTCGTCCCGCCGGTCCGCCACCTGCCGCAGCGCCTCCTTGCGGTCCCGACTGGACAGCCGGTCCAGATACACGTGCCCGTTCACATGGTCGGTCTCGTGTGCCAGGCAGCGCGCGAAGTACCCGGTCCCCTCGATCACGAGCGGTTCGCCGTCCTTGTCGAACCCGTGGACCACGGCCCGGTCCGGACGCGGTACGTCCATGACGGCGCCCGGCACCGACAGACACCCCTCGCTGTCGTCGAGCAGCCTGCGCCCGGCCGGGTCGAACTGCTCGAGCACCGGGTTGACGATGTGCCCGACATGCCGGACCCCGTCGTCGTCCGGGCAGTCGTAGACGAAAAGCCGCAGATCGACATCGACCTGGTTGGCCGCGAGGCCCGCCCCGTCCGCGATGTACATCGTCAAGAACATGTCGTCGATCAGCGCGGCGAGATCGGGCCCGAACTCGGTCACGTCCCGGCACGGCTTGTGCAGCACCTCCTCGCCGACCTCGGTGATGCGCCGGACCTGCCCGCGCCGGGCCTCGGGGGCGAGACGCGGATACGAGTCGGTGGGCCTGCCCTGGACGAACACACTGGGCATGGTGGTTTCTCCTGTTCGATGCGGGTTGTGAGGATGCTGTGGGCGGTGGGTCTCGGGGGTTCCGCCCTCCGGAACCTCTCCTTACCCTCCGTTGCCCATGACAACAGAACACATCCAACAGCCCCAGGAGCAGACCGGCCACACCCGCAGACGGTTCCTGGCGGGGGCCGGGGGAGCGGCCGTCGCGTTAGGGACCGTGGGGGCGGGCAGAGCGGGCGCCGATCCTTCCGGCACCCGCGTCGCCGTCCTCGGCGGCGGGGTCTCCGGCCTCAGCGCCGCCCACGAACTCGCCGAACGCGGCTACGCCGTCACCGTCTACGAGTACTACGACGCCCTCGGCGGCAAGGCCCGCTCGATGCCCGCCCCGGGAACGGCCGCCGGCGGCCGCGCGGACCTCCCCGCCGAACACGGCTTCCGGTTCTTCCCCGGCTTCTACCGCAATCTGCCCGACACCCTGCGCCGCATCCCCTTCCCCGGCAATGCGCACGGCGTCCACGACAACCTCCGCAGCGGCACCGAGGCCCTGTTCGCCCGCGCGGGCGGCCGCCCCGACCTGCACTTCCCGCTGCGCCGCGGCACCACCCCGCCCGCCCCCGGCGACCTCACCCCGTCCTGGATCCGCGACCAGATCCTCTCCGTCCTCGACCTCGGCACCCGCCTGCCCGCCCACGAGGCCGCCTACTTCGCCGACCGCCTCCTGGTCCACCTCACCAGTTGCGACGCCCGCCGCGAGGACCAGTGGGAGAAGGTCGCCTGGTGGGACTTCATCCGCGCCGAGGAGATGAGCGAGGAGTACCGCACGCTCCTCGGCATCGGGCAGACCCGCAACCTCGTCGCCACCCGCGCGGAAGTGGCCTCCACGCGCACCGTCGGCCGCGTCATCATCGAGGCCCTCCTCCTGTGGGGCCTGCTCGGCCGCGGCATGGACGGCGACGCCGACATCGACCGCGTGCTCAACGCCCCCACCAGCGAGGCCTGGATCGATCCCTGGGAACGGCACCTGCGCTCCCTCGGCGTCGAGTTCGTCCTCGGCACCCATGTCCGTGAGATCCGCTACGACAGCGGCCGCGTGACCGGCGTCCACGTCTCGGCCCGCGACGGCGGCGGCGACCGTACCGTCACCGCCGACCACTACGTCTGTGCCCTCCCCGTCGAGCACGCGCGCGTCACGTGGGGCCCGGCCCTGCGTGCGGCCGACCCGCAGCTCGCGCGGTGCGACGCCCTGCAGACCGACTGGATGACCGGCGTGATGTTCTACCTGCGCACGCCCACCCCCGTCGTGCACGGCCATGTCAACTGCCTCGACTCACCGTGGTCGGTGACCGGCGTCGGACAGGCGCAGTTCTGGGACGGACGGGACTTTCCGCGCGACTACGGCGACGGACGGGTCCGGGACTGCCTCTCCGCGATCATCTCCGAATGGGACAAGCCCGGCATCCTGTACGGCAAGACGGCCAAGGAATGCACGAAGGAGGAGGTCGTCGCCGAGCTCTGGGCCCAACTCAAGGACGGCCTGAACGACTCCGGGAAGACGACCCTGCGGGACGAGGACCGCCTCGGCTGGTTCATGGACCCGGCGGTGACGGGCCTGGGCGGCCCCGCCCCGCGCAACCGCGAGCAACTCCTCATCCATCCCACGGGCACGCTCTACAACCGCCCCACGGCGCGCACAGTGGTCCCGAACCTCTTCCTCGCCGGCGACTACATCCGCACGGACGTGGATCTGGCGTCGATGGAAGGCGCCAACGAGTCGGCCCGGCTCGCGGTCAACGCACTGCTGGACGCGGACAATTCGGACGCCGAGAGGTGCCATGTGTGGGAGCTCTACCGGCCCCCGGAGATGGAACCCCTGAAACGGGTCGACGAGGTGCGCTACCGCCTCGGCCTGCCCAACACCTTTGACCTGGGATGAACTATTTGGGGTGAACGCGTTGGGATGAACCGGTGGGGCCGCTGCCCCCGAGCGGCTGCGGCCCCACCAAGCTGTTCCGGTGTCAGAGCACCCGCACCGCTCCGGTCGGCGGGTCGTAGGACAGCGGCTTCTCGACGACGCCCGTCGAAGGGTTCTGCGCGCCGACGAACATGCCGTCGCCGACGTACACCGCCACGTGGTACGCGCTGCCCGCGCCGCCCCAGTACAGGATGTCGCCCGGCTGGAGGTTGCTCAGCGAGACCTGGGTACCCGCGGTCGACTGGTCCTGCGAGACACGCGGCAGGTCGACGCCGATCTGGCTGAACGCGGCCTGGACGAGGCCGGAGCAGTCCCAGGAGTTGGGACCGGTGCCGCCGGAGACGTAGGCGTCACCGACCTGTGCCTTCACGAAGGCGATGACGGCCGCGGCCGAACCGGTGGCCGTGGACGAGCTCGTGGAGACGCTGGCGCTCGCCGAGGCGGACAGCGTGGCCCGCTCGGCGCTGCGCGAGGCGGCTTCCTCGGCGGCGGCCTTGCGGGCCTCCTCGGCCTTCTTCTTGGCCTCCGCCTTCTTCTTGGCCTCCGCGAGGTCCGCCTTGGCCTGCTTCGCGGCCTTTGCGGCGGCCGCGTCACGCTCGGCCTGCAGCTGGTAGTTGGCGGCCGCCTGCTGCATCGCGTCGGCGGACTCGGCGACCTGGCTGCCCAGGTCGGCCGACAGGGTGGGCAGTTCGAGGGTCTGCGTCGTCGACTCGGCGGCGAACGCCGAAGCCGACGCGCCCGCCGCTGCCATGCTGAGCACGCCACCGGCGACGCCGGCGCGGACGGCGATCGAAGTCGTCGCGCTGCGGCGGGGTTTCCGGTGACTGCGTATGTGAGCGGTGTGGGACATGAGACCAACTGGTATCAGGGGCTCCTCCATACCTTCAAGAAACGTGTGCTGCGCCACAGTTGTTCAATCGGCAGCCCGAATCTCCGGTGTCCCGCTCTTTATTGACGCCGTAACGGACATTGCGGACGCTCGTGATCAAGCCTGTGATCATGGCCTTTCGCTGTTACGCCCTAATTGCCCCGCATCTACCATCGGTTGAGGCCGATGGCCAAGCCCCCTTCTTAGGAACCTCTCATATGTGTGGCGGAGGTCACGCAACGGTTACGGCGGCGGCTGCGTCCGGGGGTGGCCGGCGCTCGTGAATGCGTGCACGCGTCCACATCCGTCCTCGCGGGTCCCTCGGGGGTGTGAATGCGGTCCTCTACCAAGCGGTCGCGTCCAGCGCCAATTTGCATGCAGGGGAAGTCTCTTGATATGGAGACGCCTCTTCCGACCTGCGCCGACTAGCGAAAATGTCACCTCTGGTGATCACTTGGACGCTTCCCGTGTGAAGATCACCGCCGATCCGACTTCATGATCCTTCGTCTGGTGGTGGAGATCACAAAGCTTGTGCAATACCCCGTGTCGCAGATCACAGACCGGCAGGCATAAGATGCGGGTCAGTTGGGCTTGTGACCTGCTTCACATGTTCGCGATCTTCGTCGGGACGGACGGAGGTCAGAGGGACGTATGAGTCGGGTGTGAGTCCGATGCCATCGCCAGCAGTCAGTGCCGACTGAGAGGAGCGAGGAGCGGTGAACGCTTATGCGCCCATCCTCGTACTGGGAGCCCTCGGGGCAGGCTTTGCGATCTTCTCCGTGGTCATGGCCACGCTGATCGGTCCGAAGCGGTACAACCGGGCCAAGCTCGAGGCCTACGAGTGCGGGATCGAGCCGACCCCCACGCCGGCCGGCGGCGGGCGCTTCCCCATCAAGTACTACCTGACGGCGATGCTCTTCATCGTCTTCGACATCGAGATCGTCTTCCTCTACCCCTGGGCCGTCACCTTCGACGCCCTGGGTGTTTTCGGGCTCGTGGAGATGCTGCTCTTCGTGCTCACCGTCTTCGTCGCGTACGCGTACGTATGGCGGCGCGGCGGCCTGGAATGGGACTGAGGGGCCTTTAACTCATGGGACTCGAAGAAAAACTGCCGAGCGGCTTCCTGCTGACCACCGTCGAGCAGGCCGCGGGCTGGGTGCGCAAGTCGTCCGTCTTCCCGGCCACCTTCGGCCTGGCCTGCTGTGCCATCGAGATGATGACCACCGGCGCCGGACGCTACGACCTGGCCCGCTTCGGCATGGAGGTCTTCCGCGGCTCACCCCGCCAGGCGGACCTCATGATCGTCGCCGGCCGGGTCAGCCAGAAGATGGCGCCGGTGCTCAGGCAGGTCTACGACCAGATGCCGAACCCCAAGTGGGTCATCTCCATGGGGGTCTGCGCCTCCTCGGGAGGCATGTTCAACAACTACGCGATCGTGCAGGGCGTCGACCACATCGTCCCGGTCGACATCTATCTGCCCGGCTGCCCGCCACGGCCCGAGATGCTGATGGACGCGATCCTCAAGCTCCACCAGAAGATCCAGACCTCCAAGCTCGGCGTGAACGCCGAGGAGGCGGCCCGCGAGGCGGAGGAGGCGGCGCTCAAGGCCCTGCCCACGATCGAGATGAAGGGGCTGCTGCGGTGAGCGACGCGAACGGCACGAGCAACGGCGCGGGCGGGGCGTCGAACGGGGTGAACCCCGAGAAGGACCTCGCCGCCTCCAACCTCCCGGGCCAGCGCGGCGAGGGCGGTGAGGAGATCCGCGTCCAGCGCGGCATGTTCGGCGCCGACAACGGAGGCGACACCTCCGGCTACGGCGGCCTGGTCCGCTCGGTCCGCCTCCCGGGACCGGCGGCCCGCCCCTACGGCGGATGGTTCGACGAGGTCGCCGACGAGCTGGAAGGCGCCCTGGAGGAGCAGGGACTGCTCCCCGGCAACGCGATCGAGAAGACGGTCGTCGACCGCGGCGAGATCACCTTCCACATCGAGCGCGAGCACCTGCTCCGCGTCGCCCGCACCCTGCGCGACGACCCGGCCCTGCGCTTCGAGCTCTGCACCGGCGTCAGCGGGGTCCACTACCTCCACGACAAGGGCCGCGAGCTGCACGCCGTCTACCACCTGCGCTCGATCACCCACAACCGGCTGATCCGCCTGGAGGTCAGCGCGCCGGACGCCGACCCGCACATCCCGTCCCTGGTCTCCGTGTATCCGACCAACGACTGGCACGAGCGCGAGACCTACGACTTCTTCGGGATCGTCTTCGACGGTCACCCGGCCCTGACGCGGATCATGATGCCGGACGACTGGCAGGGCCACCCGCAGCGCAAGGACTACCCCCTCGGCGGCATCCCCGTCGAGTACAAGGGCGCCCAGATCCCGGCTCCGGACCAGCGGAGGTCGTACTCATGAGCACGCAGCACGCAACTCCGCGTGAGACCACCGAAGGCACCGTGTACACGGTCACCGGTGGCGACTGGGACGAGGTCGTCCAGTCCGCGGCCCGCGCCGACGACGAGCGCATCGTCGTCAACATGGGCCCGCAGCACCCCTCCACCCACGGAGTGCTCCGCCTGATCCTGGAGATCGACGGCGAGACGGTCACCGAGGCCCGCTGCGGCATCGGCTACCTCCACACGGGCATCGAGAAGAACCTCGAGTTCCGCACGTGGACGCAGGGCACCACGTTCGTGACGCGCATGGACTACCTGACGTCCTTCTTCAACGAGACCGCCTACTGTCTCGCCGTCGAGAAACTCCTCGGCATCGAGGACCAGATCCCCGACCGCGCCACCCTCATCCGGGTGCTCCTGATGGAGCTGAACCGGCTCTCCTCGCACCTGGTGTGCATCGCCACCGGCGGCATGGAACTCGGCGCCACCACGATCATGATCTACGGATTCCGTGATCGTGAAATGATTCTCGACATCTACGAGCTCATCACGGGCCTGCGGATGAACCACGCGTACATCCGCCCCGGCGGACTCGCGCAGGACCTGCCGCCCGGCGCGGTGGACCACATCCGCGAGTTCGTGAAGAAGATGAAGAAGAACCTCCCGGAGTACGACAAGCTCGCCACCGGGAACCCCATCTTCAAGGCCCGTATGCAGGACGTCGGCTACCTCGACCTGGCGGGCTGCATGGCCCTCGGTGCCACCGGACCGATCCTGCGCTCCACCGGCCTGCCGCACGACCTGCGCAAGTCACAGCCCTACTGCGGCTACGAGACCTACGAGTTCGACATCCCGACCGCCGACACCTGCGACTCCTACGGCCGCTTCCTCATCCGGCTCGAGGAGATGCGCCAGTCGCTCAGGATCGTCGAGCAGTGCCTGGACCGGCTGCAGCCCGGCCCGGTCATGGTCGCCGACAAGAAGATCGCCTGGCCCGCCCAGCTCGCCCTGGGCCCCGACGGGCTCGGCAACTCCCTCGACCACATCAAGAAGATCATGGGCACCTCCATGGAGGCCCTGATCCACCACTTCAAGCTGGTCACCGAGGGCTTCCGCGTCCCGCCGGGACAGACGTACGCGGCCGTCGAGTCGCCCAAGGGCGAACTCGGGGTGCACGCCGTGTCCGACGGCGGCACCCGCCCCTTCCGGGTCCACTTCCGCGACCCGTCCTTCACCAACCTTCAGGCCATGGCGGCGATGTGCGAGGGCGGCCAGGTCGCCGACGTCATCGTCGCTGTCGCGTCCATCGACCCCGTGATGGGAGGCGTCGACCGGTGACCACCAGTTCTTCCGAGCGGGGCGTCAGCCTGGGCATGCCCGAACTGCCCGCGCCCGCTTACCCGGACGACGTTCGAGAGAGGCTCGAGAGGGACGCGCGCGAGATCATCGCCCGCTACCCGGACTCCCGCTCGGCGCTCCTGCCGTTGCTGCATCTCGTGCAGTCGGAGGAGGGACACGTCACGCGCACCGGGATGCGGTTCTGCGCGGACGTGCTGGAGCTGACCACGGCCGAGGTCACCGCGGTGGCCACCTTCTACACCATGTACCGGCGCAAGCCCTCGGGCGACTACCAGGTGGGTGTGTGCACCAACACCCTCTGCGCGGTGATGGGCGGCGACGCGATCTTCGCGGAGCTCCAGGAGCACCTGGGCGTCGGCAACGGCGAGACCACCGACGACGGCAAGGTCACCCTGGAGCACATCGAGTGCAACGCGGCCTGCGACTTCGCGCCGGTCGTGATGGTCAACTGGGAGTTCTTCGACAACCAGACCCCGGCGAGCGCGAAGCGCATGGTCGACGACCTGCGCGCGGGCCGGCCGGTGGAGCCCACGCGCGGGGCGCCGCTGTGCACCTTCAAGGAGACCGCGCGGATCCTCGCCGGCTTCCCCGACGAGCGGCCGGGGGCCGTCGAGGCGAGCGGCGGAGCGGGACCCGCGTCGCTGGTGGGCCTCCGCCTGGCCAGGGGAGAGACCGCACCCGCGCGCGTGGTCCATCCGCGCGACGGCGCACCGCAGGACAGGGACGTCCACGAGCCGTCCCCGTCGGAGCACCTGAGCTCACACGACGCGCCACAGGACACGTCGGCCTCCGACCCGGCCCATCCGGCCGGGCCCGCCGCCGAGGAGGGGGAGTGATGACCTTGGCACCCGAACTGAAGGACACCAGTCCCGAGAAGCTGCTCGCACCCGTGCTGTCGGCCTTCTGGGACGAGGACAAGTCCTGGTCGCTGGATGTCTACAAGAGGCACGAGGGGTACGAGGGGCTCCGCAAGGCGCTCGCGATGTCGCCGGACGACCTGATCGCGTACGTCAAGGACTCCGGTCTGCGCGGCCGCGGCGGTGCGGGATTCCCCACGGGAATGAAATGGCAGTTCATTCCCCAGGGAGATGGAAAGCCGCACTATCTAGTTGTCAACGCCGACGAGTCGGAGCCCGGGACGTGCAAGGACATCCCGCTCCTCTTCGCGAACCCACATAGCCTCATCGAGGGCATTGTCATCGCGTGTTATGCCATCAGGTCGTCGCATGCCTTCATCTATCTGCGTGGTGAAGTCGTCCCAGTGCTGCGGCGGCTGCACGCGGCCGTGAGCGAGGCCTACGCGGCCGGCTACCTCGGACAGAACATCCTGGGCAGCGGCCTCGATCTCGAACTCACCGTGCACGCGGGCGCAGGCGCGTACATCTGCGGTGAGGAGACCGCACTGCTCGACTCGCTCGAAGGCCGCCGTGGTCAACCGCGGCTCCGTCCCCCTTTCCCTGCGGTCGCGGGCCTGTATGCATGCCCGACTGTGGTGAACAACGTGGAGTCGATCGCGTCGGTTCCCGCGATTCTGACCCGGGGCAAAGAATGGTTCCGGTCGATGGGCAGCGAGAAGTCCCCGGGCTTCACGCTCTACTCGCTCAGCGGCCACGTCGCCAATCCCGGCCAGTTCGAGGCCCCGCTCGGCATCACGCTGCGACAGCTCCTGGAGATGAGCGGCGGGATGCGGCCGGGGCACCGGCTCAAGTTCTGGACGCCCGGCGGTTCCTCGACGCCGATGTTCACCGACGAGCACCTCGACGTCCCCCTCGACTACGAGGGTGTCGGCGCCGCCGGCTCGATGCTCGGCACCAAGGCCCTGCAGTGCTTCGACGAGACGACCTGCGTCGTGCGCGCCGTCACGCGCTGGACCGAGTTCTACGCCCACGAGTCCTGCGGCAAGTGCACCCCGTGCCGTGAAGGAACGTACTGGCTCGTGCAGTTGCTGCGCGACATCGAGGCCGGCAAGGGCGTCATGTCCGACCTCGACAAGCTGAACGACATCGCCGACAACATCAACGGCAAGTCGTTCTGCGCCCTCGGCGACGGCGCCGCCTCGCCGATCTTCTCCTCGCTCAAGTACTTCCGCGAGGAGTACGAGCAGCACATCACGGGCCGCGGCTGCCCCTTCGACCCGGCCAAGTCGACGGCCTGGGCCGACCGCACGGAGGTGAACGCATGACCGTGACCACCAGCACTCCCTCGGGCGGGGGAGAGACGGCGGTCCCGCCGGAGGATCTCGTCACGCTGACGATCGACGGCGCCGAGATCAGCGTGCCCAAGGGCACCCTGGTCATCCGGGCCGCCGAAGAACTCGGCATCGAGATCCCCCGGTTCTGCGACCACCCCCTCCTCGACCCGGCCGGCGCCTGCCGCCAGTGCATCGTCGAGGTCGAGGGCCAGCGCAAGCCGATGGCCTCCTGCACCATCACCTGCACCGACGGGATGGTGGTGAAGACCCACCTCACCTCGCCGGTCGCCGAGAAGGCCCAGCACGGGGTGATGGAGCTCCTCCTCATCAACCACCCGCTGGACTGCCCGGTCTGCGACAAGGGCGGCGAGTGCCCCCTGCAGAACCAGGCGATGTCCCACGGCCAGGCCGAGTCCCGGTTCGAGGGCAAGAAGCGGACGTACGAGAAGCCCGTCCCGATCTCCACACAGGTGCTGCTCGACCGCGAGCGGTGCGTGCTGTGCGCCCGCTGCACCCGCTTCTCCAACCAGATCGCGGGCGACCCGATGATCGAGCTGATCGAGCGGGGCGCGCTCCAGCAGGTCGGCACCGGAGAGGGTGACCCCTTCGAGTCGTACTTCTCCGGCAACACCATCCAGATCTGCCCGGTCGGCGCGCTCACTTCGGCGGCGTACCGATTCCGCTCCCGCCCCTTCGACCTGGTGTCCTCCCCGAGCGTGTGCGAGCACTGCTCCGGCGGCTGTGCCACCCGCACGGACCACCGGCGGGGCAAGGTCATGCGCAAGCTCGCGGCCAACGACCCCGAGGTCAACGAGGAGTGGATCTGCGACAAGGGGCGCTTCGCCTTCCGGTACGCGCAGCAGCGGGACCGGCTGGAGCACCCGCTGGTCCGCAACCCCGAGGGTGAGCTGGTGCGGGCCTCCTGGCCGGAAGCCCTCCAGATCGCCGCCCAGGGACTGCTCGCCTCGCGCGGCCGGGCCGGAGTCCTCACCGGCGGTCGCCTCACCATCGAGGACGCCTACGCGTACAGCAAGTTCGCGCGCGTGGCGCTCGACACCAACGACATCGACTTCCGCGCGCGCGTGCACAGCAGCGAGGAGGCCGACTTCCTGGCCGCGCGGATCGCGGGCCGCGGCCGTGACCTCGACGGTACGGGCGTCACGTACTCCGCTCTGGAGAAGGCACCGGCGGTCCTGCTGGTCGGGTTCGAGGCCGAGGAGGAGGCGCCCGGCGTCTTCCTGAGGCTGCGCAAGGCCTGGCGCAAGCACGGACAGAAGGTCTTCTCGCTCGCCACCCACGCCACCCGCGGTCTGGAGAAGGCCGGCGGCACGCTGCTGCCCGCCGCTCCCGGCACCGAGACGGAGTGGCTGGACGCGCTGGCCGGCGAAGTCGGACTGGAGGGCGACGGCAGCAGGGCCGCCGAGGCGCTGCGCACCGCGGGCGCGGTGATCGTCGTCGGCGAACGGCTTGCCGCGGCGAAGGGCGGACTGACCGCCGCCGTGCGGGCCGCCTCCGCGACCGGCGCGCAGCTGGTGTGGATCCCGCGGCGGGCCGGAGAGCGCGGTGCCCTCGAGGCGGGCGCGCTGCCGTCGCTCCTGCCGGGCGGCCGTCCGGCCACCGACCCGCGGGCGCGTGAGGAGGTCGCCTCGGTCTGGGGTGTGGCCGAACTCCCGCACCGCTACGGGCGGGACACCGGTCAGATCATCGAGGCCGCCGCATCCGGCGAGCTCCAGGCCCTGGTGGTCGCGGGCGTCGAGATCGCGGACCTGCCCGATCCGGCACGCGCGCGTGAAGCGCTCCAGGAGGTCGGGTTCGTGGTGTCGCTGGAACTGCGGCCCGGTGAGGTCACCGCGCTCGCGGACGTTGTCCTGCCGGTGGCCGCGGTCGCCGAGAAGGCCGGCACCTTCCTCAACTGGGAGGGCAGGGTGCGCTTCTTCGAGGCCGCGCTCAAGCCCGACCAGATGACCCGCAGCCTCGCACCCACCGACGCACGGGCCCTCCAGATGCTGGCCGACGCCATGGACGTACACCTGGGCCTGCCCGATCTGCGCACCACGCGCGCGGAGATCGACCGGCTCGGTCCCTGGACCGGACCGTACGGCACGGAACCGCTGGAGACCGGGGCCCAGTTGCCGCGGCCTGCCGCCGGAGAGGCCGTACTGGCCGGGCATCGGCTGTTGCTCGACCAGGGTCTCCTCCAGCAGGGCGACGAGGCGCTCGCCGGGACCTGGCACGCGGCACGCGCGCGTGTGTCGGCCGCGACAGCCGCCGAGGTGGGCGTCAAGGAAGGCGACCTCCTCGCCGTGACCGGCAGGACCGGAGTCGTCGAACTGCCGCTGCAGATCACCGAGATGCCCGACCGCGTGGTCTGGCTCCCGCTGAACTCCACCGGCGGCGGCGTCGCCTCCGACGCCGGGGTGCTGCCCGGCTCCCTCGTCCGGATCGGCCCGGCCACGCTCGCCACCGAAGCCCCCAAGGAGGTGGAGGCATGAGCCCGTACCTCGCTGCGGAAGACCTCTCGATGTTCGGCACCGACCCCTGGTGGCTCGTCGTCATCAAGGCCGTCTTCTGCTTCGCCTTCCTGATGGTGACCGTGCTGTTCTCCATCGTGTGGGAGCGCAAGGTCGTCGCCTGGATGCAGCTGCGCATCGGCCCCAACCGGCACGGCCCCTGGGGCATGCTCCAGTCGCTCGCCGACGGCATCAAGCTGATGCTGAAGGAAGACGTCATCGTCAAGCGCGCGGACAAGGTGGTCTACGTCCTCGCGCCGATCGTCGCGGCCATCCCGGCCTTCATGGCGATCGCGGTGATCCCCTTCGGCCCGTCCGGCAACGAGATCTCGATCTTCGGGCACCGTACGGCGATGCAGCTCACCGACCTGCCGATCGCGATGCTCTACATCCTCGCGGTCGCCTCGGTCGGCATCTACGGCATCGTCCTGGCGGGCTGGAGCTCCGGGTCGACGTATCCGCTGCTCGGCGGTCTGCGCTCCTGCGCGCAGATGATCTCGTACGAGATCGCCATGGGTGCCGCCTTCGCCTCGGTGTTCCTGTACTCGGGGTCGATGTCCACCTCGGCGATCGTCGAGGCCCAGCAGGACCGCTGGTACATCGTCCTGCTGCCGGTCTCGTTCATCATCTACGTCATCACGATGGTCGGCGAGACCAACCGCGCCCCCTTCGACATGCCGGAGTCCGAGGGCGACCTGGTCGGCGGCTTCAACACCGAGTACTCGTCGATCAAGTTCGCGATGTTCATGCTCGCCGAGTACGTGAACATGGTGACGGTCTCGGCCGTGACGACCACGCTCTTCCTCGGCGGCTGGCGGGCTCCCTGGCCCATCAGCACCTTCTGGGAGGGCGCGAACCACGGCTGGTGGCCGCTCCTCTGGTTCGTGATCAAGGTGCAGCTGCTGCTGTTCTTCTTCATCTGGCTGCGCGGCACGCTCCCGCGGGTCCGCTACGACCAGCTGATGAAGCTCGGCTGGAAGGTCCTCATCCCGGTCTCCGTGGTGTGGCTGATGCTCGTCGCGACCGTGCGGACCCTGCGCAACGAGAACTACGACTTCGCCGACATCGCCCTCTACGTGGTCGGCGGAGTCCTGGTCCTGCTGCTGCTCTCCTTCGTCGCCGACATGTTCCGCGAGAAGTCGAAGGCGGCAGCGCAGCCCGCCGAAGAGCCGGCCGGATTCGACCCGATGGCGGGCGGATTCCCCGTCCCGCCGCTGCCCGGACAGGAGTTGCCGCCGGTACCGCGGCGCCCCTCGCGCCAGGAGCGGGAGCTCATTGTCAGTGGCGGGCCCGATACTCAGAGTGATGGATCTCTGGATGGAAAGGAGGCGTCCGATGGCTGAGGAACCCAAGGAGGCCGGGCCGACGAAGCCCGGCTTCATGAACCCGGTCGCCGGCTTCGGCGTGACCTTCAAGGCCATGTTCAAGAAGCGGCTGACCGAGCAGTACCCGGAGCAGAAGAAGACCACCGCTCCGCGGTTCCACGGACGGCACCAGCTCAACCGCCATCCGGACGGCCTGGAGAAGTGCGTCGGCTGCGAGCTGTGCGCCTGGGCCTGCCCCGCCGACGCCATCTATGTGGAGGGCGCGGACAACACCGACGAGGAGCGCTACTCGCCGGGCGAGCGGTACGGCCGCGTCTACCAGATCAACTACGCCCGTTGCATCCTGTGCGGCCTGTGCATCGAGGCGTGCCCCACGCGCGCGCTGACCATGACCAACGAGTTCGAGCTGGCCGACAGCAGTCGCGCCAACCTCATCTTCACCAAGGACCAGCTGCTCGCCGGCCTCGAAGAGGGCATGGTCGAATCGCCCCACGCCATCTACCCCGGCATGGACGAGCAGGACTACTACCGCGGCCTGGTCACCGAGGCCGCGCCCGGCACCGTGCCCCAGGTCGCCGTCTCCAAGGGCGAGGTGGTCCAGGAGGCCGACTCCACCTTCGGTGAGGACGAACCGGCGTCGGAGAAGGTGATCGGGCGATGACCGCACCCCTTCAGCTCGCCGCCACAGCCACTCTGTCCGCCGGCACCTCCACCGGCGAGGCCTTCCAGTTCTGGGTCCTCGGCACCGTCGCCGTGATCGGCGCCCTGTGTACCGTCTTCATGAAGAAGGCCGTGCACAGTGCGCTCTGTCTCGCCGGCACCATGATCATCCTGGCGGTGTTCTACCTCGCCAACGGCGCCTACTTCCTCGGCGTCGTCCAGATCGTCGTCTACACCGGCGCGATCATGATGCTGTTCCTGTTCGTGGTGATGCTCGTCGGCGTGACCGCGGCGGACTCCCTCACGGAGACCATCAAGGGCCAGCGCTGGCTGGCCCTGATCTGCGGGCTCGGCTTCGGCATCCTGCTGTTCGCGGGCATCGGCAACGCCTCCCTCAAGGAGTTCAACGGCCTCACCCAGGCCAACTCCGGCGGCAATGTCGAGGGCCTCGCCACCCTCATCTTCACCAAGTACGTCTTCGCCTTCGAAATCACCGGCGCTCTGCTGATCACGGCCGCAGTCGGCGCCATGGTGCTCACCCACCGCGAGCGCACCGAGCGCGCCCTGACCCAGCGTGAGATGGCCGAGAAGCGTGTCCGCGAGGGCAAGCACGTCCCGCCGCTGCCCGCCCCCGGCGTCTACGCCCGGCACAACGCGGTGGACATCGCGGGCCTGCTGCCCGACGGCACCCCCTCCGAGCTCACGGTCAGCAAGACGCTGCGCCAGCGCGGTCAGATCCGTGACGTGTCCGCCGAAGCGCTCAACGACCTCAAGGCGTTGGAGCAGCGCGCGGAGGAGCGCCTGGAGCGGACCGAGATCGAACCGGCCATCTTCAAGAGGGAGGCGTCGAAGTGAACCCGGTCAACTATCTCTACCTCGCCGCCCTGTTGTTCACGATCGGCGCCACCGGCGTGCTGATCAGGCGCAACGCCATCGTCGTGTTCATGTGCATCGAGCTCATGCTCAACGCCTGCAACCTCGCGTTCGTCGCCTTCTCCCGGATGCACGGCAATCTCGACGGCCAGATCATCGCCTTCTTCACGATGGTCGTCGCCGCCGCGGAGGTCGTGGTCGGGCTCGCGATCATCGTGTCGCTGTTCCGTTCCCGCCACTCGGCCTCGGTCGACGACGCCAGCCTGATGAAGCTGTAAAGGGGTCGCTGAATCGTGGAGAACCTGATCGCGCTGCTCATCGCGGCGCCTCTGCTCGGAGCGGCGGTCCTGCTGACCGGCGGCCGGCGGCTGGACGCCGTCGGCCACTGGATCGGCACGATCCTCGCCGCCGCTTCCTTCGTGTTCGGCGCCATCCTCTTCGCCGACCTGCTCGGCAAGAACGCCGAGGACCGCACGCTCATCCAGCACCTGTGGACCTGGATCCCGGTCGAGGGCTTCCAGGCGGACGTCACCTTCCGCCTCGACCAGCTGTCCATGACGTTCGTCCTGCTGATCACCGGCGTCGGCTCGCTGATCCACCTGTACTCGATCGGGTACATGGAGCACGACGAGCGCCGCCGCCGCTTCTTCGGCTATCTGAACCTGTTCCTCGCGGCGATGCTGCTGCTCGTCCTCGCTGACAACTACCTGCTGCTGTACGTCGGCTGGGAGGGCGTCGGTCTCGCCTCCTACCTGCTGATCGGCTTCTGGCAGCACAAGCCCAGCGCGGCCACCGCGGCGAAGAAGGCCTTCCTGGTCAACCGCGTCGGCGACATGGGCCTGTCGATCGCGATCATGCTGATGTTCACGACGTTCGGCACCTTCGCCTTCGGCCCTGTCCTCGGCAGCCACGAGAAGCCCGGACTCGTCGAGGGCGCCTCCGAGGCCACGCTCACCGGCATCGCCCTGATGCTGCTGCTGGCCGCCTGCGGGAAGTCCGCCCAGGTGCCGCTGCAGTCCTGGCTCGGGGACGCGATGGAGGGCCCGACCCCGGTCTCGGCCCTCATCCACGCGGCGACCATGGTGACCGCGGGCGTCTATCTGATCGTCCGCTCCGCCAACATCTTCAACCTCGCTCCGGACGCCCAGCTCGTCGTCACCGTCGTCGGTGCCGTCACGCTTCTGTTCGGTGCGATCGTCGGTTGCGCGAAGGACGACATCAAGAAGGCGCTGGCCGGCTCGACCATGTCGCAGATCGGCTACATGGTCCTCGCCGCGGGCCTCGGCCCCATCGGCTACGTCTTCGCGATCATGCACCTCGTGACGCACGGCTTCTTCAAGGCCGGGCTCTTCCTCGGGGCCGGTTCGGTCATGCACGGCATGAACGACGAGGTCGACATGAGGAAGTACGGCGGCCTGCGCAAGTACATGCCGGTCACCTTCGTCACCTTCGGCCTCGGCTACCTCGCCATCATCGGCTTCCCGGGCCTGTCCGGCTTCTTCTCGAAGGACAAGATCATCGAGGCGGCCTTCGCCAAGGGCGGCACCGAGGGCTGGATCCTCGGCGGCGCGGCCCTGCTGGGCGCGGCCATCACCGCCTTCTACATGACGCGCGTGATGCTGATGACGTTCTTCGGCGAGGAGCGCTGGAAGAACCAGCCCACCCGCTCCCCAGAGGCCCCGAGCGCCGAGCCCGCCGCCGAGCACCACGGCGAGCACGCCGAGCCCCACCCGCACGAGTCCCCCAAGTCCATGACGATCCCGATGATCGTGCTGGCCTTCGGATCGGTCTTCGCAGGCGGACTGTTCAGCGTCGGCGATCGCTTCCTGCACTGGCTGGAGCCCATCACCGGGCACGACCACGGAGACGCGCCGATCAGCGCGACCACGGTCACGGCGGCCACGGTGACCGTGATGGTCATCGGCGTCGCGATCGCCTGGCTCCAGTACGGCCGCCGCCCGGTCCCGGTCGTCGCCCCGCGCGGGTCGCTGCTCACCCGGGCCGCCCGGCGCGACCTGCTCCAGGACGACTTCAACCACGTCGTCCTGGTCCGCGGCGGAGAGCACCTCACGCGCTCCCTGGTCTACGTCGACCACACGCTGGTCGACGGCGTGGTCAACGGCACGGCGGCCTCGGTCGGCGGCCTCTCCGGGCGGATGCGCAAGCTGCAGAACGGCTACGCGCGGTCGTACGCGGTCTCGATGTTCGGCGGCGCGGCGATCCTCGTCGCCGCGACCCTGCTGATGAGGGCGGTCTGATACCGATGTCCTTTCCTCTGCTGACAGCGACGGCGGCGCTCCCGGCGATCGGCGCGATCGCCACGGCCGCCGTGCCGGCCGCGCGACGCACCGCGGCCAAGTGGCTGGCGCTGCTCGTCTCCCTCGCCACACTCGCCCTCGCGATCGCCGTCCTGGTCCGCTTCGACCCGGACGGCGCCCGCTACCAGCTCACCGAATCGCACGCCTGGATCGCGGACTTCGGGGTCCGGTACGAACTGGGCGTGGACGGCATCGGAGTGGCGCTTCTCGCGCTGACCGCGCTGCTGATCCCGTTCATCATCCTGGCGGGCTGGCACGACGCCGACCCGCTGGAGACCGGAAGCAGGCGGTGGCGGCCGACGCAGGGCTTCTTCGCCCTGATCCTGGCCGTCGAGGCGATGGTGATCATCTCCTTCGAGGCCACCGACGTCTTCCTCTTCTACATCTTCTTCGAAGCCATGCTCATCCCGATGTACTTCCTCATCGGCGGCTTCGGGGACCGTGCCCACGCGGGCTCCGACGAGAAGGCGGCGGCCCAACGCTCGTACGCCGCCGTGAAGTTCCTCCTCTACAACCTGGTCGGCGGCCTGATCATGCTGGCCGCGGTGATCGGCCTCTACGTGGTCGCCGGGAACTTCAGCCTCCAGGAGATCGCCGAGGCGCGGGCCAACGGCTCGCTCGACATGGCGACGAACACCGAACGCTGGCTGTTCCTCGGGTTCTTCTTCGCCTTCGCGGTGAAGGCGCCTCTGTGGCCGCTGCACACCTGGCTGCCCAACGCGATGGGGGAGGCCACCGCCCCGGTGGCCGTGCTCATCACGGCGGTCGTCGACAAGGTGGGCACCTTCGCGATGCTCCGCTTCTGCCTCCAGCTCTTCCCGGAGGCCAGCAAGTGGGCGACGCCCGCGATCCTGGTCCTGGCGGTGATCAGCATCATCTACGGGGCGCTGCTCGCGGTCGGCCAGCGGGACATCAAGCGGCTGGTGGCCTACGCGTCGATCTCGCACTTCGGCTTCATCATCATGGGCATCTTCGCGATGACCAGCCAGGGCCAGTCCGGCGCGACGCTCTACATGGTCAACCACGGGATCTCGACGGCCGCGCTGATGCTGGTGGCCGGGTTCCTGATCTCGCGGCGCGGCTCGCGGCTCATCGCTGACTACGGCGGTGTCCAGAAGGTCGCCCCGGTGCTCGCCGGCACCTTCCTGATCGGCGGCCTGGCGACCCTCTCGCTGCCGGGGCTCGCGCCCTTCGTGAGTGAGTTCCTGGTCCTGGTCGGCACGTTCGCGCGCTACCCGGCGATCGGCATCATCGCGACGTTCGGCATCGTGCTCGCCGCGCTCTACACCCTCGTCCTCTACCAGCGGACGATGACGGGCCCGGTGAAGCCGGAGGTCTCCGCGATGCCGGACCTCCGCATGCGTGAGCTCGTGGTCGTCGCCCCGCTGGTCGTCCTGCTGATCTTCCTGGGCGTCTACCCGAAGCCCGTCACGGACATCGTGAACCCGGCGGTGAAGTCGACCATGTCCGACGTACACAAGAAGGACCCCAAGCCCGAGGTGGAGGCGGCCAAGTGACTGCGACAGCCGTCCACAGCCTGTGGACAACCGCGGCCGACCCGATCACCAAGATCGACGCGCCGAAGATCGAATACGGGCAATTGTCGCCCACCCTGATCATCCTGGGCGCGGCGATCATCGGAGTGCTGGTCGAGGCCTTCGTCCCGCGCAAGTCCCGTTACTACGCCCAGCTGTTCGTGTCCGTCGTAGCGCTGTGTGCCGCCTTCGCGGCGGTCGTCGCCCTCGCCGCCGACGGATACGCCACCACCAAGGCGGGCATCGCGGCGATGGGCGCGATCGCCGTCGACGGACCGGCCCTGTTCCTCCAGGGGACGATCCTGCTGGCAGGCCTCGTCGGACTGTTCACCTTCGCCGAGCGCCGGCTCGACCCCGAGACCCACGGCAACCGCGTCGACTCGTTCGCCGCGCAGGCCGCCTCCGTGCCGGGCAGTGACAGTGAGAAGGCCGCCGTGAAGGCCGGGTTCACCACCACCGAGGTGTTCCCTCTGCTGCTCTTCGCGGTCGCCGGCATGCTGATCTTCCCGGCTGCCAACGACCTGCTGACGCTGTTCGTGGCCCTGGAGGTCTTCTCGCTCCCGCTGTACCTGCTGTGCGCCCTGGCCCGCCGCAAGCGGCTCATGTCGCAGGAGGCCGCGGTCAAGTACTTCCTGCTGGGCTCGTTCGCCTCCGCGTTCACCCTGTTCGGCATCGCACTGCTGTACGGCTACGCGGGCTCGGTGTCGTACGGCACCATCGCGAAGGTCGTCGACGGCACGATCACCACCGTGGACCCGGCGCTCGTGGACACCATGGGCAACGACGCGCTGCTGCTGATCGGCGCCGCGATGATCGTCATGGGCCTGCTGTTCAAGGTCGGCGCCGTCCCGTTCCACATGTGGACGCCGGACGTCTACCAGGGTGCACCGACCCCGGTCACCGGCTTCATGGCGGCGGCGACCAAGGTGGCCGCGTTCGGCGCGCTGCTGCGCCTGTTGTACGTCGTCCTGCCGGGCCTGCGCTGGGACTGGCGGCCGGTCATGTGGGCCGTCGCGATCGTCACCATGCTCGGCGGTGCGATCGTCGCCATCACGCAGACCGACATCAAGCGGCTGCTGGCGTACTCGTCGATCGCGCACGCGGGATTCATCCTCGCGGGTGTCATCGCGACCACGCCGGACGGGGTGTCGTCCGTCCTCTTCTACCTGGCGGCCTACTCGTTCGTCACGATCGGCGCGTTCGCGGTGGTCACGCTGGTGCGTGACGCGGGCGGCGAGGCGACGCACCTGTCCAAGTGGGCCGGGCTCGGACGCAGGTCGCCGCTGGTGGCCGCCGTGTTCGCGGTGTTCCTGCTGGCCTTCGCCGGTATCCCGCTGACCTCCGGCTTCGCCGGGAAGTTCGCCGTGTTCAAGGCGGCGGCGGAAGGCGGCGCGGCGCCGCTCGTCGTGGTCGGTGTGATCTCGTCGGCCATCGCCGCGTTCTTCTACATCCGGGTGATCGTGCTGATGTTCTTCAGCGAGCCGCGCCCGGAGGGGCCGACGGTCGCCGTGCCGTCACCGCTGACGATGACGGCGATCGGGGTCGGCGTGGCGGTCACGCTGGTGCTCGGTGTGGCGCCGCAGTACTTCCTGGACCTGGCGAACCAGGCGGGAGTGTTCGTGCGCTGATCCGCGGTGCCTGAACCGTGTTCATACGGCGGGCCCCGGTTCCCTTCGAGGGAGCCGGGGCCCGTTGCGTACGGTCAGGGGGCCGGGGTCGCCGGACACGTCACGTCGGGGTGCGTGGGGTTGATAACTGCTCGCCAGGGGGTCCGCACGAGGTCGAATTCTCCCCGGCCCGCCCCAGCAGCATGTCCCCGCCTCGAACGCTTGCGCCATGTGACGGCGGCCATCGAATGACCACGGAACGTCACAGCCCGCCCTGTGGATAACTCCGACGCTGTCGGTCCCGGCGCCTATCGTGGAGGCAGTGGTCGAGGGACGACGTACGGGGGACGGGACTATGGGCGGGATGGGCGGTATCAGCGAGATGCCAGGGATCACCGGGACACCGGACGCGAGCGACAGCGAGGCACTCGCCACGCTGCACCGGGTCTTCGGATACGACGCCTTCCGCGGCGAGCAGGAAGAGATCATCGAGCATGTGGTGGCCGGCGGCGACGCCGTCGTGCTCATGCCGACCGGCGGCGGCAAGTCGCTGTGCTACCAGATTCCGTCACTGGTCAGACCCGGCACGGGCATCGTCGTCTCACCGCTCATCGCGCTGATGCAGGACCAGGTGAACGCGCTCAGGGCGCTCGGCGTGCGCGCCGGGTTCATGAACTCCACGCAGGACTTCGACGAGCGCCGCGTGGTGGAGGCAGAGTTCCTGGCCGGAGAGCTGGACCTGCTCTACCTCGCGCCGGAGCGGCTGAAGCTGGACGCCACCCAGGACCTGCTCTCCCGCGGCAAGATCGCCGTCTTCGCCATCGACGAGGCGCACTGCGTCTCGCAGTGGGGCCACGACTTCCGTCCCGACTATCTGACGCTGTCGGTGCTCGGCCAGCGCTGGCCCGACGTCCCGCGGATCGCGCTCACCGCGACGGCCACGCGTGCCACGCACCAAGAGATCACCCAGCGGCTGAACATGCCGACGGCCCGGCACTTCGAGGCGAGCTTCGACCGGCCCAACATCCAGTACCGGATCGTGCCGAAGGCCGACCCCAAGAAGCAGTTGCTGGCCTTCCTGCGCGAGGAGCACGCGGGCGACGCGGGCATCGTGTACTGCCTCTCCCGCAAGTCGGTGGAGGCCACGGCCGAGTTCCTCTCCCGCAACGGCATCGAGGCGGTCCCGTATCACGCGGGCCTGGACGCGGGCACCCGCGCCGCACACCAGTCCCGCTTCCTGCGCGAGGACGGCCTGGTCGTGGTGGCGACCATCGCCTTCGGCATGGGCATCGACAAGCCGGACGTCCGCTTCGTCGCCCACCTCGACCTGCCCAAGTCGGTCGAGGGCTACTACCAGGAGACGGGCCGCGCGGGGCGTGACGGACTGGCGTCCACGGCCTGGATGGCCTACGGCCTCAACGACGTCATACAGCAGCGCAAGATGATCCAGTCGAGCGAGGGCGACGAGGCGTTCCGGCGCCGGGCCGCCGCCCACCTGGACTCGATGCTCGCGCTGTGCGAGACCGCCCAGTGCAGGCGCGGACAGCTCCTGAACTACTTCGGCCAGGAACCGGAGCCGACGGGCTGCGGCAACTGCGACACCTGCCTCACACCGCCGGAGACCTGGGACGGCACGGTCGCGGCCCAGAAGGTGCTCTCGACGGTGGTGCGGCTGCAGCGGGAGCGCGGGCAGAAGTTCGGCGCGGTGCAGATCGTCGACATCCTGCTCGGCAAGCGCACCGGCAAGGTCATCCAGTTCGACCACGACCAGCTGTCGGTGTTCGGCATCGGCGAGGAGCTCTCCGAGGGTGAATGGCGAGGTGTCGTAAGGCAGTTGCTGGCCCAGGGGCTGCTCGCGGTCGAAGGGGACTACGGCACGCTGGTGCTGACCGAGGCGAGCGGTGCGGTACTGCGGCGGGAGCGGGAGGTGCCGCTGCGGAAGGAACCGAAGAAGCCGGTGAGCGCCAAGTCGTCCTCCTCGTCCCCTTCCGGTCGGGGCAAGGCCAAGGCCGTGGTGGCCGAGCTGCCCGAGGCGCTGGTGCCGGCGTTCGAGGCACTGCGGGCCTGGCGCGCCGAGCAGGCCCGTGAGCAGGGCGTCCCGGCGTACGTCATCTTCCACGACGCCACGCTCAGGGAGATCGTCACGGTGTGGCCCACGTCGGTGACGCAGCTCGGAAGCGTCGGCGGGGTCGGTGAGAAGAAGCTCATGACGTACGGGGAGGGTGTGATCGAGGTGCTCGCCGGGCTGGCCGACGGCGGTGCGGCCGCCAACACACCGGACCAGGCCGGTGACGCGGATCCCGGCGCGGACCACTGGCCCGAGATGGACGCGGAGCCGGCGCCCGAGGACGACTGGATATAGCCGCCACCGGGCGCCGGCGTGGGGGGAGACGGCTGTGTCGCGGGGCCTTACGTCACGTCACAAGGCCCGCGCCGCATACGCCCTGACGTCCGCGTCCGAGTCCGTCGTCGCCGTGGCCAGGGCCGCGCGGGCGTCGTCGGTGCTCGTGTGCCGGGTCAGGGCGAGGACGGCGGCCTTGCGGACGTCGGCGTTCGGGTCGGCGAGGGCCTTGGCGAGGGCGGGGACGGCCACGTCGGAATCGGCGGCGGACAGCGCCGTCGCGGCACCCGACCGGACCTGCCAGGCGGCGGCCGACAGGGCGGAGACGGCGCGGGTGGCGAGGGGCGGGGGGCAGCCGGTGGTGCCCAGCGCTCCGTAAGCGGCTCCCCGTACCAGGGCGTCGGTGTCCTCGGTGAGACGGGTCAAGGCGTCGAGGACGACGCCGAGCGGGCGTTCCGCCGACACCGTGGCCAGTGCCTTGGCGATCGTCACGCGGACCTCGCGAGAGGGGTCGGCGGTCGCCGCGCGGGCGAGTTCCACGGCGGCGTCCACCGAGACGAGGGCGCGGACGGCCTCGATGCGTACGGCGATGTCCGAGTCGGTGAGGGCCCCGGCGAACAGTTCCGTGTCGCCGAGGCGCAGGGCACGCAGGACGTCCAGGGCGGCGGCCCGGACGACCGGGTCGGCTTCGTCCAGGGCAGCGGCGAGACCCTCGCGGAGGGCGGGCTCGGGTGGGAGAGTCTCGACGAGTTCGCGCAGGGACGCGGCCGCGGCGGCGCGGACGCCCTGGTCGTGGTCGGTGAGGGCCTTGGCGAGGACCGGTCCGGTCCCCGGTGGCGCGGTCTCCGTCAGGACGGTGACGGCCGTACGGCGCACAGCGGGCTCGGGGTCGGACAAGTAGGGACGGACGACGGCGAGTTCGGGTTCCTGCTCGGCGAGAGCGAGGAGTTCGAGCAGACGGGGTGAGACCGGGGCGGAAGAGACCGGGGCGGGTGAGGCCGGGGCGTCCGCCACGGTGTCGGCACCGCGGCGGTCGGTGGACGTGTCGCTCGTGGCACCGAACTGTCCGACGGCGACCGGGGCCACCTCCCGCGCCCCGGCCGTCGCCACCACCTCGGCGTGGACCTCGCCGAGGTGCCGGGAGGCGCCACCGACAGGGGTGAACTCGTCGATCGGGACCAGATAGGGAGCCACAGGACGGGCCGTGAACTCCATCGCACCGGAGGGGGACTTGTGCAGGTCGAGGTGGTGGAACCAAGAGGCGTCGTCGCGATGGGGGTGGTCGAGACGGTCGTGGTAGAGGCCCCAGCGGGACTCCGTGCGGGCGAGGGAGGCGCGCGCGGCCATCTCGGCGCAGTCGCGGATGAAGGAAACCTCGGCGCAGCGCATCAGCTCGTGCGCGGTGCGGGCGCCCATCGAGGCGATGTCGGCGCGCATCCGTTCGAAGGACTCCAGGGCCAGCGACAGCCGCGCCCCCGACTTCGGCGGGGCCACGTAGTCGTTCACGAAGCGGCGGAGCTTGTACTCGACCTGGGGTTGCGGCGGGCCGTCCGGGTTGCGCAGCGGGCGGTAGATCAGTTCGTGGGCCTCGCGGAGCTGGTCGAGCGGCAACTCCCCTTCGTACGGCGCATACTGGGAGGCGTCCGCGCCCGCCAGGTCACCGAAGACGAACGCGCCGATCATGTAGTTGTGCGGGACGCAGGCCAGGTCGCCGGCGGCGTAGAGGCGGGGGACGGTCGTACGGGCGTGGTCGTCGACGCGGACGCCGGAGGCCGAATGGCCGCCGCACAGGCCGATCTCGGAGATGTGCATCTCGATGTCGTGGGTGCGGTAGTCGTGACCGCGGCCCTCGTGGAACGTGCCTCGCGTGGGCCGTTCCGTGGAGTGCAGGATCGACTCCAGGGACGAGATCGACTCCTCGGGGAGGTGGCTCAGCTTCAGGTACACCGGCCCCCGGTCGGACGCGACCTCCGCCGCGAACTCGGCCATCATCTGGCCGGACCAGTAGTCGGAGTCGACGAAGCGCTCGCCGTGCCGGTTGACCTGGTAGCCGCCGAAGGGGTTGGCGACGTACGCGCAGGCGGGTCCGTTGTAGTCCTTGATCAGCGGGTTGATCTGGAAGCACTCGATGCCGGTGAGCTCGGCGCCCGCGTGGTAGGCCATGGCGTAGCCGTCGCCCGCGTTGGTCGGGTTCTCGTAGGTGCCGTACAGGTAGCCGGAGGCGGGCAGGCCCAGGCGGCCGCAGGCGCCGGTCGCCAGGATCACCGCGCCGGCGCGGACCGTGACGAACGCGCCCGTACGCGTGTTGAAGCCGACCGCGCCCACCGCACGCCCGTCCTCGAGAGCGGTCAGCACCCGCACCGGCATCACCCGGTTCTCGATGCGGATCCGCTCCCGCATCTCGCGCCGCCGCAGCTGCCGGTACAGGACCTTCTTGACGTCCTTGCCCTCCGGCATCGGCAGCACGTACGAACCGGAGCGATGGACCTGGCGGACCGCGTAGTCGCCGTGCTCGTCCTTCTCGAACTTCACGCCGTACGACTCCAAGCGCTGCACCATCCCGAAGCCGCGGGTGGCGGTCTGGCGGACGGTGGACTGGTCGACGATGCCGTCGTTGGCGCGGGTGATCTCGGCGACGTAGTCGTCCGGTTCGGCGCGGCCGGGGATGACCGCGTTGTTGACGCCGTCCATGCCCATGGCGAGGGCGCCGGAGTGCCGGACGTGGGCCTTCTCCAGCAGGATGACGTCCGCGCCGTGCTCGGCGGCGGTCAGGGCCGCCATGGTGCCGGCGGTGCCGCCGCCGATGACAAGGACGTCGCAGGTGAGTTCCTCGGCGTCGGTGAGCGCGGGGATCTCCAGGGGCGGGTTCACGGAGGTGGTCACCGGGGGGCCTTTCAGGTACCGAGCGAGGACAGGACGTCGCGCCGCAGCGCCAGGCGCGCCTGGTCGTCATGCGCCGTGCGGTCACGTGGGCGGGGGACGTCGCGTACGGCGATCAGACGGCCGGAGCCGATGAGTGCGACCCGGTCGCCCAGGAAGAGGGCCTCGTCCACGTCGTGGGTGACGAAGACGACGGTGGCCCCGGTGCCCCGCAGCACCTCGACGAGGAGGTCCTGCATTCCGGCGCGGGTCTGGGCGTCCAGGGCGCCGAAGGGTTCGTCCATGAGGACGGCGCGCGGCGTTCCCGCGAGGGCGCGGGCCAGCTGGGCGCGCTGGCGCTGTCCGCCGGAGACGCGGTGCGGCAACTGCCTGGCGTGGTCAGCGAGTCCGACGCGCTCCAGCCACCCCTCCGCCTGCCTCCTGCGCTCCGCACGCGGCAACCCCTTGATGGCGAGCGGCAGTTCGACGTTCGCGCGCAGGGTGCGCCAGGGCAGGAGGGCGTCCTCCTGGAAGATCAGGGCGCGGTCGGCGGCGGGGCCCGTCAGCGGGCGCCCGTCCTGGCTGACCTCTCCGGCGAGCGGCGACAACAGTCCGGCCAGCGTGCGCAACAGCGTCGACTTGCCGCAGCCGGAGGGCCCGACGAGGGTCAGGATCTCGCCCGGAGCCACCACGAGGTCCACTCCGTCGAGCACGGGCACGTCGGGCCGCCCGAGGGCGGCGCCGCGCAACGCCAGTGCCGCGCCGGTGCGGGCGGGTGAACGGAGGTCAGACGAGCTGGTCATGGGGCACGCCCTCCTGAGTCGTGGGGCTCGCGGGCACGGCGGCCGCGGCACGGTCCACCCGTCGCGGAGTCCGGCCGGCGGCGACGTACGACGTCCTCGGCAGCCATCGCGTCAGGCGGCGCCCCAGGAGTTCCACGGCCGTGGAGGTGAGCCAGCCGAGGACGCCGATGGTGACCATGCCGACGAAGACGCCCGCGTAGTTGACGACGGTGTAGTCCTGCCAGGTGCGGTAGCCGACGCCGTACTGGCCGGAGATCATCTCGGCGGAGATCACACAGATCCACGACACACCGATGCCGACGGACAGACCGCCGAAGATGCCCGGCAGAGCGCCCGGCAGGACGACCGAGGCGAGGATCCGCCACCGGCCGCCGCCCATGGTCAGCACCGCCTCCTCCCACAGGGGGGTCAGCGCGCGGACCGCGTGGCGGGTGGAGACCAGGACGGGGAAGAAGGCGGCCATGAAGGTGATGAAGACGATGCCCTGTTCGTTGGAGGGGAACAGCAGGATCGCGACGGGGACCAGGGCGATCGCCGGGATCGGGCGGACGACCTCCAGGACCGGGCCGAGCAGGTCCTCGGCGAGGCGGGAGCGCGCCACGAGCACGCCCGCCGCCACACCGAGCACCGCGGCCAGCAGGAAACCGGTGAGGATGCGGGTGAGGCTGTCGGTGAGGTCCGTCCAGTAGTCCGAGCCGGACAACCGGGCGGCGAAGGTGCGGGCCACGTCGGCGACCGTGGGGAACTGCGAGAAGCGCAGCCACAGGTCGATGTCGAGACTGGTCAGCAGCTGCCACACGCCGAGGGCGACCGCGAGCGAGGCCGCCCGCAGCGCGTACCGGCCGAGCCGGGGCACCCCCCGGCCCCGGCTCGCGCGCTCCTTCCCGCTCACGACGCCTGCTCCAGCGCCTCGGCGTACGTGACGACACGGGCGCCGCCGTGCGCGGAGACGTAGGCCCGCGCGGTCTCCGGGGCGACGAAGGGCAGCAGCTGGTCGCCGTCGGTCACCCAGACCGCCTTGTCGGCGAACCAGAGGGTGCCGGTGGTGGCGTCGGGGACGTAGGCGGCGCGGATGTCGTCCTGGTGCGCGGAGACGTAGGCGAGGAGTTCGGCGGGCGTCTTGAAGCTCTGCGTCCTGGACGCGCCCTTGGGCCAGACCTCGCTCGCGGAAGCGGCCGGCTTCAGGGCTAGGCGATCCGCGTAGTCGGACCCGAGGGCCTTCTTGACGTACTGGTCGTCGACGAAGGAGTCCACGTCCACGTCACCGGTCAGCTTGGCCGCCTTCAGGACCGAGACGTCCTCCTTGAGGGCGGAGACCAGCTGGGGCTTGATCGCCGGGTCGAAGGTGGAGATGCCGTGGGCGCCGTTGTAGAGGTAGACGACCTCGGCGGGCAGGCCGGTGGACCTGGCGACCGACTCGGCGGCGCCGACCGGGTGGGCGTTGAGGTAGTCGGTGGCCTCGGCCTGGGCTTTCAGGAACGCCTCCAGGACCGTCGGCCGCTGCTTCGCGAAGTCCTCGCGGGCGGTGACGCCGTGGAAGGTGGGGAGGTCGAGCTCGGCACCGTCGTAGAGAGCCTTCGCCTTGCCCTGGTAGGCGAGCAGACCGGGCCAGGCGACGAACTGCGACAGGGCGTCCGTGCTGCCCGCCGACAGGGCCGAAGCACCCACCGCGGGCTGCTGGTTGAGCTTCTCGATGCCCTTGTCGGGGTCGATGCCGGCGCGCTGGAGGGCCCGTACGAGGGTGCCGTCGGCGGCGGAGCCGACGCTCGTGGAGACCTTCTTGCCCTTCAGGTCGCCGAGGGAAGCCAGTTCCGAGTTCGGAGAGGTGACGATCGTGTTGAGACCGCCGCGCAGGTTGTAGCCGGTGACCGAGACCAGGCGGGTGGGCTTGCCGAGCTGCTTGCCGCGGGCCGCGTTGATGAGGAGCGGGAAGTCGCCCATCGAGCCGATGTCGATCTTCCCGGCCGTCATCTGGGCGGTGATGGGGGCGCCGGTGGCGTAGTCCTGCCAGTCGACCTTGTAGGTGTGGCCGTCGTGGAGGGAGTTGAGCTGCTTCTCGAAGTAGCCGAGCGAGCGAAGCAGCGTTCCGGCCGTGACCGTGTTGATGGTCTTGGACTGGTAGCCGACGGTGACGGTGACCGTGGAGCCGTCGTCTCCGGCCGCCGCGTTGCCACCGCAGGCCGTCAGGGGCGCCAACAACAGGACCGTGGCGACAACCGCTGTGTGTTTCATGGGATTTCTGGGCCTCTCACCGGAGCAGATAGGGCATGTTGACCGTGACGGCTCCGGTGGGACAGCGGGCCGCGCACGGGCCGCAGTACCAGCACTCGTCGACGTGCATGTAGGCCTTGCCGCTGCTGGTGTCGATGGCCAGGGAGTCCAGCGGGCACATGTCCACGCAGAGCGTGCAGCCGTCGATGCACTTCGACTCGTCGATGGTCACGGGCACATCGGCCCGCTGGGGCGCCAAGGGCATGGCTGTCTCCAGGAAACGGCTCGGAAAGAGGTCAGAGGGAGCGGTGCAGCAGACCGCTCATCGTGATGCGGTCGCCGCGGAAGCGGATGAACTCCAGGTCGACGGGGCGGCCGTCGGCGAGGTGGGTGAGGCGTTCCAGCATCAGGACGGCCGCGCCGCGCGGGGCTTCCAGTACGGCGGCGGAGTGGGCGTCCGCGTTCACCGCCTCCAGGGTGATCTCGGCATGGCCGAGGCCCTGGCCGGTGATCGTCTCCAGGAGGCGGAAGACGTCGGTGTTCTCCAGGTCGGCGCCGAGCAGGGCGGTGCCGAGGTCGAGGGGGATGTAGGTGAGGTCGAGGGAGAGGGGGAGGCCGTTCAGGCGGCGCAGACGTTCTATGTAGAGGACGTCGGTGCCGGGATCGACCTGGAGGCGCTGGGCCACCGGGTGCGGAGCGGGGGCGGGGCCCATGGTGCGGACCTCGTTGGTGACCGTGCCGTGTTCGCGCAGGGTTTCCGCGAGGCCCATCAGACGGTCCAGGCCGTGGGGGTATTTCTGGCCGACGACCACGGTGCCGACGCCGGGGAGGCGTTCGACCAGGCCTTCCGCGCGAAGCAGGTCCAGGGCTTGGCGGACCGTGTTGCGGGAGGCGCCGTAGTCGGCGGCGAGGGTCGTCTCGTGGGGGAGGGTGCCGCTCTCGAAGCCGCCGGTCAGGAGCTGGTGGCGAAGGAGGTCGGCGAGCTGTCGCGCCTGGTCCGCACGCAGCCGGCGCCGGGCGCGGGCGGCGACGGTGGTCGCGCCCTGGCCGACGTGGTCCCGGATGCGGTCGGTGGATGGCATGGCTGGAACCATACCGAGCCGGTAGGAAAAGCAGTGTTGCCGGATTGTTGCGCCACCTGACGGCGTGACGGATTGGTGGCTGACCTGCGGTTTCCATCGCTGTGGGGGTCAGATGTGCCACCTGACCGCTCTACACCCGACTCCTCTGCACCTGACCCCTCTGCACCTGACCCCTCTGCACTTGACCCCTCTACACCAGCGCCGACAGCCCCGGCCCGAAAACGATCAGAAGTGGCAGCAACGGCACCAGCGCCGCCGTCGCGGACGTGAGCGCCCGCTGCCGGCGCAGCAACCGCGGCGGCGGCTCCAGCAACCGGTCCACCCGCTCACCCAGCAACCGATGACTGGAGGCGCACGACAGCACCCCCCGATGCTGGTTCAACTCGATCAGTGCCAACGCCGTCGTCAAGTGACCGCACCGCCGCGACGCCGTGTCGTCCGCCGCCAGTTCCACCAAGCGGTGCGTCTGGTCGCAGAAGTGGGCGAAGAGCGGCACCCGGGGAAATCCCGTGGCCAGCGCGGTCGACAGGTGGAGCAGCCAGTCGTGGCGGGCCCGCGCATGCCCGCGCTCGTGGGTGAGGACGGCGTCCAGCTGGTGATCGGTCAGCCGGTGCAGCGCACCGGTCGTCACGATCAGCTGCGGTGGATTCCCCGGCATCCACCAGGCGTCCGGATACTCGTCCTCCAGCACCAGCAGCGGACCGCGTGCGACAGCACCCAGCCCGGCCGGCAGATCCGGCGCCCGCTCCCGCAGATGCTCACGGGCGAGCCCCTGGCGCCGACGGGCCTCGACCAGTTCACGGGCCAGCATCGCCGTGGTCCACGCGGCCCCGCCCGCCAGCAGCAGGGTCAGGGCGACCGCCCAGACCGGCGCCGCCGAGAGGTCGTACGCCGCGGTCACGGCCGGCGGCGCCGGCGCGAACACATGGTCGCGGACCGTGTGGAAGACCGCCGCCGCCCCCAGCACCAGCGCCGTCAGACAGCACAGCAGCACCGTGGCGACCAGGCACTGCCACACCCACAGCCCGACCACCGGTTCCCGTTCGGGCCACGCGGACCGGGTGAGCGCACGCGGCACCGGCACGGCGGCCGCTACGGCGACGGTGCTCAGCAGGAGCAGGCAGAGAGTCATGCCACGGGCTCCGCTTCCTGATCGGAGACAGGGAAGGTGGGGCAGGGTGGTGAGGTGCTGCGGGGCGGTCGGTACGTCGTCCCACGTATGCCGCCCGCCGCCAGTATGCCGTGAGCGGACGCCCTGCGGCAGGACTCGAGCAGCACCGGACGCCTCACACCTCCCCCGGCACCACCCGCCCCGCCACTTCCCCCAGGCCCACCCGGACCCCGCCCGGGCCGGGAGCCCACGCCGACAGCGTCACCACGTCCCCGTCCTCCAGGAACGTCCGCTTCCCGTCGGGGAGTTCGAGCGCGTCCCGTCCGTTCCAGGTCAGCTCCAGCAGCGAACCCCGCTCACCCGCCGAGGGCCCGCTCACCGTTCCCGAGCCGTACAGGTCACCCGTCCTGAGCGAGGCCCCGTTCACCGTCATGTGAGCCAACTGCTGCGCCGCCGTCCAGTACATGGTGGAGAACGGCGGCTCCGACACCACGTGGCCGTTGACCGCGACGGAGATCCGCAGGTCGTAGCCGCCCGGTTCCACGTCGGACGCGGTGTCGTCCAGATACGGCAGCAGCTCGTGGGTCCGCTCCGGCGGCGCCACCCGCGCCTCCTCCAGCGCGTCCAGCGGGGTGATCCACGCCGACACCGACGTGGCGAAGGACTTGCCGAGGAACGGGCCGAGCGGGACGTACTCCCAGGCCTGGATGTCCCGCGCGGACCAGTCGTTGAGCAGACACAGCCCGAAGACGTGCTCCCGGAAGTCGCCGAGCCCGACCGGCCGGCCCAGCTCCGAGGGCGTCCCGACCACGAAGCCGACCTCCGCCTCGATGTCGAGCCGCACGGACGGCCCGAAGACGGGAGAGGCGTCGGAAGGGGCCTTCCGCTGCCCCGACGGCCGTACGACATCCGTCCCCGACACCACCACCGTGCCCGCGCGGCCGTGGTACCCGATCGGCAGGTGCTTCCAGTTGGGGGTCAGGGAGTCGGCGGCGTCGGGCCGGAAGATCTGGCCGACGTTTCGCGCGTGGTTCTCGGAGGCGTAGAAGTCGACGTAGTCCGCGACCTCGAAGGGGAGATGGAGGTCGACCGACGACAGCGGGTGGAAGAACCCCGCGACGGCCTCCTGGTGCGCCGGCACGGTCACCCAAGCGGTGAGCGCGCGTCGCACGTCCGACCAGGCCGTGCGGCCGGCGGCGAGGAGCGGGCCAAGGGAGGGCCGGGCGAGCAGGGAGACGTACGGGGAACCGAGGGCGGCGGCCGCCGCGCCGGCGTCGAGGACATGGTCGCCGAGGCGGACGCCGACGGTCCGGTCGGACGAACCCGGAGGCGAGAACACTCCGTACGGAAGGTTGTGCGGGCCGAAGGGGTCGCCCTCGGGCACGTCGAAGGGGACATCGAAGGGGGGCATGGGGTGCTGCCTCACTCTCGCGCATGCCGTGCGGTGCAGGTGGTCGCGGCACACGTTACGGCCGAGTCGCCTGTCGCGGCAGTGCCTCAAGGGACAGCGATACGACTAAAGAGTTCGCAATGTCCTGTTACGGGACAGTCGGAGGTTTCCATTCCGGCTTAGCGTCCTTTGCGAGTACGGACGGGATGGGTGGGGTCGCGTCCGTGGGGGGACACGTGGGGGGACCGTGGCCAGGAGCGCGAGCAGTGTGCCATTCGAGGCCGATCGTGACGTACCGGCCCTGATCGTCAAGTTCGGCGACTACCCGCTGCACCACGGCGGAGTCGGCGCGATCCGCAGTCTGGGCCGCCTCGGCGTGCCCATATACGCCATCACGGAGGACCGCTACACGCCCGCCGCCGCCTCCCGGTACCTCACCCGCGCGTTCGTCTGGCCGACGACCGGCACCGAGGACCCGGGCCGGCTGATCGAGGGACTGATCCGGATCGGGCGCCGCATCGGCCGCCCCGCCGTCCTCGTACCCACCGACGAGGAGGCGGCGGTCCTGATCGCCGAGCACCAGAGCGACCTCTTCGGCCGCTTCCTCTTCCCGCGCGTGCAGTCCGGCCTGCCTCGCCGGCTGGCCAGCAAACAGGGCCTGCACGAACTGTGCGTGGAACACGGGATCGCGAGCCCGGAGGCCGCCTTCCCGCAGTCGTACGACGACATCGTCGACTTCGCCGAGAAGGCCCGTTTCCCGGTGGTGGCCAAGAACCGCGAGGCGTTCGTACGGCGCCGGCGGCCCGCGGTGGGCGGCACCACACGCATCGCCACCCGTGAAGGGCTGCTCGCCCTCGCCCGTGACTGGGGCGAGCGGCCCGGCGTGATCCTCCAGGAGTACCTGCCGCGAGAGGAGGCCGAGGACTGGATCGTGCACGCCTACTTCGACCGCGACTCCACACCGCTGGCCCTGTTCACCGGCGTCAAGGTGCGCTCCTGGCCGCCGCACGCGGGCATGACGGCCAGTGCGTACGTCGTCGACAACCCGGAACTCGCGGATCTCACCGCACGTTTCATCAAACAGATCGGCTACACCGGCATCATCGACCTCGACCTGCGCTTCGACCGGCGCGACGGTCAGTACAAACTGCTGGACTTCAATCCACGCATGGGCGCCCAGTTCCGGCTCTTCGAGAGCGAGTCGGCGGTGGACGTCGTCCGCGCCATGCACCTGGATCTGACCGGGCGTGCCGTTCCGGAGGGGGAACAGCGGGCCGGTCACCACTATGTCGTGGAGAACATCGACCTGCCCGCCCTGCTGGCCTACCGCCGCAGCGGCTACACGACTCCGCACGCGCCGAAGCGGCCCAGCGGGACCGAGCTGGCCTGGTTCGCGGGTGACGACCCGCTGCCGTTCCTCACGATGCTCGGGCGCTTCGTGCGGCCGGGCGCCAGGCATCTCCACCAGATGTGGCGGGCCAGCCGCCGCGGCAGCGCGACCAGCTGAACAGGGCAACCACCACGAAGTGACGAAGTGACGTCCTGGGGAGGGACTTCGTGATCCATCCGGTAGCAGTCATCGGCGCCGGGCCATTCGGCCTGTCGACCGCCGCCCATCTGCGGGCGCGTGGCATACCCGTGCGCGTCTTCGGCGATCCCATGGTCAGCTGGCGCGACCACATGCCCGCGGGCATGCTCCTCAAGTCGACCCCGGCCGCCTCCAACCTCGACGCGCCCCAGCACGGGCACACCCTCGTCGACTACTGCGACGCGGCGGGGATCCCCCGGCTGGTGACGGACGAGGACATCGTCCCCGTGGAGACCTTCATCGCCTACGGCCGGTGGTTCCAGCAGAAGCTGGTGCCCGAGCTGGAGCAGGTGCGGGTGGTGTCCGTGGACCGGAGCGAGCAGGGGGGTTTCCAGCTCAAGCTCGACTCGGGGGAGTCGTTCACCGCGCGGGCGGTCGTCGTCGCCACCGGTCTGTCGGGGTTCTCCCACCTGCCCCCGGAGCTGGCCGCCGCCGCACCCGACGGACCCGCCCCGACCGGCCCGGTCTCCCACAGCTCCCAGCACCACGACCTCACCCGCTACTCCGGCAAGGAGCTGATCGTCGTCGGCGCCGGCCAGTCGGCGCTGGAGACGGCCGCCCTGGCGGCGGAGGCGGGCGCGCAGGTCAGGGTGGTCGCCCGCGGCCGCGGCAGCGTGGCCTTCGGCGCACCGCCGTGGAAGCAGCCCAGGCTGCGCCCCGAGTCGCCCTTCGGCCGGGCCTGGTCGCTGTGGGCCCTGACCTACTACCCGCACCCCTACCGCCACCTCCCGGCCGGCACCCGCCACTTCCTGGTCCGACGGGTCCTCGGCCCGCTCGGCGCGTGGTGGCTGCGCGACCGCTTCGAGGGGAAGGTGCGGGTCACCGAGGTGGAGCGCATCCTCAAGGCGGACACGTCGCAGGGGCACCCGAGCCTGGAGGTCCTCACCAGCACCGGGACCATGGACCGCCTCGCCGCCGACCACGTCATCGCGGCCACCGGCTACCGCGTCGACCTCGCCGCGATGGACTTCCTCGGCCATGAACTGCGCACCGCCCTCGCCGTCAGCCGGGGCACGCCCAGGCTCGGCGCCGGATACGTCTCCTCCGTACCTGGCCTGTACTTCACCGGCCTGCCGGCGGCGGCGTCCTACGGCCCGGTGATGCGCTTCGTGTGCGGCACGGAATTCGCCTCCCCGAGGCTCGCCCGCCACCTGGCGGCGGCCCACGGCTAGTGCCCGGCAGGCAACGTTCGCCCCGTCGCGACGCCCGGCACGCCGAGAGCACTCACCGGACGCCGCTTCTTGACGGGCGAACGTCACCTGCGGCGGCCCACGGCCGGCCTCACGACGTGCAGACGTCCTTCAGCCGGTCGGCCGCCGCGTCGATCTTGCCGGAGTCCGGGTGGGTGTCTCCGTCGAGGATGGACTTGTTGTAGTCCTCGATCGCCTTGTCGAGGTCCTTGACGGCCTTGTCGACCTTGCTGTCGGCCGCGTCGCCCCGGGCCTTGTTGATCTCGTCGACGTTCTTGTCGATCGTGGCGATGGATTCGTCGGTCTTCGAGGGGTCTGTCACCGCGTCCCAGCCGGCCTCGTGGATGGCCTTGACGCTGTCGGCGATCGTGTCGGCGTTCGACACGCAGTCCAGGGAGTTGTCCACGTCGTGGGGGTCACAGCCGGTGGCGAGGACGGCGGTGAGGGCGACGGCGGTCAGGGCGGTGACGATGGAGAGGCTGCTGCGAGGGCGCATGGCTGTGGCCAACCGTTTCTCGGGACGGGATTCGATGCCCTCCACGATTCCGTCGCCCGGCCGCGGCCACGAGGGAGCTGCCCGGTGTATGCCCGGTGTAGCCCACTACACCGGGCGGCCCGTCCTACGACCGATAACGCCCCAGCGTCCGCAGCCCCGGCAGCGCCCTGTCCTGGAAGTCGAACAGCGCCAGGTTCTCCCACGCGTTGCCCGAGGACGGGTCCGCCGGGTCCCAGCCGCTGCCGGCGCGGTAGGTCCACAGGCCCTCCCAGTAGCAGTAGCCGAGCCCCTGCCCGTCCGGCACACCGGCCGCCAGGTCGGCCACCGCGCGCAGCCAGGCGGCCTGGCCCTCGGGCGTGGCCGGGAAGCCCTCGGTCAGCTGTGAGGGGTCGTTCAGGATGTCGTTGACGTCGTCCTCGCTCTCCAGCGTGAACGGGTACGCCGTCTCGGCTATCACGCACGGCTTGCCGTAACGCGCGGTGATGTCCGCCATGTTGGCGGCCGCGTTCGCGATCGGGCCGTGCCAGAACGGGTAGTAGGAGAGCCCTATGACGTCGAAGTCGACGCCGTACGCCACCATGTTGTCGAACCACCAGCGGTACAGCCCGTTGTCGCCGCCGTTCGCCAGGTGCAGGATCGTCCGGACGCGCGGGGTGGTGTCCTTGGCCGCGCTCAGGCCCGCCTTGAGGAAGGCGGTCATGGTGTCGAAGTGCTCCCAGTTGCCCTCGGGCCAGATGAGCCCGCCGTTCAACTCGTTGCCGATCTGCACGAGTTGAGCAGGCGTGCCCTGCCGCTTCAGCGCTCCCAGGACGTCGGCCGTGTGGTCGTACACCGCGCGTGTCAGACCCGCCACGTCCAGGTCCGCCCAGGCGGCCGGCTTGGTCTGGTGGGCGGGGTCGGCCCAGCTGTCGGAGTAGTGGAAGTCGATCCAGATGCCGACCCCGGCCCGCTTGAGGCGCCGGGCCAGCGGCAGGATGTGCGCCTTGTTGTTGTAGCCGTCGGCCGGGTTCACCCACACCTTGAGCCGGGCGTGGGTGACACCGGCCTGGGCCATGAGGCGGATCGGGTCCTCGCGGCGGCCGTCGGCCGTGCGGTACACCGCCCCGTGGTCCTCGTTCTTCGGCAGCGAGGAGATGTCGATGCCCCGGATCTCCAGGCAACGGCCGCCGGAAGCGCCGGAAACGACCGGAGCGGCCACGGCCTGGGTCGCCCCCAGCACCGGTGCGGCCAGCGTGGCGGCTCCGGCAGCGGCGAGAACACTGCGTCTGCGCATGTCAAAGGGTCCTTTCGGGGACGTTCGCGGGGTACCGGCTCTGCGGTGACTTCGGCGGCCGGGACAAGGCCGGGAAAACGGGGTGAGGGGAGCCGGCGAAACGCCGGACGACCAAGAAAACCCTCATTTTCTGTGATCGTGCACAGCGCCCCTCACCCCTGTCATCGGCGAGCAACAAGTAGGTAACCCCACGCCCCCTCCATTGACAAGGGCCCGAAACAATTCTCTACTGTGCACGATCACAGAGCCGCGCGGCCCTCGCGCACTGCCTCTCGGTCACGTCCGCAGAACCTCCCCCCACGGCGGTTGCCGCGAACGCGCGACGTCCCGAGACCGGCTGGTTCCAAGTCAGGGGAGATGAAGATGTCGATCAACCGCCGCCAGATCAGCAGGCGCAGCATCCTTGCCGGGGCCACAGCCCTCGGCCTCACGAGCACCCTCGCCGCCTGCGGCGGTTCCGACGACCAGGACTCCGGCGGGAGCAGCGGACCGGTCAAGCTGACCTACTGGTCCTGGGCTCCGAACATGGAGAAGGTCGCCGCGATCTGGAACAAGAAGAACCCGGACATCACGGTGACCGTGTCCAAGCAGGCCAGCGGTGGCGAGATCGTCTCCAAGCTGATCACCGCGAAGAAGGCCGGCAACGCCCCCGACCTCATCCAGGTCGAGTACCAGTCCCTGCCGACCCTGGTCTCCAACGACGTCCTGGCCGACATCACCAAGTACGCGGGCAGCACCAAGTCCGAGTTCGCCGAGGGCCTTTGGGGCATGGTCACCCTCGGCACGGACGCGCTCTACGCGATCCCGCAGGACGCCGGGCCGCTGATGTTCTACTACCGCGAGGACCTCTTCAAGAAGCACGGACTCAGCGTCCCGAAGACCTGGACGGAGTTCGCCGAGACCGCCCGCGCCGCCAAGAAGGCCGTCCCGGACGCCTACTTGACCACGTTCTCCTCCAACGACCCCGGTCTGTTCGCGGGCCTCGCCCAGCAGGCCGGCGGCAAGTGGTGGACCGTCGACTCGGCCGGCAAGTGGACCGTCGGCATCGACGACGCCGCCACCAAGCAGGTCGCCGAGTTCTGGGGCGGCCTGGTGCAGGAGGGCGTCATCGACAACCAGCCGATGTACACCCCGGCCTGGAACAACGCCCTCAACAAGGGCACCCACCTCGCCTGGGTCTCCGCCGTCTGGGCGCCCGGTGTGCTGGTCTCCTCCGCCCCCGACACCAAGGGCAAGTGGCGCATGGCCCCGCTGCCGCAGTGGAAGTCCGGCGAGAACGTCACCGGGAGCTGGGGCGGTTCCTCCACCGGTGTCTCCACCGACTCCAAGCACGCCGAGGCCGCCGCCAAGTTCGCCACCTGGCTGAACACCGACCCGGAGGCGCTGGCCGCCCTGGTCAAGGAGGTCGCGATCTACCCGGCCGCCACGAAGGGCCAGTCCGGGAACGTCCTCACCACGCCGGAGTTCTTCTCCAACCAGGCGGACTTCTACACGACGGCCGGCGAGATCGCCGCGACCACCGCCGCCGCGGCCTGGGGCCCCAACGTCAACACGGCCTACACCACCTTCCAGGACGCGTTCGGCAAGGCCACCAAGGCGAAGAAGGAGTCCCAGTTCGACTCCGCCCTTGCCACCGTGCAGTCGAAGACCTTCGGCGACATGAAGAAGCAGGGCTTCGAGGTGACCGAGGCATGACCAGCGCTCCGCTCAAGGGCTCCGACCTCACCGAGGTCGGGCCCTTGGCGGACGGCACCGGCACCGCCCAGTCCGTCCGCCCCAGCCGCCCCCGCCGCCGTGGTCGCGGTCGCAGCGCACCGTACTGGTTCCTGGTGCCCACCCTGACCCTCTTCGCCGCCTTCACCGTGGTGCCCATCGGGTACGCGATCTGGCTGAGCCTGCACAAGGTCCAGGTGAAGGGCATCGGCCTCGGCAAGGGCGCCCGCTCACAGGTCTGGAACGGCATCGGCAACTACACCGACGTCCTCAAGGACTCCGAGTTCGGCCACAGCGTGCTGCGCGCCTTCGGCTACGGCCTCATCGTCATCCCGACCATGCTCGGCCTCGCGCTGCTGTTCGCGCTGATGCTGGACACCCCGAAGGCGCGCAGCGCGCCCTTCGCCCGGCTGATGATCTTCCTGCCCTACGCGGTGCCGGGCATCATCGCCGCCCTGATGTGGGGCTTCCTCTACCTGCCGGACGTCAGCCCCTTCTACTACCTGCTCGACAAGTTCGGCCTCCCGCAGCCCGACCTGTTCGACGGCGGCAACCTCTACCTCTCCTTCGCGAACATCGCGGTCTGGGGCGGCACCGGTTTCAACATGATCGTCATCTACACCGCTCTGCGGGCGATCCCGCCGGACATCTACGAGGCGGCCAGGATCGACGGCGCGTCCAACCTCAACATCGCCCTGAGGATCAAGATCCCGATCGTGATGCCCTCCCTGGTGCTCACCTTCTTCTTCTCGGTGATCGCCACCCTCCAGGTCTTCACCGAGCCGATGGCCCTCAAGCCCCTGACCAACGGTCTGCCCAGCTCGTGGAGTCCCTTGATGGCCATCTACGACAAGGCCTTCCTGCAGTCCGACATCTACGGCGCCTCCGCCACCGCGGTCGTCCTGGCCCTGGCCACGTTCGTCCTCTCCTTCACCCTGCTGCGCATCTCCGACCGCTACACCCGGGAGGACCGGGCATGACCCCCCTCACCCTCACCGCCGACACCACCGGCAGGGCCGCCAAAGCACGGCGTACGGCCTGGGTGCCGACGCTCGTGCTGCTCCTCGGCGCCCTGTACTGCCTGATCCCCATCGCCTGGGTGGTCATCGCGGCGACCAAGGACCGGTCGGAGCTCTTCTCCACCTTCACCTTCGCTCCCGGCAGCGGCTTCCTCCAGAACCTGAGCGACCTGACGGACTACCGCGACGGCATCTTCTGGAAGTGGATGGCCAACTCGGCTTTCTACGCCGGTTTCGGCGCCCTGCTCTCGGCCGCGGTCTCCGCCGCCGGCGGCTACGCGCTCGGCCGGTTCGCCTTCCGGGGCCGTGAGGCCATCTTCAAGATGATCCTGGCCGGCGTCCTGGTGCCGTCCATCGTGCTCGCCGTACCGCAGTACCTGCTGCTGTCGAAGCTGGGCATGGCCGACTCGTACTGGTCGATGCTGCTGCCGTCGATCCTCTCGCCGTACGGCGTCTACCTGGTCCGCATCTACGCGGCCGCCTCGGTGCCCGCCGAGCTGATGGAGGCGGCCCGCATGGACGGCGCGAGCGAGTGGAGGATCTTCTCGCGGATCGCCGTACCGATGATGATGCCGGGCCTGATCACGGTGTTCCTCTTCCAGTTCGTCGGCATCTGGAACAACTTCCTGCTGCCCTACGTGATGCTCGCCGACGACGAGAAGTTCCCGATCACCCTCGGCCTCTACACGCTGCTCGCGCAGGGCGCCTCGCAGCCGGCGCTCTACACCCTGGTCATCACCGGCTGTCTGCTCGCGATCCTCCCGCTGATCGGGCTCTTCCTGGTGATCCAGCGGTTCTGGTCCCTGGACCTGCTCAGCGGCTCGGTCAAGGCCTGAGGCCCCGGACCCACCTTCACGAACGAGGAACATGACCACCAGCGCGAACGGACGCCGAAGGCCCCCGACCATCCACGACGTGGCCCGGGAGGCGGGCGTCTCGCGGGGCACCGTCTCCCGCTTCCTGAACGGCGGCCACTACGTCTCGCCCGCCGCCCGGCGGGCCGTGGAGGCCGCCATCAGGAAGACCGGTTACGTGGTCAACCGGCATGCGCGCAGCCTCAGTACCGGCCGGTCGGACTCGGTGGCGTTCCTGCTGACGGAGCCCCAGGAGAAGTTCTTCGAGGATCCCAACTTCAACGTCCTGCTGCGGGGTTGCACCGAGCGGCTCGCCCAGCACGACATCCCGCTGCTGCTGATGCTGGCCGAGAGCGACGACGACCGGCGCCGGCTGACCCGGTACATCACGTCGGGTCACGTCGACGGCGTGCTGCTGCTCTCCAACCACAGCGGCGACCCGGTCGCCGCCGAACTCCACGACGCGGGGATCCCGTTGGTGGTCTGCGGCAAGCCGATAGGGCTCGGTTCCAAGGTGAGTTACGTGGCGGCCGCCGACCGCGAGGGCGCGCAGGAGATGGTCCGCCATCTGCTCACCGGGGGCCGGCGCCGCGTCGGCATGGTCACCGGGCCGCTGGACATGCCGGGCGGCCCCGACCGGCTGGCCGGCTACCGGGACGTGCTCGCCGAGGCGGGCCTGCCCTACGACCCGGCGCTCGTGGTCGAGGGCGACTTCCGGCGCAGCGGCGGCGAACGGGCGGCCCGCCGCCTGCTGGCCCAGGCCCCCGACATGGACGCCGTCTTCGTCGCCTCCGACCTCATGGCCCTGGGTGTCGTCAACGTCCTTCAGCAGTCCGGTCGTTCGGTGCCCGGTGACATCACCGTCGGCGGCTTCGACGACTCACCCGCGGCCACCGCCATCACCCCCGCCCTCACCACCATGCGCCAGCCCTTCGACCGCATCAGCGCCGAGATGGTCCGGATGCTCCTCGCCCAGATCGCCGGCGAGGACACGGCCGGGGTGATCCTCCCGACGGAACTGGTGGTCCGGGACTCGGCGTAGGCGCTCCGCTGGAGGCGCGGTGTGATGGGCGAGGCGCACGACGCAGGTGGGGGCACGGCGACGCGGCGCACGCCGGCCTGGCCGTTGCGCACCGCTTCCCGTCCAGCCGCCGCGTCAACAGGGCGGAGCCGCACGGGACATGCCCCCGCCCGATCGTGCCCGGCCTCATGACGCATGCCGGCGGACCGTCCCGCGCTGCCGTACCCCCGGGAACCGGAACTGCGGTCAACGGATGTGAAAGCAGCAGCCGTCCGGTTCGCGTCGAGTCGCAGGGGCCAACCATCCGTATTCTCTGATCATGGCCGCCTCCCCCGCGTATTCACTGATCGCCACCGACCTGGACGGCACGCTGCTCCGCGCCGACGACACCCTCTCCGACCGGTCGTTGGCCGCGCTCGCGCGGGTGGCCGCGGGTGGGGCCCGGCATCTCGTCGTGACGGGGCGGCCGGCGCCCAGAGTGCGGCCGCTGCTCGACGAACTGGGCAGTACGGGGCTCGCGGTGTGCGGGCAGGGCGCGCAGGTGTACGACGCCGGCGCGGACCGTCTGCTGTGGTCGGTGACCCTGGACCGGGAGCTGGCCGAGACCGCGCTCGGGAAGATCGAGGCCGAGGTCGGCCAGGTGTACGCGGCCGTCGACCAGGACGGTGTCGACGGACTCACGCTCATCGAGCCGGGCTATCTGATGCCCCATCCGACCCTGCCGGCCGTGCGGGTCGGCCGCCGCGACGACCTGTGGTGCGAGCCGATCAGCAAGGTGCTGCTGCGCCATCCCTACCTGTCCGACGACGAGTTGGCGGTGACGGCGCGCTCGGTGGTGGGCTCGCTGGCCACGGTCACCATGTCGGGGCCCGGGACCGTCGAACTCCAGCCATGTGGCGTCACCAAGGCGACGGGCCTCGCGCTGGCTGCCGAACACCTGGGCCTGGGGCCCGGGATGACGATCGCCTTCGGGGACATGCCCAACGACATCCCCATGTTCGACTGGGCGGCCCACGGTGTCGCGATGGCCAACGCCCACCCCGAACTGAGGGCCGTGGCCGACGAGGTGACGCTGTCGAACGAGGACGACGGCATCGCCGTCGTCCTCGAAAGACTGTTTCCGGAGGCCTAGTAGGCGCCCCAGACGTTGTCGATGGACCCGTACCGCTGGGCCGCGTAGTTGCAGGCCGCGGTGATGTTCGCGACCGGGTCGTACGGGTCCCACGACGTGTTGGCCACGTGGTAGGCGTTGAAGGTCGGGTCGATCACCTGGAGCAGGCCCTTGGAGGGCGTGCCGGCGGCCGCGTTGGAGTCCCAGAGGTTGATGGCGTAGGGGTTGCCGGAGGACTCGCGGATGACGTTGCGGTAGATGCCGTCGTAGGAGCCGGGAATTCCGTGCTCCGCCATGACGGCGAGGGAGGCGCGGATCCAGCCGTCCAGGGTGTTGGAGTAGCCGAGCGTGGCCGCGGTCTGCACGGTCGGGGTGGCGGCGGACGCGGTGGTCGCGCCGATGAGGGGGAGCGCGAGTACGGCGACTCCGGTGCCGGCGACGGCGAGCTTGCGGACGAGACGGCTGGTACGGGTACGTCGGTGCTGAGCGGCAGCAGACATGGCGAAGTTCCTCTCCGGCGCCTGCGAGGTGAGCTGTCGGGTTCGGGCTGGAGTTGCCCGGCCACGCCTACGAAAGGCGTGACTTCACCCCGAGCCGTACCGGTATGTCCGAAGACGCCCGGTCCGGCGGCTTACCTGGGTCCCCCGCTCCTGCCCTGGTTTCTCGGTGGGTGTACGGGCGGTGGCAGGATTCGGCGTCCGCCCGACAGGCCGGGAACGTATGCGAGAGCACATGTCCGGAACAAGTGGCGAATTCACATGCGATGCCTATTGACCTTGGTAGGAGGCATTTGGGGTACTTGATCCTTTGCGGTCGCCAAGCCTCAACTGGTGTTCCGGCAAGGGCGGATCGGCAGATTCCGGATCGACGTGCGTGCACCCGTCCGCGTGGGCCAAGTCACAGCCGAGCGCAAGAGGGGTAAAACGGTCAAGAGTGCCCAACTCGTAGTCAACCGGCCGTCCGTGGGATCCGCTTCTCCCACGTCCGGTGGAAGACCACCTCACCGCCGTCGGTGCAGACGACCTCGTTCGAGGTGTGGAAGTCGGTCCCGTCACAGGTGATCTCCGAGCGGGTCCGGACGGTCGCCTCCCAGGCGAGCTCCGGGCGGTGCAGCCGGATCGACCAGTCCGAGCGGGTGCGGGCGGACAGCGGGTCGTTCTCGTCGATCGTGTACGTCTCCAGCGCGTCCTCGGCGAACTCCAGACCGTCGGGGTACACGCGCGTGCCGCCGTACCGCGGGTCGACCTCAAGACGCCACTCACCCTTGGCCACGTCACGGACGACCAGGCGCTCGGGGCGCGGCTCGTCGAAGGTCGCGGGGTGGCTGACGCCGAGCGGCTCGGACTGCTCCGGCTCCTCGAACGCGATGTCCGAGGAGGCTTCACGCGCGCGTACCGGCAGTTCGAGGAAGCTGCCCGCCGGCTCCAGCGTGAATCCCGCCTGCGACCCGGGCTGCGGCCAGATCCACGGCCAGTACGCCGAGGAGACGGCGAGCCGGATGCGGTGGCCGGGCGGGAACGCGTGCCCGATGCCGTTCAGTTCGAAGCTCACCTCCTGCGTCGCGCCCGGCTCCCAGGGCACCGCCCGGTCCCGCCCATGGCGTGCCGAGAGGTTCAGCACGCCCCGGGTGACGAGGGTCGACGACCCGTCCGGGGCGACATCGCACAGTCGCGCGACGACCTGCCCGCGCGACACCTCCGAGGTCACCCGAAGCCGCACCCGCGGCCGTCCGAGCACCCACGTCTCCTCACCCACCGCGAACTCGAAGCAGGCCGAACGCGCGTCCTCCTCCCGCTGGTCCGGCGGCAGGTCGGCGTCGTTCCCGAACGGGAAGAAACGACCGGCGTCCACGCCCGTGTGCTGCGGGGAGCGGACCAGGACAGCAGGGCCCTGGAGGCCGTACGACACCGTCGTCACGTTCGGGGAGGGCCACGTCGGCTCGCCGACCCAGCGGCCGGGCAGGGTGTCGTAGACCGTGGCCGGGGCGTGGGAGTCGCTCACGTAGGCCCTCAGGAGCGGTTCCCGCATGACGCCGGTGTCGACGTCCTTCAGGTGCTGGTCCCACCAGCGCAGGGTCTCCTGGAGGAAGCCGATCGCCGGGCCGGGCGGCAGGCCGCGGTCCGGGTACTGGTGGGACCACGGACCGATGAGTCCCCGTACGCGCTCGACGGGCAGGTGCTCGACGAGTCTGAGGACCGTGTCGCGGTACGGGTCGTGCCAGCCGCCCACCGCGAGGATGGCCGCGTCGATCGCGCCGTAGTCCTCGCAGACGCTGCCGTGGCGCCAGTAGGCGTCGCGGGTCTGGTGGTCGAGCCAGGTGTGGATGAACGGGTCGACCTGTTCGAGTCGCCCCAGCCACATGTCCCGCCACGCGTCGCCGACATGGAGCGGATCCGGCGGCCGGGAGACGAAGGCGAGCATCGTCGCCGCCCAGGCGTGCATGTCCACCGCGAGGACGGAACCTCCCATGTAGTGCACGTCGTTGTCATAGCGGTCGTCGGTGGAGCAGACCGTGACGACCGCCTTGAGCGGTTCGGGTGACAGGGCCGCGATCTGGAGGGAGTTGAAGCCGCCCCAGGAGATGCCGAACATGCCGACCCTGCCGTCGCACCAGGGCTGCGCGGCCAGCCAGTTGACGACCTCGACCCCGTCGGCGAGCTCGGTCGCGGAGTACTCGTCACCCGGCACGCCCCCGCTGTTGCCGTGCCCGCGCACATCGACGCGCACGGAGGCGTAGCCGTGGCCCGCGTACCAGGGGTGGCGCTGCCAGTCGCGGGGAGCGGTCCAGTCGGTCAGGCGATACGGCAGGTATTCGAGGATCGCGGGTACCGGTTCGGAGGTGAGGGGCCGCCACACGCGTGCGTACAGGAGCGTCCCGTCCGGCAGCGGGATGCGGACGTCATGGTGGGTCGTCTCGTAGGGGAAGGACGTACGGATGCGCATCGGTGGGTTCCCGTCGGTTTCAGTGCACCGGGTGCATGGTGCGGCGCAGCCAGGGCGCGGCGGCCAGCACCGCGAGGCCCGCGGCCACGGCGATCGCGCCGTTGACGCCGAAGTAGGCCGGGTGCGAGACGTCGTCGTAGAGCTTCACCGTCTGGGCCTGGATGCCGTTCGCCAGGGCGAGCGACAGGAACCACAGGGACATGGTCTGGCCGGCGAAGGCCACCGGGGCGAGCTTGGTGGTGGCCGACATCCCGGAGGTCTCCAGGAGGATGTCGCCGAGGCCCAGCAGGAAGTAGGAGCCGACGATCCACCAGGCGGACATCAGGTAGTCGTCGCTGCCGTTTCCACTGGTCGGCACCACCATCAGCAGGAACGACAGTCCGCCGAGGACCACTCCGGCGGCGATCTTGTGGGAGGCGTGCGGCTGGCGGTGGCCCATGCGCACCCACAGGGCGGCGACCACGGGCGCGAGTCCGACCTCGAAGGCGCCCAGCGCGGAGGCGTACCAGCTCGCCGGGAAGTCGAAGCCGAGGATCGTCGTCCCGGCGTTCGTGGAGGCCAGCAGCATCATCGTCGAGTACGCCTGGAACAGGATGAAGTTGAAGACCGTCGAGGCGAGGAAGAGCACGATGTACGGCCGCAGCCGGCCGCGCTCCTCCGGCGTGATGCGGGGGCTGGCGAACATCACCGCGAAGTAGACGACCGGGGCGACCACCGAGACGAAGGTGAGCAGGTCGACGAAGCGGTCCATGGTGAGCAGGCCGGCGAGCGCCAGACCCGTGGCGATCACCGCCGCGGTGACGATCCCCGCGACGATCAGCCGCACCGCCCGCCTCATCGCCTCGGGCGCGAGCGCGAACTCGGCGGCGTCCCTGCGGCCGGCCAGGTGGCGGCGGCCCTGGACGTACTGGATCAGGCCGAACGTCATGCCGATCGCGGCCGCCGAGAAGCCCCAGTGCCAGCCCTTGTGGTCGCCGAGCCAGCCGGTGACCAGCGGGCCCGCGAAGGCGCCGATGTTGATCGCCATGTAGTACAGCGCGAAGCCCGCGTCCCGGCGGTCGTCGTCCGTGGCGTAGAGCTTGCCGACCATGGTGGCCGCGTTGGGCTTCAGGAGCCCGGTGCCGGCGCTGATGAGGCCGAGGCCCACCCAGGTCATGGTGCCGGTCGGGACGGACATGGCGTAGTGGCCGCAGGCGATCAGGACGCCGCCCCACAGCACGGCGCGGTACGAGCCGAGGATGCGGTCGGCGAGCCAGCCGCCCGCGACCGAGACCAGGTAGACGAGGGTGCCGTAGGCCGCCGAGACGGACGCGGCGGTTCCGGCCGACATGCCCAGACCGCCGTGCGCGAGCGTGTCGGCGAAGTACAGGACGAGGATGGCCTGCATGCCGAGGAACGAGAAGCGCTCCCAGACCTCCAGACCGGAGAGGGTCAGCAGGCCTTTGGGCTGGCCGAAGAACGCCGTGTCGTCCTGGGGGGAAGGTTTGCCGCCGGGCTCTTCGGGCTCGATTTCGACTTCGGTTCGGGACACGGGCGGCTACTTCCCTACAAGTCGATAGATATCCGTTCTTTTCAGGTGATCAAAAACATACCGGCCGTGATCCGATACCGCCTGGCATGGACGGGGCGGGCGCTATCGGTGATCCAAAGATGACCGGATACGCTGACTTGAGTGATGGCAGCGACCTATCGACATTCCGTATAACCGCCAATGGGACACCAGCAGACAGGAGACCCCTCGTGACCGTCGTCGGGCCGTTCGGGCTGAGCGTGCGGGACCAGGCTCTGGAAGCCGATGTCCAGGCCGGAATGGCGGCTGTCGAGGAGGGATTGCTCGAGGCCACCAAGAGTGAGGTTCCCTTCATCACCGAGGCCGCCCAGCATCTGGTGCGCGCGGGTGGAAAGCGGTTCCGTCCGCTCCTCGTGATGCTCGCTGCCCAGTTCGGGGATCCTTATGCGCCGGGTGTGGTGCCGTCGGCCGTGGTGGTGGAGCTGACCCACCTCGCGACGCTGTACCACGACGACGTCATGGACGAGGCCGAGGTCCGGCGGGGCGTCGACAGCGCCAACACCCGCTGGGGCAACTCGGTGGCCGTGCTGACCGGCGACTTCCTGTTCGCCCGCGCCTCGCACATCCTGGCCGACCTCGGGCCCGAGGCGGTCCGGGTGCAGTCGGAGGCGTTCGAGCGCCTGGTCACCGGCCAGATCCTGGAGACGGCCGGCCCGCAGGACGGGCGGGACCCGGTCGAGCACTACCTCGACGTGCTCGGGGGCAAGACGGGCTCGCTGGTCGCGGTCTCGTGCCGCTTCGGGGCGATGATGTCCGGTGCCGACGAGACGGTCGTGGACGTCCTGACCCAGTACGGCGAGCGTCTCGGCGTAGCCTTCCAGCTCGCCGACGACGTCCTGGACATCGCCTCCGACTCCCACGAGTCCGGCAAGACGCCGGGCACGGACCTGCGCGAGGGCATCCCCACGATGCCGGTGCTGCGGCTGCGCGAGCGGGCCGCCCGCCTCGGTCTGGCCGAGGACATCGCCCTGTGCGAGCTGCTCGACTCCGACCTCACGGACGACGCCCGGCACGCGGAGGCGCTGGCCGCCCTGCGTACGCACCCCGCGCTGGAGCAGGCCCGCAAGGACACCGTGCGGTACGCCGAGGACGCGCGCGCGGCGCTGGCCCCGCTGCGGGAGTGCGATGCGAAGGCGGCCCTGATGGAGCTGTGCGACGCGGTGGTGCATCGCGCGGGCTAGGGCCGGCTGACCGGTCGGCTGACGGGCGCCCCCTACGGGTAGTAGGGGGCGCCCGCATGTCGTGTCATACCCCAGGTGTACACGGAGTTGGCCCCGAGGGCTGACGCATGCTCATGGCCGATTTGGTCAGATGGACATCACAGAAAACACCACTCCTCACCGATTCGGGTGAGAATGGCGGCTACAGGGTGGACGCACGGGAGTTGACAGCCGCCGCCGACGACGGAGGTAAGGCACACATGGCACCGTACGAATCCGACGACAACGCGACCGCCGCGGACGCCGAAGAGCTGCGCTCCGCGCGCCGCCGCAAGGCCGCGCGATACGTCGTGCCGGCCACGGTGGTGGGCATCGCGGCGGCGACCATCGGGCTCGTCCCGGCGCTCGCCGACTCCGGCGATCCCGACCTGCCGAAGATCAGCGCACAGGAACTCATCGAGAAGATCGCCGCATCGGACGTACAGCAGCTGTCCGGCACGGTGAAGATCACCACGGACCTGGGGCTGCCGGACCTCGGCGGCCTGGAGAGCTCGCTCGGTTCCGCCGCCGGGCCCTCCGGCTCGGACGACGGCTCGTCCGCCGACCCCTCCACCAAGCTCACCGAGCTCGCCTCCGGCACCCACACGCTGCGCGTCGCGGCCGACGGCGAGGACAGGCAGAAGGTCTCGCTGCTGGAGAACGCGGCCGAGTACAGCCTCATCCACAACGGCAAGGACGTCTGGGGCTACGACAGCAAGTCCAACTCGGTCTTCCACACCACGGCCTCCGAGAGCGACGGGAAGCAGAAGGAAGTGCTCCCGGCCACACCCAAGGACCTCGCCGAGGAGGCTCTCAAGGCCGCCGACAAGACCACGTCGGTGACGGTGGACGGCACCGCGCAGGTCGCGGGGCGGGACGCCTACCGGCTCGTCATCAAGCCCAAGGACGAAGGGTCGACGGTCGGCCAGATCACCGTGGCCGTGGACTCGAAGACGGGGCTGCCGCTGAAGTTCACGCTGACACCGGCGAGCGGCGGTTCCGCCGTCGTGGACGCGGGCTTCACCCAGGTCAGCTTCGCCAAGCCGGCCGCCTCGACCTTCGACTTCACCCCGCCGAAGGGCGCGAAGGTCGAGGAGGGGGACGCCGCGAAGGCGCCCCAGCGCTCCGAGCGCTCCGAGCACTCCGGGGACGTCGGCAAGGGTTCGGCCCGCGAGCTCGGCAAGGCCGGCCCCGAGGGTCTGAACGTCATCGGGGACGGCTGGGACTCCATCGCCACCTTCGACACCGGCGGCCAGGGCGTCCCGTCCGGCTCCGAGGTCGGCGGTGACGTCGGCGGCTTCCTGGACTCGCTCGGCGACAAGGTCACCGGCAAGTTCGGCGAGGGCACCGTCTTCAAGACCCGCCTGATCAACGCCCTGATCACGGACGACGGCAAGGTCTACGTCGGCGCGGTCACCAAGGACGCGCTGGTGAAGGCGGCCGACGCGGCGAAGTAGGACTCGCACGGCACGACGAATCGAGGAAGCCGATGGACCAGCCGTCCGCCACGGAGCCGGATGCGGAGGGGGCGGGGGCGGGCGAGGACGCGGGTGACGGCGTCATCCACACCCACGCCCTCACCAAGCGCTACCGCGGCGGACAGCTCGCCGTGGACGGTCTCGACCTGACCGTCCCGGCGGGCAGCGTCTTCGGCTTCCTCGGCCCGAACGGCTCCGGCAAGACCACCACCATCCGCATGCTGATGGGCCTCATCGAACCGACCTCCGGCTCGGCGCGGGTCCTGGGCCACCCCATGCCGCGCGCCTCCCGGACCGTACTCCCGCACGTCGGCGCGCTCATCGAGGGCCCGGCCCTCTACGGCTTCCTCTCCGGCCGCGACAACCTCATCCGCTACGACGCCGCGGACCCGACCGCCGACCCGCGCACCCGGAGCACCCGCGTGGCAGCGGCCCTGGACCGGGTGGGCCTGGCGGCCGCCGCCGGAAAGAAGGCGAAGGCGTACTCGCTGGGCATGAAACAGCGCCTCGGCCTGGCGGCGGCCCTGCTCCAGCCCCGCAGACTCCTGGTCCTGGACGAACCGACCAACGGCCTGGACCCGCAGGGCATGCGCGAGATCCGTTCCCTGGTGAGGGAGTTGGCGTCGGACGGCACCACCGTCTTCCTCTCCTCCCACCTCCTCGACGAGATCGAACAGGTCTGCACCCACGCGGCGGTGATGGCCCAGGGCCGCCTGATCACCCAGGGTTCGGTGAGCGACCTGGCGGCAGGGGCGAGGGGCAGGCTGGTGGTCACGACACCGGACACGGCGGACGCGGCGCGGGTGCTGAAGGAACAGGGGGTCGGTGATGTGGTCATCGACGAGGACCGGGTGACGTCCGACCCTCCGGAAGGCGAACCGGCCGCCGTCAACGCCGCGTTGGTGACAGCGGGGGTGCGGGTACGGGGCTTCGGTGTCGAACGCGCCTCCCTGGAGGACGCATTCGTCGCGCTGACGGGAGAGGGCTTCGATGTCGCAGGTTGAGGCAGGGGCTTTCGATCCACAGTCGGCCCGTAGCCGCCGTACGACCTTCCGAGCCACCCTCTTCCGCAACGAACTCCACATCACGTTCCGCCGCTGGCGAACCCTCGCCCTGCTGGCCGTACTCGCAGCGGTCCCGATCCTCGTAGGCATCGCGGTGAAGATCGAGACCGGCGACGGCTCCTCGACCGGCGCCGGAGGGGGAGGCGGCCCCGCCTTCATCTCGCAGATCACGAACAACGGCCTCTTCCTGGTCTTCACCGCCCTCGCCGCGACCCTCCCCTTCTTCCTGCCGATGTCCATCGGCGTCATCGCGGGCGACGCGATCGCGGGCGAGGCCAACGCGGGCACCCTGCGCTATCTCCTGGTCGCGCCGGCGGGCCGCACCCGTCTGCTCCTCACCAAGTACACGACGGTGATGGCCTTCTGTCTGGTCGCCACCCTCGTGGTCGCGCTCTCGGCGCTGGCCGTAGGAGCCATCCTCTTCCCACTCGGGGACCTGACGACGATCTCCGGCACCCGGATCACCTTCGTGGAGGGCCTGGGAAGAGCCCTGTTGATCGCCCTGGTGGTGGCCGCGTCACTCACCGGCGTGGCGGCGCTGGGCCTGTTCATCTCGACACTCACCAACAGCGGCATCGCGGCGATGGCCACGACGGTCGGCCTGCTGATCACGGTCCAGATCCTCGACCAGATCCCCCAGCTGCACGCGCTGCAGCCGTACTTCTTCTCCCACTACTGGCTGTCCTTCGCCGACCTCATGCGCGAACCGGTCTACTGGGACGACCTGGTGAAGAACCTCGGACTCCAGGCCCTGTACGCGGCGGTGTTCGGCTCGGCGGCGTGGGCGAGGTTCATGGCGAAGGACATCACGGCGTGAGCTGTTCACAGGGGAAGCGCGCGAGCGGCGCCTCCTGCGCGAAGAACGTCTTCGCGCGGGCGAGGGCATCGGTGTCCCTCAGCACGTCACCGGGCTTGCTGCCGTTGCCGAGCAGCACCCCGCCGAAGCGCATGCCCATGTACGCGGCCGAGTTGTTGAGGGTGCCGACCAGCGGGTCGGCGACCTCGAACTCCTGGTGGGCCAGCGCGGTGACGCCCCACAGCGTGCGCCCCGCCATGGTCGCCTTGAACTCGACGCCCGGTGTGCGCAGCCAGCCGGACCAGTGATCCAGGTAGCGCTTGACGTGGGCGGAGACCGAGTACCAGTACAGCGGGGAAGCGATCACGATGTCCGTCGCCGTGAGCGTGGCATCGAACAGCAGCGCCGTGTTGCCGATCGTCGGACGCACGTGGTCGGTGTCGTGGCGGAGGTCCTCGAAGTCGGGCATCGGATGCTCCGTGAGGTCGATCCACTGCTGCTCGACATCAGGGGGCAGTTGCTCGGCGGCCCGGCGGGCCAGCAGTTCGGTGTTGCCGTCGCTGCGGCTGCTGCCGAGCACGAACAGGAAACGGCGTGTCATGGAGATCCCTCGGGTGATCGGCGATGATCGGCGTACGGTAAATACTCGCACATGCATTATATGCGTGCGCAATTACCTGTCCAGGGGTGAACCTCAGACGTACGCCTGTGCCGTCCGCGCCACCTCCAGCAGCAGCGCTTCGCCGCCGTGCCGGGCAACGAGTTGCAGTCCGACCGGGCAGCCGTCGGGGCCGAGGCCGGCCGGGAGGGAGAGCGCCGGGTGCCCGCTGAGGTTGAACGCCCAGGTGAGGGCGGTGGAGTAGCGCTCACCCGGGCCTTCGTGACCGTGCGGCGGATGGGGGGTGGTGGGCGTCAGCAGCAGGTCGGTGCGGTCGAAGAGGTCATGGAGGCGATCGTCGTTGGCGGCCCGGATCCGGTCGGCGTCCCGCAGGTCGGAGCCGGGGGTGCGCAGGGCGAGCCAGGCGGGGGCGGGGTCGTGCAGGCGGAGGGGGATGCGGGGCCGGGCCGGCCGTACGACACCGACGTCGGCCAGCCGCCCGGCCGCCGCGCGGGTGATCCGGACGATGTCGGGGTCGGGGTCGGCGAAGCCGAGATCGGGGGACCAGAGGGCGGTGAAGGGAAGGTCGGCGGGGGATTCGGTGCGGTCCCCGTCGCCCTCGCCGTCCCTGTCCCTGTCCCTGTCCCTGTTCATGTGCCCGTTCCCTTCGCCGGAGATCGCATGCCAGTAGGCGGCCGCGTCGGCGGCGTGGCGGGCGAGGACGCCGGGGGCGGTGAGGCTCGGGCGGCCTGAGGCGGCGCGGAGGGAGCCGGAGTGGGTGATCGTGCGGTCGGTATCGGAATCCGAGTCGGTATCGGCGCCGGTGCCCCCGCGGCCGGAGTTCGTGGTCTTCAGGCCGATCACCCCGCACCACGCCGCCGGGATCCGTACCGACCCCGCCCCGTCGCTCCCCGTCGCCATCGGGACGAGTCCCGCGGCCACCGCGGCCGCGGAGCCCGCCGAGGAGCCGCCGGGGGTGCGGTCGGCGCGCCAGGGATTCACGGTACGGCCGTGGGCGCCCAGCCCCCAGGTCTGCCAGGCAGTTCCGGGACCGGGCACGGAGGTCGCGCCGACGGGTACGCATCCGGCCGCGAGGAGCTGTGCTGCGCCGCGCAGCCCGTGCCGCCCCTTCACCCCGAGCGGCACCCCGGCGAGCGGCGGCCGCTCACCCGCGTCGACACGGAGATCGACCTCGCGTGCCCGCCGCAGCCCCTCCTCCTCCCACACCTCGGCGAACGCGCACAGCCCCGGATCCACCCGCCGGATCCGCTCCAGGGCGGAGGCGACGACATCGACGGCCCGCAGCGAACGCGCACGTACCGCCGCAGCGATGTCCCGGGCGGAGAGGGAAGCCAGGCCGGAGTCGTCGGCCGTCACGGGGCGGCCCGGGTGAGCCGGGCCAGCGCCTCGGTCCCGCGAGGCGGGGTTCCGTTCAGGTCACCGAGGCGCCACGCGGGGACCCAGGGCACGCGGTACACGTCCAGCGTGGACTCGATCTCCTTGAGCCGCTGGGCGAGCGGGCGCGGGAGCCGGCCCGGGGCGTCCGCGACGAGGACGACGGCGTCGAGGTCGAGCCCGGGCGGGTGTTCCCCGCGCCGGAAGAGCTCCAGGCCGCGGCGGGCGGCGAGCAGCCCCGCGGCGTGCGTACGGGCGACGAGCAGGACGGAGGTCGGATCACCGGCGCCCGGCCAGGCACGTCCGCTGTCGTGGCCGCCGTAGACGGCGGCCAGGGTGGAGACGCCGGCGCCGCCATGGGTGCCGACCCACGCGAACCGCCTCCCGTGCGGGGCCACCGGCCCCCGGATCCAGATCTCCGGCCCCTGCTGCACACGCTCCACCTCTCGCCGCACGTCGGTCCGCATGCCCGCGCCCCGACCCTGTCATCCCACTCGCCCTCCACCTGCTGGGACAGGCCTGTGACATCACGGTGACGTGAGAACCGGGGGCGAGCGGCGAGACTCGACAGTACGTGCACGACCGTGAGGGATGAGATGTCTCGACTCAGCCGCGAAAAGAAGCGGGACCAGCAGCGGGGGGCGACCCCGATCGACGTCCGCGTCCCCCTGACGGGTGAGTCCGCGACGGTGGCCGGAACACCGGTCACCGCACCGCCCGGCGAGGAACTCCACCAGACCGTTCTGACCCACCTCCACCATCTCGCCCGCACCGGCGGCCACCCCGTCCACGCCACGATCCACGACGCCCGCATCGGGTACGTGATCCCGCTGGAAGTCACGACGGACGGCTCCAGCCGCTTCACCGCGGAGCCGGTTCGGATGGCTCCGCCGGAGAGTCCGCCGTCCGCCGGGCACGAGCAGTCCGCGGAGAAGCCCTGGCCGTCCGCAGGCGCTGCCCCGCACGAGGAGACCTCGCATCTCCCGCAGCCACTCGACGAGCCCACGGGGGACCCGGCTCCCACGTTCCGGCTGCGCAACGTGCCCGAGCCGCAGCCGGCGGACGGCGAACCGTCCCCGACCCAGGTCCTACGACAGCTGCCGCACCCTCGGCACACCGACCCGGCTCCGGCTCAGCCCCCGGGGACGGTCGCACCCCCGACGGGCGAGTTCGGCCCGCCCCCCGTCATGGACGCGAGCCCCGCCTCGACCCCCGCCCCGCTGTCACCGACCGACTTCGCCTACGCCCCCAGGCCCCTGCCGCAGCCCGGCCCCGCTCCGACACCGGTCGCGCCGCTGTCGGACGCCGTCCCGACTCCCATACCGCCGCCGTCGGACACAGTCCCCGCCCCCCAGCCGCCAAGCGACTCGGCGCCGGCGCCCGCGATCGAGCCCAGGCCCTTGCCCTCGGCCGGTTTCGCCGCTGTGCCGCAGCCGCTCCCGTCGGCCTCGCCCGCCCCTCGTCCCACCGCCCCGCTCATCGATTCCGTCCCCCTCCTGGACGACCCCGGCCCCAAGCCGACCCCCGTGCGAGGGTTCGACGCCGTGGCCGAGGCCGTACTGGGGGAGGGGCTGGTGATGGAGGACAACGCCGTTCTCGCGGAACCCGTCGGGCGGATCAGTGAGGCGGTGCGGGAAGGGCGGACGGACGTTGCCGCCGAGTTGGCCGAGCGGGTGGTCGGCGAGGCGTCCGAGACCTTGGGCGCCGAGCATCCCGATGTGCTGCGGGTGCGTGAACTCGCCGCCTACATCGCCTACTTGGGCGGCGAGCCGGTCCGCGCCGCGAAGATCTCCCTCGACCTGGCCGACATCCATCACCGCGCCGGAGACGCCGAGGCGGCCTACGGCAACGTACAGAGCGCGGCCACCGCGTGGAAGGCCGTACGGGATCCGCTGCGGGGCCTGGAACTCGGTCGCGACCTGCTCACTCTGTGGACGGACCTGGCCGCCGGAGAAGGCCCGGCGGCCGAGGACCCCGACAAGCTGGAGTCGGCCCGCGCCCGCATGCTCCGCCTCGCGGAACGCGCACGGAACGCCGGCCAGTAGCCCGCGAAGTTACCGGGACAGCTCCCACACCGCGTACGCCACCGCGTCACTGTTGCGGTCCAGAGCCGTGTCGTTGATGTTGGCCGTGGTGTCGCACGACGCGTGGTAGCAGCGGTCGAAGGCCAGCCCCGAGGTACCGCCCCATTTGGCCGCCTGGGCCGCCGTCTTGACGTAGTCCGCCCCGCTGAACAGCCCGCCGACCGGCACGCCCGCGTTCTTGAAGGGCGCGTGGTCGGAGCGGCCGTCGCCCTCGGTCTCGATCTCGGTCGGGACGCCGAGACCGGCGTAGTACGCCTTGAAGGTCTTCTCGATGGCCGGGTCGTCGTCGTAGACGAAGTACCCGGGGTTCGGCGAGCCGATCATGTCGAAGTTGAGGTAGCCGCTGATCCGTGAACGGCTGGCGGTGGAGAGGCTGTTGACGTAGGAACGGGAGCCGACCATGCCCAGCTCCTCCGCGCCCCACCAGGCGAATCTCAGATGCTTGGTGGGCTGGTAGCCGGCCCGGGACACGGCGAGCGCGGTCTCCAGTACGGCCGCCGAACCGGACCCGTTGTCGTTGATGCCCGCGCCCGCCGTCACACTGTCGAGGTGCGAGCCGGACATGATCACCTGGTCGGTGTCGCCGCCGGGCCAGTCGGCGATCAGGTTGTAGCCGGTGCGGCCTGACGAGGTGAACTGCTGGACCGCCGTGGTGAATCCGGCGGCGTCCAGCTTGGCCTTCACATAGTCGAGAGAGGCCTTGTAACCGGCGCGGCCGTGCGCGCGGTTACCGCCGTTGGCGGTGGCGATGGACTGCAGCTGGGTCAGATGCGCCTTCACGTTGGCCACCGGGATGTCCGGGGCCGCGGCCACCGCGGGCTGTCCCGCGGGGGCCGCGCCGGCTATGGATCCGCCGGCCAGGAGGGAGACGGTGGCGACGACGGCGGTGGCCGTGACGCGTCCGGGAACCGAGAGCTTCATGTGGGGGGCTCCGAATTCCGTGGGAATCCCTGAAGTCACAGGGACTCCACAGCGAATGGGTGCCTGGATGGTGAAGCTGAGGTTGACTCATCGTCAAGGGCGCAATCCGGTCACGCCCCTTCGCACAACGGACCCCGTGGATCGCGTGGGCTCATTGCACGCAGAACTCGTTTCCCTCCGGATCCGCCATCACCACCCATTCGCCGCCCTGCTCCTTCACCTCCCGCAGCACGCTCGCCCCGAGCTCCGTCAGCCGCTCGACCTCGGCCGCCCGCTGTCCGTCGCCGGCGTGCACGTCGAGATGGAGCCGGTTCTTGACGGTCTTCGCCTCCGGCACCCGCTGGAACAGCAGCCGCCGGCCGAGACCCGTGCCGCTGTCCTTGTCGTACGGGTCGTCGGGGTGCCGTACGGCGATCAGGTCCCGGAAGGCGAGGCGCGCGTGGTACTCGACGGTGGCCTCGCGCGGCAGCGCGCCGAGTTCCAGCAGCCGCTGGATGAGCGCGTCGTTGTCCTCGGTCACGTAGTGCAGAGCGGCGGCCCAGAAGTCGGCCTGGGCGTGCGGGTCGCCGGCGTCGACGACCAGTTTCCAGTGCAGAGGTGCGGGTGTGGTCTGCGTCATGGAGCCACTTATAGCCGCGAATGAGGTCCCGGAGTGTCCTAAACGGCTTTCACCGCTCGCCGGTCGTAGGCCTCCCGGGCCACCGCGATCTCCTCCTGGTGCGCCTCGGTCCAGGTCACCAGCGAGCGGATCGTCGCGTGCAGGGTGCCGCCGAGCTCAGTCAGCTCGTACTCCACCCGGGGCGGTACGACCGGATGGACCGTCCGCTTCACCAGCCCGTCCCGCTCCAGAGAACGCAGCGTCACCGTCAGCATCCGCTGACTGACCCCGTCGATCTCCCGGCGCAGCTCGGTGAAGCGCAGCCGCCGGTTCTCCAGCAGGGCGATGACAAGAAGGGACCACTTGTCGGCGACCCGGTCGAGGATCTGCCGTACCTGGCAGTCCTCGCGGGTGTCCCACTGGAAGGGGTCGGTGTCCCCTTGGAAGGGGGCGGGGTCGCCGTGGTCGGTACCCGCGCAGTGACTCGGTGACTTCGAAGTGCCTTCTTCCATGTCCGTCGATGCTGCCGGAGGCTGGGGGTGGTTACAAGAGGGAACCGACCCTCAGTCGAGTAACTCCCCCCTACCTACGGAGTGTTGCCATGGGCGCACGCGCCTGGGCGCTGTTGCTCGTCCTCTGCGGAACGATCTTCCTGGAGGGCGCCGACATCGCGATGATGGCCGTCGCGATCCCCTCGATCCGGTCCGATCTGGGACTCGCGACCGACACCGCGGCCTGGGTGATGAGCGCCTACGTGCTCGGCTACGCCGGCTTCACCCTCCTCGGTGGCCGCGCGGCCGACCTGCTGGGCCGCCGCCGGATGTTACTGCTCTGGCTGACGGTCTTCCTCGCCTTCTCCGGCCTCGGCGGTCTCGCGACCGAGGGCTGGATGCTGGTGGTCGCCCGCTTCGTCACCGGCGTCTCCGCCGCCTTCATGACCCCGGCCGCGCTGTCCCTGATCACCACGTCGTACGAGGAGGGCCCGCAGCGCAACAAGGCCCTGCTGGTCTTCGCCGGTACCGCCGCCGGCGGCTTCTCCCTCGGCCTGGTGATCGGCGGCCTGCTCACCGCGCTCGGCTGGCGCTGGGTGTTCTTCGCGCCGGTGCTGATGGCCGCCGCCCTGCTCCTCGCGGCCTTCCGGCTGATCCCGCGCCGGCCCGGCCCGCCGCCGACCGGGCACGGCTTCGACCTGCTCGGTGCCCTGACCGCCGCCGGCGCCATGCTGCTGGCCGCCTACACCGTCGTACGCCTGGAACACGGCCTGGACGCGTGGCGGTCGACGACGGCGTCCGCTCTCGGGGCGCTGCTGCTCGGGGCCGCCTTCGTCGGCGTGGAACGCCGGGCCGCGAACCCCCTGGTCCGGCTCGGGATCCTGCGCACGGGACCGGTCGTACGGGCCGACCTCGGGGCGCTGCTGTTCGTCGGGGCCTTCTTCGGCTTCCAGTTCGTGGTGACGCTCTATCTCCAGGAACTGCGTGGCTGGTCCTCGGTGCAGACCTCGATCGCCCTGGTGATCATGGGCTGTGACGCGGTGCTCGCGCCCACGCTCACCCCGCGGCTGGTCGCCCGCTTCGGCAACGTCCGCGTGATCGTCGGCGGCTTCCTGCTGGCGGTGCTCGCCTACGGCCTCTTCCTGCCGGTCGGCATGGACTGGCCCTACCTGGCGATGTTCCCGACGCTGATCATCGCGGGCACCGCCTTCGCGCTGGCGTACGGGCCGCTGACGATCGCGGCGACGGACGGGGTGGCCGAGTCCGAACAGGGCCTGGCGGGCGGGCTGCTGCACACGGCGACACAGTTCGGCTCGGCGATCGGTATCTCCGCGGTGACGGCGGTCTACGGCCTGGCGCTGGGCGAGGCCGGCGGCTCCGCACCCGAGGCCAGGCTCTCCGCCTTCCGTACGGCGCTGACGGTGCCCGTCGTCATGGTGGTGCTGGGCCTCGTGATCTCCCTCCTGAGCGTCCGCGCGGTGCGCAGGGCGTCCCAGGTGAGCAGCGTCAACGCCAGCCAGACCAGGGCGAATCCGGCCCAGCGCTCGGGCGGCATGGCCTCGCCGAAGTAGAAGATGCCGAGCACGAACTGGAAGACCGGGGCCAGGTACTGGAGCAGTCCCAGCGTGGACAGCGGCACGCGGATCGCCGCCGCGCCGAAGCAGACCAGGGGGAGCGCGGTGACGATGCCCGTCGAGGCGAGCAGCGCCGCGTGCCCCGGCCCCTCGGAGGCGAAGCTGAGGTCGCCGTGCGAGCTCAGCCACAGCAGATAGCCGAGCGCGGGCAGGAACTGGATCGCGGTCTCGGCGGCCAGCGACTCCACGCCGCCGAGGTTCACCTTCTTCTTGACCAGGCCGTAGGTGGCGAAGGAGAACGCGAGGGTGAGGGAGATCCACGGCGGCCGGCCGTATCCGACGGTGAGGACGAGCACGGCGGCGGCGCCCACCCCGACCGCCGTCCACTGCACGGGCCGCAGTCGCTCCTTGAGCAGCAGCACCCCCATCGCGATGGTGACCAGCGGATTGATGAAGTACCCGAGCGAGGCCTCGACCACGTGACCGCTGTTGACGGCCCAGATGTAGACGCCCCAGTTCACGGTGATGACGGCGGCGGCCACGGTGATCAGCGCCAGCCTGCGCGGCTGCCGCAGCAGCTCACCGGCCCAGGCCCAGCGCCGTACGAGGACCAGCGCGACGGCGACGAAGACGAGCGACCACACCATCCGGTGGGCGAGGATCTCCGCGGCGCCGGCGGGCTTGAGCAGCGGCCAGAAGAGGGGGACGAGGCCCCACATTCCATACGCGGCGAAGCCGTTCAGCAGACCTATGTGCCGCTCGCCCCTCGACTTCACGGACTCTCCTCCTCGTACCGTCCTCGCCTGCACGAAGGTAACGCCGAGTACCCCCGGCTGTCATGCCCGTATCGCTATACGGTCATGACAGCCGGGGGTGCCGGTCCCGGGGGCCCGCGGGGAGTGTCAGCCCTTGAGCGCGACCGCGATCGACTCGGCGATCGGGGTGGCCGGACGGCCGGTCAGCCGGGCCAGGTCACCGGAGGCGACGACCAGCTCGCCCTTCGCGATGGAGGCGTCGACATCGGCGAGGATCGCGGCGAACGGAGCCGGCACTCCGGCGCCCGTCAGGATCCCGGTGAAGGCCTCCACGGAGACGGCGTTGTAGGCGATCTCCTTGCCGGTCTGCTTGCTGAGCTCGGCCGCGTACTCGGCAAAGCTCCAGGCGTCGTCGCCGCCCAGCTCGTACGTGGTGTTCTCGTGCCCCTCGCCGGTCAGCACGGCCACGGCGGCGGCCGCGTAGTCGGCGCGCGAGGCGGAGGAGACACGACCGTCACCGGCTGCCTGGACGACGGCGCCGTACTCCAGGGCGGGGGCGAGGTTCTCGGTGTAGTTCTCGTTGTACCAGCCGTTGCGCAGCAGCGAGTAGGTCACGCCGGAGGCGAGGAGGGCCTCCTCGGTGGCCCGGTGGTCGTCCGCGAGCGCGGCCGTGAGGCTGCCCGGTGCGCTGGTGTACGCGAGGAGCGCCACGTTCGCGGCCTTGGCGGCGTCGATGACGACCTGGTGCTGGGCGGGGCGGCCCTTGTCGAACTCGTTGCCGGAGATCAGCAGCACCTTGTCGCCGGCCGCGAAGACCTTGTCGAAGGTCTCGGGGCTGTTGTAGTCGGCGACCGCTATCTTCACGCCCTTGGCGGCGAGGTCGGCGGCCTTCTCCGGGGTGCGCACGACGGCGGTGATCTGTTCGGCCGGGACCTTCTCGAGCAACTGCTCGACGACGTGGCGGCCGAGGTGTCCGGTGGCTCCGGTGACGACGATGCTCATGATGTGCGATCTCCTTGTGGGGTGCGGTGACACTAACCATAGGTGAAGCGCTAACTCTGCGAAAGTACCCACTTTGAAGTAGGGTACTGGCATGGCAGTAAGTGCTGAGATGAACGCCCCGGTGGTGTCGGGCGAAGCGATGTGCCCCCACCGCCTCGTCCTGGAACATGTGACGAGCCGGTGGGGTGTCCTGGTCCTGATCCAGCTCCTCGACCGCCCGCACCGCTTCAGCGAACTCCGCCGGGCGATCGGCGGCCTCGGCCGCGACGTCAGCGAGAAGATGCTGACCCAGACGCTCCAGACCCTGGAGCGGGACGGCCTGGTGCACCGGGATGCCAAGCCGGTGATCCCGCCGAGGGTCGACTATTCGCTGACCGACCTCGGCCGCGAGGCGGCGGAACAGGTGCGCGGGCTGGCGGAGTGGACCGCGAAGAGGATGGCGGCGGTGCAGGAGGCGCGGGAGGTGTACGACGCGCGGAAGAGGGGCTCTGAGCAGGTGTGATACGCCGGACCCGGGCCCGCTGAAGGCATGTGTACGGCGCCAGGGGGCACACATGTATCAGGGCGTTGGCCGACATGTGAGCCCCGTCCACCCATGCGCCCCCTCTCCGCCTCCCGCGCCGACTTGAGTCGACGGGCACGCTGGATGCGGAGTGCCACGCCCACCGTGCACCGACCCGCCGTGCCACTTCTCGGCGCACGGTCACCGGATCCAGGGGGATGCCTTGACATGGCCACACAGACTCCGGCCGTCCGCCGCAGCAGGATCGGTTCTGCTGTCGCTTCGGGGCGCGACCTGATGCGAGCCTTCTTCGCTCGGGGCTCGCGCCGCCGACGTCAGGAGGACGTCCTGCTGGAACTGCTCGGTCAGCTCAGGCTGATGACCGAGGAGATACACCGGGCGAATCTGATCCAGCAGTACCGGCTCACTCTGGAGCAGATGGACCGGGCGATCGACGATCCCTCCCTGGCGGACGCGGCGAGCACGCTGACCGGCCTTTCCGAGGTCAAGCGGCGCCAGATGATCTTCGCCAACCGGGAGTACGGCATATTGCTGATGGCTCACCAGGTCGGAATCTGCGACTGGGAGGAACTCCTCGGGCATCTGCGGGTCCTGTGCCGCAACCAACTGTTCGCGGAGTACTGGGATCGCACGGACGAGCACCGCAGATCCCTGCCCCCGGATTCACTGGAAGCGCGGGTCGGGGCGGTCGTCGACGTGATGATCGAGGAGTTGGCCGACGGCCCGGAGGAATGGTGGATCGTCGGACCGAGTGCGGCGGGCCCCGACTCCTGAGGTGTGCCACCGCGTCGGCTGTCGACTTGCCGACACAGGTGCGAGCGGGTGGATATGGCGACAAAACTGCCATAACTACCTGAATTACCCGCGGCTATGCCACACTCTGTGACGGTCGGCCGAGTGAGGTGTGATGCCACGGCGACGCGCAAGGCCCTCCTACGCGTGCCGACACCCCGTCAGTTTCAGTGGTCCTTCCGCTGCGCGCTGATCCTGCTTTGTTGCTCGGCGGACCTGAGAGTGCTGCTGTTGCCGACATGTCCGGGTGGCTTGGAGCGAGAAGGGGGTGACCAGAGGAGCACGTGTGTCTTTGAGTATTGTCCGCCGCCTCGGAGATGCACCCAAGCTGCGGGGCAGCCAAACGATGGAAACCTGCCCGGACATCTTCGAGTTGAGTGACGGCACCTTCGCGGTGATAGGGACCGACCGCACCGAAGAGCTGGACGCACTGCTCCCGGCCGATGCCGCTCGTGCCGACTATGAACGGATCGTCGTGATCACCCGCGACACCCTCCTACGTGCCAAGCGGGACATCCCTGACGCATAACCGGAAGGGGCCCGGATGCCGAGTCGCCCCCGGGCCCTCCCCGCGTCGTGCGTCGGTCAGCCCACGACCGTCCAGGTGTCACCGCCGGCCAGCAGGGCCCCCAGATCCCCCTTGCCGTACTGCTCGATCGCCGCGTCCAGCTGGTCCGCCATCTGGGTGTCGTACACCGGCCGGTCCACCGACCGGAAGACCCCGATCGGGGTGTGGTGGAGCGTGTCCGGGTCGGCCAGGCGGGACAGGGCGAAGGCCGTCGTGGGGGACGAGGAATGCGCGTCGTGGACGAGGATCTGCGCCTCGTTCGACGGGGTCACCGTGACGACCTTCAGGTCACCCGTCGCCGCGTCCCGGACCACGCCCTTGGAGAGGTCCGCGCCGAAGCGGATCGGCTTCCCGTGTTCCAGGCGGATCACCGCCTCCTCGGCCTGCTGCTTGTCCTTCAGGGCCTCGAAGGCCCCGTCGTTGAAGATGTTGCAGTTCTGGTAGATCTCGATCAGCGCGGTACCCGGATGGGCGGCCGCCTCCCGCAGCACCTGCGTCAGGTGCTTGCGGTCCGAGTCCACCGTCCGTGCCACGAAGGACGCCTCGGCCCCGATGGCGAGGGACACCGGGTTGAAGGGGGCGTCCAGTGAGCCCATCGGCGTCGACTTCGTGATCTTGCCGACCTCGGAGGTGGGGGAGTACTGGCCCTTGGTCAGGCCGTAGATCCGGTTGTTGAAGAGCAGGATCTTCAGGTTCACGTTCCGGCGCAGGGCGTGGATGAGGTGGTTGCCGCCGATGGACAGCGCGTCTCCGTCACCCGTGACCACCCACACCGACAGGTCGCGGCGCGAGGACGCGAGGCCCGTCGCGATCGCCGGCGCCCGTCCGTGGATCGAGTGCATGCCGTAGGTGTTCATGTAGTACGGGAACCGCGACGAGCAGCCGATGCCGGAGACGAAGACGATGTTCTCCTTGGCCAGCCCGAGCTCCGGCATGAAGCCCTGGACGGCGGCGAGGATCGCGTAGTCACCGCAGCCGGGGCACCAGCGGACTTCCTGGTCGCTCTTGAAGTCCTTCATGCTCTGGCGGGCCTCGGCCTTGGGGACCAGCGTGAGCGCCTCGATCGTGCCCGTGCCTTCCGTGGACGTCTCAGCCATCGATGGCCTCCTTCAGAGCCGTGGCGAGCTGTTCGGCCTTGAACGGCATGCCGTTGACCTGGTTGTAGCTGTGCGCGTCGACCAGGTACTTCGCCCGGACGAGCGTCGCGAGCTGTCCGAGGTTCATCTCCGGGATGACGACCTTGTCGTAACGCGTGAGCACCGCGCCCAGGTTGCGCGGGAAGGGGTTGAGGTGGCGCAGATGGGCCTGCGCGATCGACTCACCGGCCGTGCGCAGCCGGCGGACGGCGGCGGTGATCGGTCCGTACGTCGATCCCCAGCCCAGCACCAGGGTGCGCGCCTCATGCGGATCGTCGACGTCCAGATCCGGTACGTCGATCCCGTCGATCTTGGCCTGGCGGATACGGACCATGAAGTCGTGGTTGGCCGGGGCGTAGGAGATGTTGCCCGACCCGTCCTCCTTCTCGATCCCGCCGATGCGGTGTTCGAGACCGGGTGTGCCGGGCACGGCCCAGGGGCGGGCCAGGGTCTGCGGATCGCGCTTGTAGGGCCAGAAGACCTCGGTGCCGTCGTCCAGGGTGTGGTTCGGGCCCTGCGCGAACTGCACGCTCAGGTCCGGGAGTTCGTCCAGCTCGGGGATGCGCCAGGGCTCGGAGCCGTTGGCCAGGTAGCCGTCCGAGAGCAGCATCACCGGCGTGCGGTAGGTCAGCGCGATCCGGGCCGCCTCCAGCGCCGCGTCGAAGCAGTCGGCCGGGGTGCAGGGGGCGACGATCGGCACCGGCGCCTCGCCGTTGCGCCCGAACATCGCCTGCAGTAGGTCCGCCTGCTCGGTCTTGGTCGGCAGACCGGTGGACGGGCCGCCTCTCTGGATGTCGATGACGAGGAGCGGCAGCTCCAGGGAGACCGCGAGACCGATGGTCTCCGACTTCAGGGCCACGCCCGGCCCGGAGGTCGTCGTCACCGCCAGTGAGCCACCGAAGGCCGCGCCCAGCGCCGCGCCGATGCCCGCGATCTCGTCCTCGGCCTGGAAGGTCCGTACCCCGAAGTTCTTGTGCTTGCTCAGCTCGTGCAGGATGTCCGAGGCCGGCGTGATCGGGTACGAGCCCAGGAACAACGGCAGGTCCGCCTGGCGAGACGCGGCGACCAGCCCGTAGGACAGTGCGAGGTTCCCGGAGATGTTGCGGTAGGTGCCGACCGGGAAAGCCTTCGTCGCCGGGGCGATCTCGTAGGAGACGGCGAAGTCCTCGGTGGTCTCGCCGAAGTTCCAGCCCGCCCGGAAGGCGGCCAGGTTCGCCTCGGCGATCTCCGGCTTCCTCGCGAACTTCGTCCGCAGGAACTTCTCCGTGCCCTCGGTGGGCCGGTGGTACATCCACGACAAGAGGCCGAGCGCGAACATGTTCTTGCTGCGCTCGGCCTCTTTGCGACTGAGGTCGAAATCCTTGAGGGCCTCGACGGTCAGCGTGGTCAGGGGGACCGGATGAAGGCTGTAACCGTCGAGCGATCCATCCTCCAGCGGCGAGGCCGCGTACCCCACTTTCTGCATCGACCGTTTGGTGAATTCGTCCGTGTTGACGATGATCTCCGCTCCGCGCGGCAGATCGGCGATGTTGGCTTTGAGGGCGGCGGGGTTCATGGCCACCAGGACGTTGGGCGCGTCACCCGGCGTGAGGATGTCGTGGTCGGCGAAGTGCAGCTGGAAGGAGGAGACGCCCGGCAGGGTTCCGGCAGGGGCCCGGATCTCGGCGGGGAAGTTGGGAAGCGTGGACAGGTCGTTGCCGAAGGACGCGGTCTCCGAGGTGAAACGGTCCCCGGTGAGCTGCATCCCGTCACCGGAGTCGCCCGCGAAACGAATGATCACCCGGTCGAGGCGGCGGACGTCCTTCACGCCGGCCTCTTTGCGCTGCTCTCCCACGACGGCTTCGTCGGCCTGCTCCGCTGGGCTGCTGACCTGACTGGTCACTGAACTGGACCTCCCTCTGGGCGGCTGTTCGGGAGCGGCCTTCCCGCAGGCCTTCCCAGGATCAACCCTACGACCGCAGGGGTCGCCTTCCCTCGGCCATTCGCATGATGGACGTGCTTTTGAGACGGCGCGACGCCCTGAATTGTCATGATTTACTCACCCCCCGGCGCTTTCCTTGAAGACGCTCCCTCATCGTCCTTTGGTTCTCGGTCCCGGGCGGCCCCTCCGTCCCGCTGGCTGGCCGCCACTGCGATATCTGACACGGTGTCAGATCGTCAGGAGTTCAGATAGGTCAGCACCGCCAGCACCCGCCGGTGGTCCCCGTCGCTCGGGGACAGCCCGAGTTTCAGGAAGATGTTGCTGACATGCTTCTCCACGGCCCCGTCGCTCACGACGAGCTGCCGCGCGATCGCCGAGTTGGTGCGCCCCTCGGCCATGAGTCCTAGGACCTCCCGCTCCCGGGGCGTGAGATTGGCGAGCACGTCCTGCTTACGGCTGCGTCCCAGCAGCTGAGCGACCACCTCGGGGTCGAGGGCGGTACCTCCCTCGGCCACCCGCACCACCGCGTCCACGAACTCACGCACCTCCGCGACCCGGTCCTTGAGCAGGTACCCCACCCCGCGACTGGACCCGGCCAGCAACTCGGTGGCGTACCGCTCCTCCACGTACTGCGACAGTACGAGTACCCCGAGTCCGGGATGTGCCTTGCGCAGTTGTACGGCGGCTCGCACGCCCTCGTCCGTATGCGTCGGAGGCATCCGCACGTCGGCGACGACGACGTCGGGCAGCTCGCCCTGAGCGTCCAGCTCACCGATGGTCTTGATCAGCGCCTCCCCGTCACCCACACCGGCCACGACGTCGTGCCCGCGGTCGGTCAGCAACCGGGTCAGGCCCTCCCTCAGCAGCACTGAATCCTCGGCGATGACCACCCGCACCCTGTCCTCCACGACTCTCGGCCCCCCAGCCCACTCCCTGTCCACCCGCTGGACCGGTCCAGCATTCCAGCATTCGGATCCGGGCGGGCGCGGGCAACGGGATTAGGACCCAGGAATACGAACAAGGACCCGATAACACGGGGTCACACTCGAAATCCGGCCATCTTCGCCACGGGGGACCGCCCGGGGCCGGGGGACGCCGGTGCCTTGGGGAGGGTGGGGCGTCGGGTTGTGCGGGGGTTGGGCGCCACGTAGGGCGGCGGGTTGTGCGGGGGCAGGTGCCTCGCGGGGCGCCGGGTTTTAGGGGGCTCGGGCGCCGCGCAGGGCGGGTCGGGTTGTGCGGGGGCAGGTGCCTCGCACGGCGCCGGTTTGGGGGGATCGGGCGCTTCGCGGGGCGTCGGGTTGTGCGGGGGCAGGTGCCTTGCAGGGCGCCGGGTTTTCCGGGGCTCGGGCGCCGCGCAGGGCGGGTCGGGTTGTGCGGGGGCAGGTGCCTCGCGGGGCGCCGGGTTTTCCGGGTACGGGCACCTCGTAGGGGGCCGAGTCTTGTGGGGACGGGTACTTCGCAGGGTGGCGCGTTTTGCGGTGGCCGGGCACGTCGCAGGGCGCCGGGTCCTTGCAGGCCGTGCCGACAGATCACCCAGGGTCCCCAGGGCCGAGCAGGCCTCTCCGCTGGGGCCCACCCACCCTCGAGACGCCACACCGGGGGCAATGCAGCGGTCAGAGCATCGCACCTCCCAGCCCGCTGACCTGCGCCCTTGTAGCCACCGGAGCTCCGCCCCGGCCCCTGCGAGGCTTCTTCTGCGCCCCGCCGGCTCCGCCCTCTACCGTTCCTGTGGACTGAGCGGGAGTGAGTCCGTTCAGCCGCGCGCCCCGAACGGTCTTGGGCGAGCTGGTCCCCGGCGTGCTCGACCCCGGGGCGGCGACACGCATCCTGTGCGCGGTCCGGGCCCGGGAGGCCCCCGCGGCCGGAGGCCGCTGTTGGACGCCGCCCTCACGACCTGGCAGGTCGGTACGGCCAGAGGCGACGGGGAGGCCCTGAACCATCCTCTGGTGGAGCAGGGGCCCCGCACGCTGACGCCGTACCCGGTGTTCCAGGCCGCACGAGCACGCTGGCCCAAACAGCCCAGTGCGCCGCAAGCCCGTAAGCGGACGATCACACGATCGAGCTCATGCGGCCTTGTGCGCACTCCGTGGCCGGGGCCACCTGGTGAGCAGCACCAACCCCCTGCCGGGCTCCCCCGGGGCTTCCCCCGCGCCCCGCCCAGGTCCGCACCTCAGCCCACGGGAGCCCCGTCCGGGACCGCCTGCGGGGGGGCAGACCCGCAGAGCCCCTCCGCGGGGGCGAAGGGGCGGCCAGCCCCTGGGGAGGGAAATGGGTAAGGGCGGCGGGGGCGAAAAGCAACCCCCACCGCCCTCTCACGCGGTGCCCGTCACACCCGCTCGCCCCGCCACGGCAACTCCGCCGTCACCCGAGTGGGCCCCCCGACCGGCGAATCCACCACCAGGATCCCGTCCACCGCGTCCAGCCGCTCCGCCAACCCCGCGAGCCCGGACCCGGAGGACACATCGGCCCCACCCACCCCGTTGTCCACGACCTGCAGCATCAACCGGTTCTCCACCTGCCACACATCCACCGCGGCGAACGTCGCCCGAGAGTGCTTGCTGATGTTCTGCAGCAACTCCGACACCGTGAAGTACGCGATCCCTTCGATCGCCGGCGCAGGCCGGGCCGACAGATCCACCTCCACCTGCACCGGAACCGTGCACCGAGAAGCCACCGCCGACAGCGCGGCATCCAGCCCCCGGTCGGTCAGTACCGCCGGATGAATCCCCCGCGCCAGATCCCGCAGCTCCTGAAGCGCCGTCTTCACCTCACCGTGCGCCTCGTCCACCATCCGCGCCGCCGCGGCAGGATCCTCCGTGAGCTTCTCCTTCGCCAGCCCCAGATCCATGGCCAGCGCCACCAGCCGAGCCTGCGCACCATCGTGCAGATCCCGCTCGATCCGACGCAGATCCGCGGCCGCCGTGTCCACCACGACCCCCCGGTCGGACTCCAGCTCCACCACCCGAGCCGACAGCCGGGTCGGCCCGAGCAGCCCGTGCACCATCACCCGGTCCACCATCGTCAGCGCCCGCACGATCCACGGCGTGGCCAGCGTGAACAGCAGTCCCACCAGCGCGGTCACCCCGATCTCGAACGGGTTGTCCAGGTAGATGTGGTGGGTCTTGTCGCCGTAGAGCTGAAGCCCGTCCTGACCGACGTACGCCGGAAAAACCCAGAACCACAGCGGATACGTCAGCAGCGCCCAGCCGTACACCCAGAAGTTCACCGCGACGACGAACGAGAACGTCGCCCACGGCAGGTGCAGCACCGAGTACAGCAGCGTCCGCCACGACGTCCCGCTCTTGAGCACCGCCCCCACCCACGCCATGAACCCGGACTTCCGCATCCTGAGCGGTTCCGGATCCCCGACCTCCAGATCCAGCAGCCCCCGTGCCCGCGCCCGCTCCAGCGCCCCGAGCCCACGGCATCCGGCGAGCCCGGCCGCGAAGACCGGAATCCCGAGGAAGGTCACGAGGAGGCCCGCGCCGAGCGAGATCATCGTGATGGCGTACGTGAACATCACGATGCTGATCGGCAGGCTCAGCAGCACATAGCCGAACTCCCGCCAGGTCCGCCCCTCGAACGGCGCCCGCAGCCCGGCCGGCACCCGGTGCCGCCGTACCGTCTCGGGGAACCCGAGCCCACTGTCGTACCCGTAGTCCGTGGCCATCGACGTCGTCCTTCTTCTCTCGTCCCGCGCCTGTGGTGTCGTATCTCCACCCTGCTGGGCCGCAGCTCAACGGACCATGGAGTCCGTCGGCCTCTTGAAAGGGGGGTTTTCCCTACCCCTTGTCCAGACCACGGTCCCGCCACGGCAGCTCCGCCGTGACGACCGTCGGCCCGCCCGGCGGCGAGTCGATGACGAACAGCCCGTCGACCGCGTCGAGGCGCTCCGCGAGCCCGCGCATGCCGGTGCCGCCGTCGAGCCGGGCTCCGCCGCGGCCGTCGTCCCACACCTGGATGAGCAGCCGGTTCTCCGAACGCCACACGTCGACCGACGCCGACCGGGCCCCGCTGTGCTTGCTGACGTTCTGGAGCAGCTCGGAGACGGTGAAGTAGGCGATCCCCTCGATCGCCTGGACCGGGCGCGCGTCGAGGTCGGCGGTCACCTTCACCGGGACCGTGCAGCGCGAGGCGACGCTCGACAGCGCCGCGTCGAGGCCTCGGTCGGTCAGTACGGCCGGATGGATGCCCCGCGCCAGATCCCGCAGCTCCTGAAGCGCCAGCTTCACCTCGCCGTGTGCCTCCTCGACCATCGCCTGCGCGTACTCGGGGTCCTCCAGGAGCTTCTCCTTCGCGAGGCCGAGACCCATGGCCAGGTTGACCAGCCGGGCCTGCGCCCCGTCGTGCAGATCGCGCTCGATGCGCCGCAGGTCGGACGCGGCCGCGTCCACCACGACCCCCCGGTCCGACTCCAGTTCGGCGATACGGCGTTCCAGCTCGTCGGAGGGCGACAGCAGGCCGCGCACCATCACCCGGTCCACGTTGGCGAGGCCCCGCGCGATGAACGGCAGCACCGGCCACAGCACGAACAACGAGGTCAGCGTGATGGTGAAGGTGAGCACCCCCCAGGGCAGCCGGATGAAGTCGTACAACACCGTCCGCCAGCCCACGGGGTCCTTCACCCCCATCCACAGCTGGGCGAAGAAGCCGTTGCCGCCGTTCTTGGCGCGCCACGGCAGACGGCTCGGTTCGTCCACCCGCACGCCGAGCAGCGCCCGGGCCCGCGCCCGCTCCAGCTTGCCCAGCTGCCGTGCGCCCAGCAGACCCGCCGCGAGCAACGGGAATCCGATCACCGTGACGGTCAGCCAGAAACCGGTGAAGAGCACCGTCACGACGTAGGTGAAGCCGAGGATCGACACCGGAAGGTTCGCCAGGAGATGCGCGATCTCCTTCCAGGTGTGTGCGTCGTAGGCGAAGCGGGCCGGCGGCGGCCGGCCGTCGTCGGTTCCGTCGTGTCTGCCGGTGGTCACGGCGCGGCTCGGGGACGAGAGGCGTTCGGTCATATGGGCTAGCGTGCCGCCCCGGACCGCCGCGCGCCATGAGGCGGACCGCCGCGGCATACGGGGGAAAACCCCACCCCGGCCTTTCGGACGGCTTTCGGGGGTGACGGGCTGCTTACCGTCCCTTTATCAGGGCCTAGACTCCCGTGCGTACAGATCGTCGAACAGTGGTGTTCAGCGTGACCACTGTGTTCAGCGTGCTCACAGGGAGTGAGGGGCGGACGTGCCGGAACCGACCGTCGTCGATGCAACCGTCGTCGATCCGACCGTCGTCGCGGCGGACTACTTCCAGTCGTACTCGGTCGTCGGGCTGCTCGCCGTCGTCGGCGTGCTGTTCGTCGCGGTCGCCTTCGGCGCCGGCCGCCTGCTGCGACCCGTGGTGCCCACCCCCGAGAAGCTCCTGACGTACGAGTGCGGAGTCGACCCCGTCGGCGAGGGCTGGGCCCACACCCAGGTCCGCTATTACGTCTATGCCTTCCTCTACGTCATCTTCGCCGTCGACTCGATCTTCCTGTTCCCGTGGGCGACGGTCTTCGCGGCTCCCGGCTACGGCGCGACGACCCTCGTCGAGATGTTCATCTTCCTCGGCTTCCTCGCCGTGGGCTTGCTGTACGCGTACAAGAAGGGTGTCCTGACATGGACGTGAACCCTGCGGTCGACTCCGCTGCCACGGAGCCCGTTCTGCTTCCGGAGCCGAAACGGCTGGGCGCCCTTGCCCGCCTCGCCCCCGAGCCGATGAAGGTGATCCTCAACTGGGGCCGCCGGTACTCCCTCTGGGTCTTCAACTTCGGTCTCGCCTGCTGCGCCATCGAGTTCATCGCCGCGTCGATGGCCCGCCACGACTTCATCCGCCTCGGCGTCATCCCCTTCGCGCCGGGCCCGCGCCAGGCCGACCTGATGGTCGTCTCCGGCACGGTCACGGACAAGATGGCACCGGCGGTGAAGCGTCTGTACGAGCAGATGCCCGAGCCCAAGTACGTCATCTCCTTCGGCGCCTGTTCCAACTGCGGCGGCCCGTACTGGGACTCGTACGCCGTGACGAAGGGTGTCGACCAGATCATCCCCGTCGACGTCTACGTCCCCGGCTGCCCGCCCCGCCCCGAGGCGCTGCTCCAGGGAATTTTGAAGCTCCAGGAGAAGATCGCCCGGGAGTCGCTGGAGGAGCGGTACGGGTCGTCCGCGGCGCGTCCGTCGGCGGCTGCGCTGCAGAGCGGGTTGGTGAAGCCACCTGCGCCTGGAGCTGGGCCTGGACCTGGGCCTGCACCGACTTCGACTTCGACTTCGGGCGAGGGGGAGTCACAGTGACCGCCGTCGGTTGGCTCCCCGCGCCCGCCGAGGAACTCTTCGGTCCCGAGGCCACCGCCGAGGAGTCGTACGAGGTCCTGACCGTGGACGTCCCGCCCACGTCCTGGCTCACGGCACTGCGCGTCGCCCGCGATGACCTGGGTTGCACCTACTTCGACTGGCTCAGCGCCGTCGACGAACCGGGCATCGGCTTCCGCGTGGCGGCCCACGTGGCGGCCCTCTCCCCGGTACGACGCCTGCTCCTGCGTACGACGATCTCCCACGAGACCCCGGTGCTGCCCACCGCCGTCGACATCTACGCGGGTGCCTCCTGGCACGAGCGCGAGACCCACGAGATGTTCGGCGTCACCTTCGAGGGCCATCCCTCCCTGAACCACCTCCTGCTGCCGGAAACCTTCGAGGGCCACCCCCTCCGCAAGGACTTCGTCCTGGCCGCCCGCGTCGCCAAGGCCTGGCCCGGAGCCAAGGAACCGGGCGAGTCCGAACACGGCGGCCCCAAACGCCGCCAGATGCTCCCCCCAGGAGTCCCCGACCCGAACGAATGGGGCCCCCTGAAGGGCCAACTCCCCCCGGCCCCGACCCGCCCCACCCGCACGGCAGGCCGCCCCCCGACCGAACGCCCGGCCCGCCCCACGGCCGACCGCCCGGCCCGCCGGGCACGTTCGGCGGCGGAGGGTTCGGCGAGTCAGGCGGAGGTGTCCGGGACGTCGGATGCGGCGGGCGCATCGGGGGCCGGGCCGCGTAGGGCGCGTACGTCGGCCGAGGGCTCGGCGAGCCAGGCCACGCCCGGGGCGACGGAGGGGGCTCCCCCCGCCTCGCCGACAGGCGTGGCCCGGCACCCACGTACCGCTGCGCAGGGCTCGGCCGGCCAGGCGGCACCGGATGCCGACGACACCGGTGCCGGTTCCGCAGCCCCAGCCGGCAGCGCACCCGAGTCGGAAGCTCCAGCAACCGGCTTGCCCGCGTCCACGTCGGACGCCCAGGGGAAGGGCTCGCCCGCACCCGCTTCGGACTCCCCGGCGTCGCCTGCCCCCGCCCCTGAGCATCCGGGAGCGACGGGCGGTGCGCCGGCCGGACCTCGCCGGGCGCGTACCGCCTCGAGCGGTTCCGCGAGTCAGCGCGCCGCGGCGGCCAAGACCGACCCGTCGACCGACGACGCGAGCACGAACCCCGCCCCGCCGAAGTCCCCCACCACCCCTCGCAGCCCGGACGCACCGTGGCACCACGCCCGTCCGGCCTTCGACGACCCGGAACCGAAGCGGCCTCCCACACCCGGGGAGCCTGGAGTCTCCGAGCGGCCACCTTCGTCCGGGGACGGCGGAGTCTCCGAGCGGCCACCCTCGTCCGGGGACGGCGGAGTCTCCGAGCGGCCTTCCACAACTGGGGACAGCGGAGTCTCCGAGCATCCCGAGGAGCCCGGGATCTCCGAACGCCCCGAGGGGCCCGAGGGACCCGAGGTGCACAAGGCCTCCCAGAGGCCGCCGGCTTCGGAAGCCTCCACGGCCCCAGGAGATGAGGACACGCCCGTAGCTTCCGAAGGCTTCGAGGTTCCGGAGGAGCTGTCGGCTGCCGGTGGTCGCGGGGTTGCGGAGGAGCCGTCGGCTGCCGTAGGTCGAGAGGTTCCGAAAGAGCTGCCAGCTTCCGGTGCTCCCAAGGCTCCGGAGAAGCCGCCGGTTTCCGAAGAGCCGACCTCCGAGGAGTCCACGACCTCCGAGGAACCCAAGGGCTCCGAGCAGCCCGGGACTTCTGGGCGTCCCCCGACTTCCGAGGTTCCCGAGGCTCCCGAGGAGTCCCAGGACCCGGAACGCCCAGATGGCACCGACCCGAGCCCCGACCGCACCGCCCAGGCCTCCGAGGAGCCGGCCCCCGACGAGCCCTCCACCCCCGACACCCCCAGCTCCACCCCCACTCACGACAAGCCCGCAGGAGGCCCGCAGTGAACGGCGCTCTCGACGTCGCCCTGCGACTCCTGATCGTCTTCGTCGTCTTCCTCACCTTCCCCCTGATCATCGGCCAGACCGAGCACAAGGTGATGGCCCACATGCAGGGCCGCCTGGGCCCGATGTACGCCGGCGGCTTCCACGGCTGGGCCCAACTCGTCGCGGACGGCGTGAAGTTCGCCCAGAAGGAAGACGTCGTACCGGCGAGCGCGGACCGCCGTATCTTCCAACTCGCCCCCGCCGTCGCCCTCCTGCCCTACCTCCTGGTCCTCCTCGCCATCCCGATCGGCCCCGGCGAGGGAGCCGTCGGCGAGGTCGTCGACGCGGGCGTGTTCTTCGTGCTCGCCGTGATGGGCGTGGGCGTCCTCGGCTCCCTCATGGCCGGCTGGGCCTCCGCCAACAAGTTCTCCCTCCTCGGCGGCCTGCGCACCGCTGCACAGCTCCTCGCCTACGAACTCCCGATGCTGCTCACCGCCGCCTCGGTGGCGATGGCGGCCGGAACCGTCTCCCTCCCCGGCATCCTCGACGCCTTCGAGTGGTGGTGGTTGCCCTGGCAGATCGTCGGCGCGATCGTCTTCTTCGTCGCCGGCCTCGCCGAACTCCAGCGCCCTCCCTTCGACATGCCGGTCGCCGACTCGGAGATCATTTTCGGCGCCTACACCGAGTACACCGGCCTGCGTTTCGCCCTGTTCCTCCTTGCCGAGTACGCCGGAATCGTCGTCCTGTGCGGCCTGACCACCGTCCTCTTCCTGGGCGGCTGGCACGGCCCCTGGGGCGCCGACGGGCTCGGCTGGGTCTGGACCCTCCTCAAGACGGCCGTGCTCGCCTTCGTCGTCATCTGGCTCCGCGTGACCTATCCCCGTCTGCGCGAGGACCAGCTCCAGAAACTCTCCTGGACCCTCCTCGTCCCCCTCTCCCTCGCCCAGATCGCCCTCACCGGCATCGTCAAGGTGGTGATCCAGTAACCATGGCCCCCATTCCTGGCTCGGGTCTGGCCAAGGGCCTGGCCGTCACCCTGCGCACGATGACGAAGAAGACCGTCACCGAGCAGTACCCCGACGCCCAGCCCGACCTCCCGCCCCGCACCCGCGGGGTGATCGGCCTGTTCGAGGAGAACTGCACGGTGTGCATGCTGTGCGCCCGTGAGTGCCCCGACTGGTGCATCTACATCGACTCCCACAAGGAGACGGTCCCGGCGGCGGCCCCTGGTGGCCGCGAACGCAGCCGCAACGTCCTCGACCGCTTCGCCATCGACTTCTCCCTCTGCATGTACTGCGGTATCTGCATCGAGGTGTGTCCTTTCGACGCCCTGTTCTGGTCCCCGGAGTTCGAGTACGCCGAGACCGACATCCGCGAGCTCACCCACGAGCGGGACAAGCTCCGCGAGTGGATGTGGACCGTCCCGGCCCCACCGGCCCTCGACCCCGGCGCGGAGGAACCGAAGGAAATCGCCACCGCCCGCAAGACCGCCGAGAAGCTGGCAGCGGCCCAGGCCGAGCCGGCCCCGTCGGCCGATCCCCAGGGGGAGGAGTCGTGACCCTCGCCCAGGCAGCGCACGGTTTCCTCTCCCCGACCGGCGTCGAGATCGCCTTTCTGCTCGTCGGCCTCGTCACCTTCGGAGCAGCGATCATCACCGTCACCACCAAGCAGCTGGTACACGCCGCCCTGTGGCTGGTGGTGGCCCTCGGCGGCCTCGCCGTCGAATACCTCCTGCTCACCGCCGAGTTCATCGCGTGGGTGCAGGTCCTCATCTACGTCGGCTCCGTCGTCGTCCTCCTTCTGTTCGGTCTGATGCTCACCAGGGCCCCCATCGGCCGCTCCCCGGACGCCGACTCCGGCAACCGCTGGGCCGCCCTCGTCGTGGCCCTTGCGGCGGCGGCCGCTCTGGTCTGGGTGGTCGTCGACGCCTTCCGCACCACCTGGATCGACCTGGACGGCCCAGCCGCCGGCTCCACCGAGGCAACCGGCGCGAGCCTCTTCCAGAACTGGGTCCTCCCCTTCGAGGCCCTCTCCGTCCTGCTCCTCGCGGCGCTGGTCGGCGCGATCGTCCTGTCCCGCAAGGCGAAGGCGGAGTCGAGCTCTCCCCCTGTGAACTCCCGAGCCGCGACCGGTAGTTCCCCATCCGCCGCTGATTCCCGTAATCACACGATCGGGCGAAATGGGCCGGATGCGGGAACCGCGTCGGCCAGGGGAACCGAATCGACTGAGCAGGAAGGCGCCCGCTGATGCACCTCGCCTATCCCGCCGTACTCTCCGCCCTCCTCTTCTGCACCGGCCTCTACGGCGTCCTGGCCCGCCGCAACGCGATCCTCGTCCTGATGTCGGTCGAGCTGATGCTCAACGCCGTCAACCTGAACCTGGTCGCCTTCGACGTCTGGCTCAGCAGGGCCGCCGAGGAGACCCTGCACTCCGGCCAGGCCCTGACCCTGTTCACCATCGCCATCGCCGCCGCCGAGATCGGCATCGGCCTCGCGATCGTCCTCGCCGTCCACCGCAACCGCGGCACCGCCGACATCGACAAGCTCCGCGACACGGCCGAGGGCCACGACCCCGACACCTCCGACGACGACGCCCGCACGGCCGAACAGGCCGCAGAGTCCGGGCGGACCGGGAAGGCTGAGGCCACCGCGTGACCACGACCACCCTCGCCGTCCTCGTCCCCCTCCTTCCCTTCCTGGGCGCCGCGGCCGGCCTGCTCCTGGGCCGCACCGCCCCCGGCTTCGTCCGCCCGCTCGCCGTACTGCCGCTCCTGGTCGCCCTTGCGCTCGCCGCGGTGGTCGCCGTAAGGCAGGGCGGCGGCCAGACGGTGAACGCCGCCACCGAACTCACCCCGACCGGCTCGGTCCCGATCGAACTCGCCCTGTACATCGACGGCTTCGCCGCCCTCGTCGCCATCCTGGTCGCGTTCGTCGCCACCTGTGTGCAGATCTACTCGACCGGCTATCTGCGCGACGACCCGCGCTACCCCTCGTACGCCGCTCTCGTCTCCCTCTTCACCTCCGCGATGCTGCTCGTCGTCTACTCCGGCGACCTGATCGTGCTGCTGGTCGGCTGGGAGGTCATGGGCATCTGCTCGTACTTCCTGGTCGGCCACTACTGGGAGACCCCGGAGGCCCGCGCCGCCTCCCTCAAGGCATTCCTGGTGACCAAGCTCGGTGACGTCCCCTTCCTGATCGGCCTGTTCGCCATGGCCACCGACGCCGGCTCCTTCCGGATCACGAAGGTCCTCGACGCCGTCGCGCACGGCGGGCTCGACCACCCGACCCTGATCGCCCTGCTCCTCCTCGCGGGCGTGGCGGGCAAGTCGGCGCAGTTCCCGCTGCACACCTGGCTCCCCGACGCGATGGCGGGCCCCACGCCCGTCTCCGCGCTGATCCACGCCGCGACGATGGTTGCCGCCGGTGTCTACTTCATCGCCCGTCTCCTCCCGGTCTTCGAGGCCTCCCAGGCCGCGATGGTTGTCCTCGCCGTCATGGCCGCCGTCACGATGACCGGTTCGGGTCTCGCCGCACTCGCCCAGGACGACATCAAGCGTGTCCTCGCCTACTCGACGATCGGCCAGCTCGGTTACATGACCGGCGCCCTCGCCGTCGGCGACCGCGGTGCCGCCGTTTTCCACCTCCTGTCCCACGGCGCCTTCAAGGCGCTGCTGTTCCTCGCGGCCGGCGTGGTCATCCACGCCGCCGGAACCAACTCCCTGGCCGCCATGTCCCGTATGAAGGACCTGAGCGCCCGCGTCCCCGACGCCTACTGGACGATGACCGTGGCGCTCCTCGCGCTCGCCGCGATCCCGCCCTTCAGCGGCTTCTTCTCCAAGGAGTCCGTCCTCGGCGCGGCCGAGCACGTCGCCACCGGCCACACTGAACACGCCCCCGGCGCCGCAGGCTGGATCACCCTCGTCGCCGGCCTCCTCACGGCCCTGCTCACAGCCGCCTACGCGACACGGCTGTGGCTGCTGGCCTTCCGCGGGCGGGGCACCGAAGCCCCCGACCACGGACGTCAGCCGCTGACGATGACCGTGGTCCTCTGGGTCCTCGCGGCCCCGTCCCTCGCCCTCGGCGCGTTCTCCTACCGCGTGCTGCCCGACTGGTTCGACGGCCGCGACCTCACCCCGACCCTCACCACCTCCGTCGCCGGCACGGGCGTGGCCCTGATCGGCGGCATCGTCACCTACGCGGCCTGGCGGCACACCAGTACGGTCACGGGCCGCGTCCCGATGGGTGCGGTCGCCGCCCACCCCGAGGGCGACGCCGGCCTGGTCGAGGCCGAAGCCATCGCCACCCACGAGCCCGCATACGGAGACGTGGCCTACGCGCCCGACCCCGCGGACCCCGGACGGTTGCTGCTCGGCCCACTGCACCGCCACGCGGCCGTCGGTTTCCACCTGGACGCGCTATACACGGCCCTCTTCGTCCGCCCGGTCCAGGCCGGAGCCACCCTCGTCCGGTTCCTGGACCGCGAAGTCGTCGAGACCTACGTACGCGGCGCGGGAACACTGCCCCGCTGGCTCGGCAGCGCCGTACGACGGGCCCAGACCGGCAATCTGCAGACCTATGTGAGCGCGCTGCTCGCCGGCACCGTCGTCCTCGCGGTCGCCGTCGTCCTCGTCGCCACGGGAGCGTGAGCAGGCGTGATCGATATCAACGAGTCCGTGATGCAGTTCCTTCTGGCGTTCGTCGTGGCCGGCCCGCTCCTCGGCGCCGTCACGGCTCTGCTGCCGGCGCCGCCCGGACTGAAGGGGAAGTCGCCGGACCAGGCCGTACTGCGGCACGGGGTGACGGTCACCGGCGTGATCCTCATCGCCGCGATCGTCCTGGCACTCGGCTTCGACCACGACCATCCGTCGAAGATGCAGGCCACGACCGACATCAGCTGGATCCCCGCACTCGACGTGCGCATCCACCTCGGCCTCGACGGCATCTCCCTCCCCCTTCTGGTCCTGACCGCGCTGCTGACCTTCCTCTGCGCGCTCTACTCGTACTTCAAAATGCCCGCGGGCCCCACCCCGAAGGCCTTCGTCGCACTGCTGCTCATGCTTGAGTCCGGCACCCTCGCGACGTTCGCCGTCCTTGATCTGCTGCTGTTCTTCCTCGCGTTCGAGATGGTGCTCGTCCCGATGTACTTCCTCATCGCCCGCTGGGGCGGCGAGGAGCGCCAGGCCGCCGCCTGGCGCTTCATCCTCTACACACTGCTCGGCTCGGTCGTGATGCTGCTCGGCCTGCTCCTGATCGGGATCAAGGCGGGCACATTCGACATGGTGGCACTCGCCACTGACAACGGCCGGTCGCTGTCCGCATCCGTGCAGGTCATCGCCGTTCTGGCGATCGGGATCGGGCTCGCGGTCAAGACCCCGATGTGGCCGCTGCACAGTTGGCTGCCCGACGCCCACACCGCCGCGCCGACCGTCGGCTCGGTCCTGCTGGCCGGCGTCCTGCTGAAGATGGGTACGTACGGGTTCGTCCGGATTCTGCTGCCGATCGCCCCCGACGGCTTCCGCGAGTTCGCGCCCTACCTCGCCGCCTTCGCCGTGGTCGGGATCATCTACGGATCCCTGGCCTGCCTCGCCCTCGCCAAGCGTGGCGCGAAGGGCGATCTCAAGCGGCTCATCGCCTACTCCTCCGTCGGCCACATGGGTTTCGTCCTGCTCGGTATCGCCACCATGACCCCGACCGGCGTGAACGGCGCCCTGTTCGCCAACATCGCGCACGGCCTCATCACCGGCCTCCTGTTCTTCCTGGTCGGAGCCCTGAAGGACCGCACCGGCACCACCGACCTCGACACCCTGGCCGAGGAGACCGGCGCCGCCCTGTACGGCAAGGCCCCGCGCCTCGGCGGCCTGCTGGCCTTCGGTGCGGTCGCCTCGCTCGGCCTGCCCGGCCTCGCCGGATTCTGGGGCGAGATGCTGGCCCTGTTCGGCGCCTTCAAGCCCGCCGACGACCTCAGCCGCCCCGCCTTCCTCACCTTCATGGCGATCGGCGCGTTCGGCACCCTCCTGACGGCCGCGTACATGCTCGTCGTGGTCCGCCGCGTCTGCATGGGCGCCGTACCCCAGGACGCCCCCCAGCTCGCCGACGTCCACACGTACGAGTTCGCGGCCTGGACGCCGCTCGTCGCCCTCACCGTCGCGGCGGGCCTGTGGCCGAAGGCCCTCCTCGGCCTCACCGACCCGGCCGTCCAGCAGCTCCTCGCAGGAGGCACCCGATGAGCACCCTGGTCGCCATCGCTCAGCCATTGGCTTCTTCGGCCGAGCCCCTGGCCGCGAACCTCGTGCAGTCCGTCGACTGGCTCGCGATCGCGCCACCCACCCTCACGGCGGTCGTCGGACTCGTTGTTCTCGTCGCAGACCTTTTCGTCGGCGAGCAGAAGAAAGCCCTGCTCGGGTGGTTCTCGGTCGCGGGCCTGGCAGCCTCCGTGCTCCTGCTGCTCCCCCTCCTGGACGGCGACCGCAGCACCTTCTGCCTGACCGGCGACGCCGACGTGTGCAGCTATGCGGCCGACCGCTTCACGCTCGTCATCCAGTTCCTCGTCCTTGGCGGCGCCCTCCTGGCGGCCCTCCTGTCGGTCACCACCCTCAAGGACGCCGACAAGAGACTCCCCGAAGGGGAGTACTGGTTCCTGCTGCTCTCCTCGGCCGCCGGCGCCGCACTCCTGCCCGCCTCCCGAGACCTGGCGACCCTCGTCGTCGCCCTGGAAGTCGCCTCCCTGCCCGCCTTCGCCCTCGTCGGCATCCGGCACGGCGACAGGAAGTCCTCCGAAGCGGCCCTGAAGTTCTTCCTTTCCTCGGTCACCGCGACCGCGGTCAGCCTCATGGGCATCAGCTTCGTGTACGCCTCCACGGGCACCCTCTACCTCACACAGGTCGCCGACCGCATCCAGAACGTCGACGGACAGCTCCACACCCTCGCCCAGACCGGCGTCGTCCTCACCCTCGTCGGCTTCGCCTTCAAGACGGCCGCCGTCCCCTTCCACTTCTGGGTGCCCGACACCTACGTAGGCGCACCCCTCCCGATCGCCGCCTACTTGTCGGTCGTGGGCAAGGCCGTTGGCTTCTCCGGCCTGATCCTCGTCACCGTCGTCGCCCTGCCGTCGTACGCCGACGTCTGGGGCCCGGCGCTCGCCGCGCTCGCCGCGCTCACCATGACCGTCGGCAACGTCGGCGCCCTCCGACAGCAGGCCACGCGCGCGTACAGCGCCGTACGGCTGCTCGCCTGGTCCTCCATCGGCCAGGCCGGCTACCTCCTCGTCCCGATCGCCGCCGCCGCGTACTCCGACGACGCCGAGCGATCCGTCGGCTCCACCGTCGCCTACGCCCTCATGTACGCCGCCGTGAACCTCGGCGCCTTCGCGGTGGCCGCGCTGGTGGGCCGCACGAGGGCCGCGAACCGCATCACCGACTACCGCGGCCTCTACGCGACCAACCCGCTCGCCGCCCTCCTCCTGGCCTTCTTCCTGCTCTGCCTGGCCGGGCTGCCGCCAGGCATCATCGGCCTGTTCGCCAAGGTCACCGTCTTCTCGGCGGCCGTGGACGCGGGCCTCGGATGGCTCGCCGTGGTCATGGCCGTCAATGTCGTGATCGCGCTCTTCTACTACCTCCAGTGGACGACGCTGCTGTTCAGGGCCCCCGAGGGCGAACCCGCCGCGCACCGCGTCCCCGCCCCCCTCACGGCCGCGCTCGCCCTGACCGGCGTCCTCGGTGTCGCCCTCTCGGGCGCGCCCCAGCTCGTGTTGCGCTTCACCGACACCGGACTCTTCTGAACCGGCCCTCCCGAACCTGAACAGTCGCCCTTGACCCATCACCCGGACGGCCCACCTGGGCCTCCGCGCGCACAAGGGAACTAGTGACCCTCGCCTGGCGTTGAGCAAAACGGGAGGGTCCACTGGACGTGACATCACGGACCGGTGGCATCGGAAGACATCGGAGATCAGCAAGCAAAGGGTTCCTCTGCTGCACCACTTGGAGGGCGTACCGTGCACCGCCGGCACAACGGGCTCAGGACCGCAGTCCTCCTTGGGGGACTGTCCGCACTCATCATCGTCATCGGCAGTTTCTTCGGCCGCATGGGGCTGGTGGTGGCCGTCCTGATCGCGCTGGGCACCAACGCGTACGCGTACTGGAACAGCGACAAGCTGGCTCTACGCGCGATGCGTGCCCGCCCGGTGAGCGAGTTCGAGGCACCGGCCCTGTACCGCATGGTCCGCGAGCTCTCCACCCAGGCCCGTCAGCCCATGCCGCGCCTGTACATCTCGCCGACCGAGGCACCCAACGCCTTCGCGACCGGCCGCAATCCGCGCAACGCCGCCGTGTGCTGCACCGACGGCATCCTGCGCATCTTGGACGAGCGCGAACTGCGCGGTGTCATCGGCCACGAACTCAGCCATGTCTACAACCGCGACATCCTGATTTCGTCGGTCGCCGGCGCCCTCGCCTCCGTGATCATGTTCCTGGTCAACTTCGCCTTGCTGATCCCGATCGGCCGCTCCGACGACGATGACGGCCCGGGCATCCTCGGCATGCTGATGATCATGATCCTCGGACCGCTCGCGGCCAGCCTCATCCAGATGGCCATCAGCCGCTCCAGGGAGTACGAGGCGGACGCGTCCGGAGCCCAGCTCACCGGCGACCCCCTCGCGCTCGCCAGCGCGCTGCACAAGCTCGAAGTGGGCACCAAGCAACTGCCGTTGCCCCCCGAACCGCGCATCGAGACGGCGAGCCACATGATGATCGCGAATCCCTTCCGCCCTGGCCAGGGACTGTCCAAGATGTTCTCGACGCACCCGCCGATGGCGGAGCGCATCGCCCGGCTCGAGAAGATGGCAGGTCGACCCCGATGAAAACCATCCTGAACGTCATTTGGCTCGTCCTGAGCGGCTTCTGGCTGTTCCTCGCCTACCTGGCCGCGGGCGCGCTGCTCTGCATCACCATCATCGGCATCCCGTTCGGCCTAGCGGCCTTCCGCATCGGCGTCTACGCCCTGTGGCCCTTCGGGTACACCACGGTCGAGCGCCGCGACGCGGGCGCACCCTCCTGCGTCGGCAACGTCCTGTGGCTGGTCCTCGCCGGCTGGTGGCTGGCCCTGGGCCACATCGCGACGGGCCTCGTCCTCTGCATCACGATCATCGGTATCCCCTTCGGCATCGCCAACTTCAAGCTGATCCCCGTGTCCCTGTTCCCCCTGGGCCGCGAAATCGTCCCCACGGACGAGCCGTTCGCGACCCGCTGACGGACGGGCCGGGGGAGTGGGGGCGCCGAAGTACGTCCTGCTGTCGTACGACCGGGAAGCCGAGTTCGAGGCGAGGAGGGCTACGAGGAGACGTGGGCGTTGTGCGAGGACGCCGAGGATCTCTTCGCCGACCCGACTCCTCCACCCCGGGGCGTCTACGAACTTCTCGGCTGCGCTCCCGAGGGCCGCCTGAGCGAAGCCCTCACACGGGCACCTACCGAGGGATCGGCGCCTCTCGGGACTCTCACCCTGGAGATTCTCGACAAGACCGGCGCGGCGGTCGGTGAGTGGCATCTGGAAGAGGCGTGCCTCCTCGGCGACCGCCCCTGTGCCCGCGACCTGACACTGCGGGACGTCACGATCGCCGGAACGGAAGCCGACCACAACACCTACGACTGCCCGCGGCGTCCGCCGCTGTCCCCGGGCTACCGCCTGCTGGGTGCCCACGGTGAACCGCACGGCACCTGCCGCGATCTGGCCTGCGTACGCGAGGTCCCGGACGAAACCATGGAACCCCCGCTGCGCCTGTTGGGCTGCTCTCCACTGGGCGCCCTGCGGACCGCGCTGGACATGGGGGAGGAGGACCTCGGTCATGCCAAGGTCCTGCGCATCGACACCTCCGGTCGGCCCCTGCAGTCCGCAGCCGAGGGTGAGCTGCGAGCCTGGATCCCGTCAGCGCGCGGTCCCGGTCTGGTGGACCTCACCCTGGACCTGTGGTCGGAGCGACCGCCCTTCGCGGCCGACGAGGTGTGGGAACTGTGGTTCGAGGGACGACCCACGGAGTCCAACCGCTGGGCTCGATGCGGCAACGAGGGACGGCAGTTCTGGCTTCGCACGGCGCTCGACAATCACGTCTACGGCGGCCAGGACCGGCCGCCCGGCACGACGTACCACCTCGACGGCCGCCACGTCACCGACCTGCCCGGCTTCTTCTGCGCCCTGGGTGAGGCGGTGAACGACCCCGGCGGCTACTTCGGCTGGGGCCTGGACGCCCTGGACGACTGTCTGATGGGCCGCTGGGGCGCCACCCCGCAGGCCCTCCACAGACCGCCGGCCTTCGAGGAACTCCTCGCCTTTCTCGCCGAGGGCGATCGCGTCGACGTCCACCTCGCCTGAGCCGAGGTTCACTCGAGGTTTTCCACAACCCGGAGGTTGTCCACAGGTCTGCCCGGCTGTCAGTGCCGCCCTGCATCATGGATGCATGACCGAGAGCGAGCAGTTGCTGGCACGGGTGGCGGACAAGGCCCGCAACACCCGGCCGTGGGGCTGGGCTTCCCTCCCCGAGCCGGTGGAAGCGGACACCCTCTCTCGCGCCGAGGCAGCGCTGGGCTTCCACCTGCCCCCGCTGCTCGCCGACCTCTACCTGCGTATAGGAGACGGCGGATTCGGCCCGGAGTACGGCCTGTTGCCCCTGCTCGACAGCCCTCCGTCCGGCGAGCCCGCGGCCGTCGTGCAATACCTGGCCAACCGCAAGAGCAGCCGTAAGGACCCCGACTGGCCCTGGCCCGAGGGCGTCCTGCCGATATCCCACTGGGGCTGTGCGATGTACGCGTGCGTGGACTGCCACAGCCCGGAAGCCCCCGTTCTCCTCTTCGAGCCGAACGCCGGTGACTGCGACCACTCCTGGTTCGTGGACGCCCCCACCCTCACGGACTGGCTGCAAACCTGGGTCGACGGCACCGGCTGGTACGAGGAGATGAACGAGGAGTTGGAGATGACTCCCTGGGCACAGTTCCGAATACGCACGGCACCGCCGGCCCACGCATCCTGACGCTCCCTCGAGGGAGACGTGGCTGCCGACCTACCGCCCCGCCCACCACTTCCGCATGCCATACGCCCCTGCCCCGACCGCCAGTACCCCCGCGCCCGCGATCACCGAAATCCCGGGCAGCGCGAACGCCACCACCACACACCCGAGCAGCCCCACCACCGGTACCACCCGGGCCGCCGGCGCCGAACCGAGTGTCCACGCCGACGCGTTGGCCACCGCGTAGTACGCGAGCACACCGAAGGAGGAGAAACCGATCGCGCCCCGCACGTCGACCGTGGCGGCGAGGATCGCGACCACCGCACCCACGGCCAGCTCGGCCCGGTGCGGCACCTGGAAGCGAGGGTGGACGGCCGACAGCGCGCCCGGAAGATGCCGGTCCCGGGCCATGGCCAGCGTCGTTCGCGACACGCCGAGAATCAGGGCGAGCAGCGAACCCAGCGCGGCCACGACGGCACCCACCCGCACCACCGGCACGAGATCCGGCACCCCGGCCGCTCGCACCGCCTCGACCAGCGGCGCGTCAGCACGACCCAGAGCGGCAGCACCCAGTACGGAAAGGACAGCCACCGCCACAACCGCGTACACCACCAGCGTGATGCCCAAGGCCAGGGGGATCGCGCGAGGGATGGTGCGCGAGGGATCCCGTACCTCCTCACCGAGGGTCGCGATGCGCGCGTACCCCGCGAACGCGAAGAACAGCAGACCGGCCGCCTGCAGCACCCCGCTCACACCGCCGGAGACCCCGGTGTCCAGCTGCCCGGCATCCGAGGCCCCGGACCCAAGACACACGACCACCACGGAAGCGAGGACAGCGAGGACCACCGCCACGATCGCCCGGGTCAGCCAGGCGGACTTCTGGATCCCGCCGTAGTTCACCGCCGTCAGCGCCACCACGGCAGTGACGGCCACGGCATGGGCCTGCCCCGGCCAGACGTACGCACCCACCGTCAGCGCCATCGCCGCACAGGAGGCCGTCTTTCCGACCACGAACGACCAGCCCGCGAGATAACCCCAGAACGGCCCGAGCCGCTCCCGCCCGTACACATAGGTGCCGCCCGAGGCCGGGTACAGGGCGGCCAGCCGTGCCGAGGACGTGGCGTTGCAGTAGGCGACCACGGCGGCGACCGCGAGCCCGAGCAGCAGCCCGGACCCGGCCGCGCGCGCCGCGGGGCCGAGGGCGGCGAAGATGCCGGCACCGATCATCGAGCCGAGACCGATGACCACGGCGTCGCCTGTGCCCAGCGTGCGCCGCAGTTCGGCACCGGAACCAGTCATGCGCCGCACCCTACTGATCTCTGCAACCGCAGGGTGCACTACGGACGTCTTCTTCATCAACGGGACACGAACACCCGCACGAAGAGCGCCACGCGCGAGTCGCAAGAGCACGTCGTCCAACCCAAGCGCTCCAGCACATGCCCAGTGGGCCGGGACGTAGATCACAGGCCACGGACAGTGCGGGCACAGCGCGGAAGGGCAGGTTCAGGGCATGAGCATCATCGGCTGGATCATCCTGGGGCTGTTGGCCGGAGCCATCGCCAAGTTCCTGCTGCCGGGCCGGGACCCGGGCGGCTTCATCGGGACGACCCTCATCGGCATCGCGGGCGCGTTCATCGGTGGCTGGATATCGGCCCGTTGGCTGGACCACCCGGTCACCAAGAGCTTCTACGACGGGACCACCTGGGCCGCAGCGATCGGCGGCTCCCTCGTGCTCCTGATCGCCTACCGTCTCCTCTTCGGCAACTCGCGCGACTGACACCCCGAACCGCAGCCAGCAGGCGAGAAGGGTGGGCACCGGCCAGGTGCCCACCCTTCCTCGTGCATCGCTGGATCAGCGGCTCACCGGTAGTTCACGAACTGGATCGCGAAGTCGAAGTCCTTGCCCTTCAGCAGGGCGATGATGGACTGCAGGTCGTCACGGCTCTTCGAGCTGACCCGCAGCTCGTCGCCCTGGACCTGGGCCTTCACGCCCTTCGGGCCCTCGTCACGGATGATCTTCGCGACCTTCTTCGCGTTCTCCTGGGAGATGCCCTCCTCGATCGACGCGAAGATCTTGTACTCCTTGCCGGAGAGCTGCGGCTCGCCCGCGTCGAGCGCCTTCAGGGAGATCCCACGCTTGATCAGCTTGGACTGGAAGACGTCGAGGACGGCATTGACCCGGTCCTCGGAGTTCGCCTCCATCAGGATCTTGTCACCGGACCACGAGATCGAGGCACCCACGCCCTTGAAGTCGTAGCGCTGAGAGATCTCCTTGGCGGCCTGGTTGAGGGCGTTGTCGACCTCCTGCCGCTCGACCTTCGAGACGATGTCGAAACTGGAGTCGGCCATGTCCTGTGGCTCCTTGTATCGGGATGTGTCTGCGTGCGTACGGATGCGTATCGGCGTACGTGGGGGCGGGCGCCGAGCCCGGCGTGGACCCGGGCCGCATCCGCCCAAGCCTAGTCACCACATGCCCTCCGGGCGCAGATCAATCGGGTGGCGAAGCACCCCTCGGCATCGGGTATTGTTTACGTCGTTGCCACGGAGCACCGCCGAAAGACGGTTCGAAGGGCAGCAAACCCCGGCGGTGTGCCCGAGCGGCCAAAGGGAGCAGACTGTAAATCTGCCGGCTCAGCCTTCCCAGGTTCGAATCCTGGCGCCGCCACGCTGAGAAAGACCCCCTCCGAACTGCGGAAACGCAGAGCGGAGGGGGTTTCTTCATTCGGGATGCTTCAGGTGCCCCATCGGGCGACGGGGCCGGGTGATGTGTCTCACCGGTGGGCCGGTGGACCGGTGGAGTCAGGACACGCGTTCCTGCCGCGCATGCAGCGCTGAGCGCATCGGTGTCTGCCGCACGGCTCGCCCTGCCACGTTGCACGGCCAGGATCGTGATGGTGACGGCGGTGTACAACAGACTGCGCGGCGGAGGGATTCTCAGACGCGGCACCTCCCCTACCCCTCGGACGCAACTCCTTCCGTCGGCACCCGGAAGCCGACCCGCCCTTGAGCTCCGCCCGCTCTCAACAGCCGCCCGCCCTCGAGCCCTGCCGCCCTTCACACGCGCCTGGGCAGGCCCAGCCGCTCACTCGGGACGCACAAACGTCGACCGCCCGGGGCACACTGACTGCATGTCCAGTCGTCGCAGGCTCTGCCCCGAATGCCGTCGTGAGATCGCCGTCGTCGCCGGCCGCTTCGCCCGGCACGACCCGCCCGGAGCACGCGCGAGAGGTCAGCTGGTCTCCTGCCCGGGCTCCCGCAAGCAGGCGGAACTCGGAGCGGCGCAGCCGTCGTTGGATGGGTACGCACTGCCCGTCCTCCCCGGCCAGCTGCCCCTGTTCTGAGCGTACGGCTGCCCTACGATCGGTCAGACACCCGGCACCGGCGTTCAGCCGTCCTACGCCCCCGATCCAGACCCGGACCCCGATCCCTCCCGCACGTCCATCCGCACCACGAGCCCGTCCTCCCCGAACCGGTACACGTGCTCGACCGTCTCCCCGGCCCACCGCTCGCCCGACGCATCGCGCACCCCGAGCCGTACGGTCACCACCACCGCCCCGGCGAGCCCGTCCGACTCCAGCCCCTCCAGCCGTACGAGGGGATGCCCTGCCGCGAACTGCCGTGCCCAGTACGCCCGTACCGCCTCACGTCCGCGCAGTCGGCCGCCGTCCAGCATGTTCGGCCAGTCCACGTCCGAGGCCAGACAATGCGGTACGAAGGCGTCCCGCTCGTCCGTCGCGAAGATCTCGTACATCCGCCGCAGCAACGCCTCTTGCGCGGCCGGCACCCCCGCTGCGGCCATCCTCAGTTGCCCGCCACCGACTTCACCGCGACCGAGACCGGCGTGGAACCGCTGATCAGCTCCAGCGTCAGCCCTGCCGTCGCCGGCGTGTCCAGCAACTCCGCCAGTACGGCGGCCACGTCGTCGCGCGGGATCGGGCCCCGACCGGTGTGCGCCTCCAGGCGTACGAGGCCGTTGCCCGCGTCGTCCGTAAGCGCGCCGGGACGCAGAACCGTCCAGTCCAGGGCGTCCAAGCCGCTCACATGGACGTCGGCTTCGCCCTTGGCGCGCAGGTACACATCGAAGATCTCGTCACCCTCGTGCCGTGGGTCCGCGCCCATGGACGACACGATCACGAAGCGCCGTACGCCCGCCAGGACCGCCGCGTCCGCGAACAGCACCGCCGCGGCCTTGTCCACCGTGTCCTTGCGGGCCGCGCCGCTTCCCGGACCCGCGCCCGCCGCGAAGACCGCCGCGTCCGCGCCCCGCAACTGGGCGGCAACCTCCTCGACCGAGGCCGACTCCAGGTCCAGCAGGACCGGTTCGGCACCGACGTCCCGCAGGTCGTCGCCCTGCTCGGCGCGACGGATGATCCCCGCGACCTCGTCCCCGCGCGCGGCGAGCAGTCGCTCCAGCCGCAGCGCGATCTGACCATGACCACCAGCGATGACAATGCGCATGTCTTCGACCGTACGCCCGTCCAGGCGCATCTGCCGCGTCGGTCCGGCGACGCCTCAGGAGCGCAGGGGGAGGTCAGGGTGAGGTCAGGGTGAGGTCAGGGTGAGGTCAGGGTGAGGTCAGGGTGAGGTCAGGGTGAGGTCGAGGAGCGGCTGCGGGTACGTCGTGGCTGGCCGCGCGGTTCCCCGCCCCCCGCAGGGGGTTGCACACAGCGGCGCGCGCCACAACGCACCGCGCCCCACCGAACCCTCAGAGACGTCGCAAGCGCTCGCCTACGACACACCCCCCCGCCCCTGCCGAGGCAGCCCCGACTCCACGCCCGCCGCCGAGTTGCAGTACTCCCGTACCGCGCTCGTCCGTGCCACCACGCGCCCCCGGTGCACCACGATCCGGCTATACGCCAGGGAGAGCGCGCCGGCGAGGCGGTCGCCGCGTACCGCGAGCAACTCGGCCGGGAAACCCGCCTCCACGCGGACTTCGGGCAGCCCGAGCACGGTCCGCGCCGAGGTGCTCACCGCGTCGTAGGCGTCCTCCGGTCGCAGCCCGTACCGGGAGGCGAGCAGGTACGCGGCCTCCAGGGGGTCGCCGCGGCCCACCGGGTTGCAGGCGTCCCGTAGTGCGCCGCTGCCGGCGGCCACCCGGACTCCGGCCGCGCGCAGCAGCCGTACCGGAGCCGTGCCCCGCCGGTCGACACCCGCGCAGCCGCCCTGCGGCAGGCACACCACGGCGACTCCGGCCGCCCCGAGCTGGTCGGCGGTGCGGGAGACCACCTCGGCGGGGAGGCGGTCGAGGCCCGCGCAGGGGCCGAGGGTGACGCCGGGCCGCAGGCCGCCGGCCATGGCGGCGAGCCGGGCGAGCCGGGCCGGGTCGGTGGCGTCCGTGTGCAGGTCGACGGGGCAGTCGTGCTCCGAGGCGACCTCCAGGACCGCCTCCGCATAACCCGTGGGATCGGGGTCGAGATCCGGACAGCCGCCCACCACCGAGGCACCCATCTTCAGCGCGTCCCGCAACATGGCGAGCCCCTCGGCCCCGGCCACCCCGGTCAACACCCTGGGCATCGCCACGGCCGTCAACTCGGTGAGCCCGTGCAGCGACCGCCGCGCCTGCAGTACGGCGGCCAGCGCGCCCAGCCCCTGGACGTCCCCCACGCGCACGTGTGCTCTGAGCGCGGTCGCCCCGTGCCCGAGTTGGAGCAGGGCGGCCTCCGTGGCCCGGCGCTGGACGTCGTGGGGGTCGGGGGAGACCGGTCCCTCGGCGTCGGCGGACAGCGCGGTGTCGCCGTGGGCGTGCGGCTCGGCCGGGGCCGGCAGGAGCAGATAGCCGCTGAGGTCCACGCGCGCACCGCACGCGCGCGTGCCGCCCACGGCCAGACTGCCGGCCGTACCGACCGCCTCGATGCGCCCGCCGCCCAGCCGTACGTCCACGGTCCTGCCGTCGGTGAGCCGCGCCCCGCACAACAGGAGACCGGCCCCCTCGGACCGGCCCGACGACGAGCCACCCGACGAGGACGAGGAGTGGGGCGGCTGCGGCTGGCTGTCGGGCATCGCGCTCCAGGGGCTCGGAACTACGCAAGCTCAGGACTGCGCGAACCCGGACTGCGCAAGGGGACGCAAGATCACGCAGAGTGAGTCGAGCCTAGGGTGGCCGCGCACCCGTGACGGGGAGGAGGGCAATAGTCGTACCGGTGTGGTCTGCCGTACCGCAGAGGCAGTTGAGGCCTCCGGGAACCCCGTGGATCAAGGCGTACAGGGCGCCGCGAAACGGATTTGGGCGAACGGCGGCGGAGCGTGTAATGTCTTCATCGCTCGCCCCAATAGCTCAGTCGGCAGAGCGTCTCCATGGTAAGGAGAAGGTCTACGGTTCGATTCCGTATTGGGGCTCTGGTGTGTGAGGTTCCCGTCGCAAGGCGGGAACGGATCGCATCTCAGCGGTGTAGCTCAGTCGGTAGAGCAAGCGGCTCATAATCGCTGTGTCACCGGTTCAAGTCCGGTCACCGCTACTGACAGTAGCCGATTGCGGGGTCGGTCCTTCGATCGGCTACTCTTCTATGCGTTGAACCCGTCCTATCCGTTCGTCAAGGAGCACTCACGTGGCTGCCACCGACGTCCGCCCGAAGATCACGCTGGCCTGCGTGGAGTGCAAGGAGCGGAACTACATCACCAAGAAGAACCGGCGTAACAACCCGGACCGACTGGAGATGAAGAAGCACTGCCCGCGTTGCAATGCGCACACCGCGCACCGCGAAACGCGATAAATCAGGCTCGTACACGAGGCCGTCCCCGAGAGATCGGGGGCGGCCTCGCGTCGTTGAGAGACCCGATACCGGTCAGTAGAGCAACCAGGAGGTGCCGAGCCCATGGCGCTCGACCAGTCCTTCGTGGGGCGGACCTATCCGCCCACCGACCCCTATGAGGTGGGCCGGGAGAAGATCCGCGAGTTCGCCGAGGCCGTGGGGGACTCCAACCCCGCGTACACAGACCCGGAGGCCGCCAAGGCACTCGGCCACCCCGACGTCGTCGCCCCGCCGACCTTCGTGTTCTCGATCACCTTCAAGGCCGCGGGACAGGTCGTGCAGGACCCGCAGCTCGGCCTGGACTACAGCCGCGTGGTGCACGGCGACCAGAAGTTCGCCTACGTCCGCCCCGTGCGCGCCGGTGACCGTCTGACCGTCACCTCCACCATCGAGGCGATCAGGTCCATGGCCGGCAACGACATCCTGGACATCCGCGGCGAGGTCCACGACGAGGCCGGCGAGCACGTCGTGACCGCCTGGACCAAGCTCGTCGCGCGCGCGACCGAGGAGGCGTGAGGAAGAAGATGACGGCGAAGATCGCATACGGCGACGTCGAGGTCGGCACCGAGCTGCCGGCCCAGACCTTCCCCGTGACCCGCGCCACCCTCGTCCAGTACGCGGGCGCATCCGGGGACTTCAACCCCATCCACTGGAACGAGAAGTTCGCCAAGGAGGTCGGGCTGCCGGACGTCATCGCCCACGGCATGTTCACCATGGCCGAGGCGATCCGCGTGGTGACGGACTGGGTCGGCGACCCGGCGGCCGTCGCCGAGTACGGCGTCCGCTTCACCAAGCCCGTCGTCGTGCCCAACGACGACCAGGGCGCCACGATCGAGGTCAGTGCCAAGGTCGCCGCCAAGCTCGACGACAACACGGTCCGCGTGGACCTCACGGCGACCAGTGCGGGGCAGAAGGTGCTGGGAATGTCGCGGGCGGTCGTACGACTGGCCTGAGGGCCGGGTACGGCTGCTGAGGTAAGGGGTGCTCTCCATGGTGGGGCGCCCCTTACGGTGGTCTGGCCCCCTGCCTGCGACAACGTTCGGGGGTGGTGGTGGGGTTCCGGCGAGCGCTGCCGGTAGGCGGATCCGGCGTCTTGCCAGGTTAGTGATTGAGCACTAACTTAGGCGCATGGCCAGGATGAGTGCAGAAGAGCGGCGCGAGAGCGTCATCCGTGCGGCGACGGCCGAGTTCGCCCGCGGTGGCTACCACGGCACGTCGACCGAGGCGATCGCCAAGCGGGTCGGAGTGTCGCAGCCGTACCTCTTCCGGCTCTTCCCGGGCAAGAAGGCGATCTTTCTGGCGGCTGCCGAGCGCTGTGTGGAGGACACCATCCACACCTTCGGGGAAGCCTCGAAGGGGCTGGAGGGCGAGGAGGCCCTGCGCGCCATGGCGGACGCGTACACCCGCGTCATCACGGAGCGGCCCGAGTGGCTGATGATGCAGATGCAGATGTACGTCGCGGTGGGGGCTGCCGAGCAGGACGGGGATGCCGAGTTCGGAGAGGCGGTGCGGGCCGGCTGGATGCGGCTGTGGGACACCGTCCACCTGCCGCTCGGCGCCGACGTCAACGAGACGACGACCTTCCTGGCGTACGGGATGCTCATCAACTGCCTGGTGGCAATGGGCTTTCCGCCCGGGCACCGGGTCTGGGAGGGCATGGACCCGTCGGCGCGAATCAAGGGCCGACTGGAGCACTGAGCACAACGAGGCGTCGTGGGCGCCATTTCATGATCGAGAAACTTAGTAATCAATAACTAATCACCGATTACCCGCTGGGGGAGCGATGTCACGGCAAAAGCAAGCCGCACCGACCGAAGGCCGCGGGGGAACCGTCTGGGCCCTCGTCATCACCAGCGTCGCCGGATTCATGGCGGCCCTCGACAACCTCGTCGTCACCACCGCCCTGCCGTCCATCCGCGAGGACCTCGGCGGGGGGCTGCACGACCTGGAGTGGACGGTGAGCGCGTACACGCTCACCTTCGCCGTCCTGCTCATGACCGGCGCGGCGCTCGGGGACCGCTTCGGCCGGCGACGCCTCTTCCTGACCGGCCTCACGGTCTTCACCGGTGCGTCGGCCGCCGCGGCACTGGCCCCGGGCATCGACTCCCTCATCGCCGCCCGCGCGGTCCAGGGCGTAGGGGCGGCGATCATGATGCCCCTCACGCTCACCCTCCTCACAGCGGCCGTGCCCGCCGCCAAGCGCGGGATGGCGTACGGCATCTGGGGCGCCGTCAACGGACTCGCGGTCGCCTCCGGGCCACTGATCGGCGGCAGCCTCACCGAACACATCTCCTGGCAGTGGATCTTCTGGCTGAACGTCCCGCTCGGTGTCGCCCTTCTGCCCCTCACCCGCCTGCGCCTCGCCGAGTCCCACGGCACCGGCGCGCGCCTCGACATCCCCGGCACACTGCTCGCCAGCGGCGGTCTCTTCGGCATCGTCTACGGCCTGGTCCGCGGCCCGTCCGACGGCTGGACCGACTCCGTGGTCCTGATGGCCCTGTTCGCCGGGGCCGCGCTGCTCGCCGGGTTCGTCCTCTACAGCACACGGGCCAAGAACCCCATGCTCCCCATGCGGCTGTTCCGCTCCCGGGCCTTCTCCGGGATCAACGCGGCGGGCCTGCTGATGTTCCTCGGGATGTTCGGCTCGATCTTCCTGCTCAGCCAGTACATGCAGGGTGTGCTCGGCTACTCGCCCACCGAGGCGGGGCTGCGGATGCTCCCCTGGACCGGCATGCCGATGCTCGTCGCGCCGATCGCCGGGATCCTCTCCGACCGCATCGGGGGCCGGCCGGTCGTGGCCACGGGTCTCTTCTTCCAGGCCGCGGGTCTCGCGTACATGGCGTCCGTGGTCACGGTCGACGCGTCCTACGCCGCGCAGCTCCCCGGGCTCATCCTCAGCGGCATCGGCATGGCACTGTTCTTCGCCCCCGCCTCCAACCTGGTCATGTCCAGTGTTCGATCCGAAGAGCAGGGGATCGCTTCCGGGGCGAACAACGCGCTGCGTGAGGTGGGTGGAGCGCTGGGGATCGCGGTCATGGCGTCGATCTTCTCCTCGCAGGGTGGATACGAGAGCGGGCAGTCCTTTGTGGACGGTCTGCGGCCGGCGCTGGTCACGGGCGCGGCGGTGGTGGCGGTCGCCGGGGTTGCGGCTCTGCTGATCCCTTCGGGGAAGAGGGGCGCGGTGGTGACGTCTTCCGAGCGGGCGCGGTCACCGGAGACGGTGGCCGGCTGAACCAATCGCGTGCGCTGGGCTTGGGCGGGGCGCCTATGGGGGTGCCTCGCTGGGTCCTCGCGCGTGTGCAGGCCGGTGGGGGCTGGTCGCGCAGTTCCCCGCGCCCCTGGGGAGTCGCAGTCACCGGCGCCACGACGGACTGATCCCTGTCTCGCCCGCGACGACGGACCGCTCGCCGCACCCCGTGCCCCGACGGACCGATCCCCACCTCGCCCACCACGACGGACCGCTCGCCACCCGCGCCACGACGGACCCATCCCCCTCTCGCGCGCCACGACGGGCCGTTGGCCGCGTACGGCGGGAAGGGGACGGGGTGGGGGTGTCCGCCCGCAGCGGCCGGCGTCCGTTATCCAGTACAGCCGAGGCGACAGCAACCGCCGGACCGAGGACGGGCACCCCCACCCCGGCCCCGACCCACCCACCAGACCGCACGCGCTACACCCGCCCCCACCGAGCCGAAACAGGCCGCCGCAGGCATCAGGGGCGCGGGGAACTGCGCAAAACGCCCGCCCCCACCGAGCCGTGCAGGCCGCCGCAGGCACCCCCGCCGAAGCCGCGCAGGCCGCCGCAGGCACCCCCGCCCCACCGCCGAAGGCCCCCGTAGGCTGTACCGCGTGCAGGAACGACACGACGCCCCCCTCGCCCCCCTGACCACCTTCCGTCTCGGCGGCTCCGCCACCCGGCTCGTCACCGCGACGACCGATGCCGAGGTGATCGAGGTCGTCCGCGACGCCGACGCCGCCGGCACGCCGCTTCTCCTGATCGGCGGCGGGTCCAACCTCGTCATCGGGGACAAGGGGTTCGAGGGCACCGCACTCGTCATCGCCACCAAGGGGTTCGAGCTCACCGGCACCCACCTGGAACTTGCCGCCGGCGAAGTGTGGACCGACGCCGTCGCCCGCACCGTGACCGCCGGACTCGCCGGTGTCGAGTGCCTCGCCGGCATCCCCGGTTCCGCGGGCGCCACTCCCATCCAGAACGTCGGCGCCTACGGCCAGGAGGTGTCCTCCACCATCACCGAGGTCATCGCCTACGACCGCCGCACCGGAGCAACCGTCACCCTCACCGACGAAGACTGCGCCTTCTCCTACCGCCACAGCCGCTTCAAGGAAGACCCTGCCCGCTACGTCGTCCTGCGCGTCCACTTCGATCTGGAAGACGCCGACGGCCTCTCCGCGCCGATCAAGTACGCCGAAACCGCCCGCGCCCTGGGCGTGGAACCCGGCGACCGCGTCCCCCTCGCCGACGCCCGCGCAACCGTCCTGAAGCTGCGCGCGGGAAAGGGCATGGTCCTGGACCCCGACGACCACGACACCTGGTCGGCAGGCTCCTTCTTCACCAACCCCATCCTCACGGCCGCCCAGTTCGCGGAGTTCCACGCGCGCGTGAAGCACCGCCTCGGCGAAGACGCCGAACCCCCCGCCTATCCCGCGGGCGACGGTCACACCAAGACCTCCGCGGCCTGGCTGATCGACAAGGCCGGCTTCACCAAGGGCTACGGCACCGGCCCCGCCCGCATCTCCACCAAGCACACCCTGGCCCTCACCAACCGGGGCGACGCCACCACCGAGGACCTCCTCGCACTGGCCCGCGAGGTCGTGGCGGGCGTACGGGACACCTTCGGGATCACGCTGGTCAACGAGCCGGTGACGGTGGGCGTAAGCCTGTAGCCGGCCAGGTCCGAAGGCGCGTCAGTACCGTCAGAGCCGTCAGTACGCCACCCCCACCCCCTGCTTCACCACCGCCGCATCCCCGACCATCCCCAGCATCGCGTGCGCCACATCCGCCCGCGAGATGAACCGCCCCCGAACCGGGAACCCCCCGGCCACCACCCGGTACACGCCGGTCACCGGCTTGTTCTGAAGACGTGGCGGGCGCACGACCGTCCAGTCCGTACCGCTCGCCGCCAGTTCCGCCTCCATCTCGCTCAGGTCGGCGTAGACGTCCTTCAGTACGGCGGACACGAGCCCCCGCATCCACCGGTCCACCGCTCCCTCGTCCACCGGAGCCGGCCCGACCGGTCCCGCGCTGACCGCAAGCACCCGGCGGACCTGCTCCGCCTCCATCGCGGCCAGCACCACGCGGGTCAGCCGCGCCGCGATCCCGGCGTCCTTCCGGGCGCGCGGACCGAGCCCGGACAGCACCGCGTCCCGCCCGGCCACGGCGGGTCGCAGCACCTCCGGGTCGGTGAGGTCCGCACGGACCACCTCCAGCCGTGCGCCCGTGACGGTCAGCCGGGCCGGATCCCGTACGACCGCCGTGACCTCATGGCCCGCCGCCAGGCCCTGCCGGACGAGCTCGCGCCCTATGCCCCCGGTGGCACCGAAAACCGTGAGTTTCATGGGTACTCCCGTACTCGAAGGAGGTGGGTGAGTATTCACTCACCCCTGCCTCCCTCTAGAGTGGGTAAGTACTCACCCACCCGTCAAGCCCGCCAACCGACCCAAGGGGACCGAACAGCATGGAGCCCAAGCCCGGCCCGGCCCGCGTCCGCATCCTCGACGCCGCCCATGAGCTGATGCTCACCGTCGGGCTGGCGCGTGCCACCACCAAGGAGATCGCGAAGGCGGCCGGCTGCTCCGAGGCGGCGCTGTACAAGTACTTCGCCGGCAAGGAGGAGGTGTTCATCCGCGTCCTCGCGGAACGCCTCCCGAGACTGGCCCCCCTGCTGCACGCCCTTGCCGCCGAGCCGGGCCGCCACACCCTGGAGGAGAACCTCACCGAGATCGCCCGCCAGGCCGCCCTCTTCTACGAGCAGAGCTTCCCGATCGCCGCCTCGCTGTACGCCGAGACCCAGCTCAAGCGGCGCCACGACGACGCGATGCGCGAGATGGAGTCCGGCCCGCACAAGCCGATCGAGTGGCTCGACGCCTACCTCAGGGCCGAACAGTCCATCGGCCGGGTCGCCCCCACCGCCGACACCTTCGCCGCGGCCTCCCTGCTCCTGGGCGCCTGCGCGCAACGGGCGTTCGCCTACGACGCCACACCGGACGGCGTACGGCCGCCGGTGGAGGAGTTCGCCGCCCGGCTGTCCCGGACCCTGCTGGGCGGAATCTCGGTAGCCGGGGAATCGGCGTGACCGTCACGCTGGGTCCATGACGTCCAGGACCCCCGCATGCGGCTGAGGCTCACGGAGTTCAGACCCCGCACCGGCCCCCGTGAACACCGCGTCGTCCAGCCCCGCCACACCCTGCGCCACACGTCGCTGACCGCACCGGAACCGATCGGCCTGCTCCTCGGCGACCACGACGGACTGAACCGGCTCGCGGGCCTGTTCTCCTTCGCCGCCTGCTCACGTCACACGATCGTCCACGTACCGCTGCGGGACGGGATCCCGCCGGACGAGGGCTGGGGGGAGCGCGTCGACCTCGTCCTCGCCCACCACTCGTACGGGCTGCGCCCCAGCAAGTGGCCCGAGCTGCGGCGCACACTCAAGGCCGGCACCCCGCTGTCCGTACGCACCGACGAGGCACGTACGCACAAGGACGCCGACGCCTGGAGGCAACGACACACGCGCGCGGACTTCCGGGACGAACTGCGGCACGCCACGCACGCGCGCACGTTCTTCCTGTTCGGCAGCCGGGACGCCTTCGCCCGGGCGGCGGTGAACTTCGCCTACGCCGCGGGCTGGGGACCACGCCAGAAGGGCGTCGGCGAAGGGCGCTCGGCCATGGTGACGGGCATCTGGCTGAAGGACCAGCCCGGCGGCGGGCATCCCCGCGAGGTCCTGATCTGCTTCAAGCCCTACCCGCCCTACGCCCACTTCAAGAGGCCGGGTGGCTGAGCCAGTCGTCCACTCCGGACAGCAGCTTGGCCTTCACGTCCTCCGGCGCCGCCGAGGCCCGTACCGACTGCCGGGCCAGTTCCGCGAGCTCCGCGTCCGAGAAGTCGTGATACTGCCGGGCGATCTCGTACTGCGCGGCCAGCCGGGACCCGAACAGCAGCGGGTCGTCGGCGCCCAGCGCCATCGGCACCCCGGCCTCGAACAGCTTCCGCAGCGGCACGTCCTCATGCTTCTCATACACACCGAGCGCCACATTGGACGCCGGGCACACCTCGCATGTCACCTGCCGGTCCGCCAGCCGCTTCAGCAGCCGCGGGTCGTCTGCCGCGCGCACCCCGTGCCCGATCCGGTTCGCCTCCAGGTCGTCGAGACAGTCCCGTACCGACGACGGTCCGGCCAGCTCGCCACCGTGCGGCGCCGACAGCAGCCCGCCCTCGCGCGCGATGTTGAAGGCCCGGTCGAAGTCCCGTGCCATGCCCCGGCGTTCGTCGTTCGAGAGTCCGAAGCCGACCACGCCCTTGTCCGCGTACCGCACCGCCAGCCGGGCCAGCGTGCGGGCGTCCAGGGGATGCTTCATCCGGTTCGCGGCGACCAGCACCCGCATCCCGAGCCCGGTTTCGCGCGAGGTCGTCTCCACCGCGTCCAGGATGATCTCCAGTGCCGGGATCAGCCCGCCGAGCAGGGGTGCGTACGACGTCGGGTCGACCTGGATCTCCAGCCACCCCGAGCCGTCGCGCACATCCTCCTCCGCGGCCTCCCGCACCAGCCGCCGGATGTCCTCGGGCTCGCGCAGACACGAGCGGGCCGCGTCGTACAGCCGCTGGAAACGGAACCAGCCCCGCTCGTCCGTCGCCCGCAGCTTCGGCGGTTCCCCGCTGGTCAGTGCTTCGGTCAGCGCCTCGGGCAGCCGTACCCCGTACTTGTCGGCCAGCTCCAGAACCGTCGCCGGGCGCATCGACCCGGTGAAGTGCAGGTGCAGATGGGCTTTCGGCAGCTCAGAGACATCACGTACACGCTCCATTCCAGGATCCTGCCGTACGTCACTGGTGTCCCGGTAGCACTTTCCCCTTTAGTGGTCTTGCTCGCACAAAAAAGCACCCCCTCACGTGAGGGGGTGCCATTTCACGGCGGGCTCAGTCCTGCGCCTCCGCCAGCAGCTTCTGGATCCGCGAGACGCCCTCGACGAGATCCTCGTCACCCAGGGCGTACGACAGCCGCAGATAGCCCGGCGTGCCGAAGGCCTCGCCCGGGACGACCGCGACCTCGGCCTCCTCCAGGATCAGCGCGGCCAGCTCGACCGTGTCCTGCGGGCGCTTGCCGCGGATCTCCTTGCCGAGCAGGGCCTTGACCGACGGGTAGGCGTAGAAGGCGCCCTCGGGCTCCGGGCAGAGCACGCCGTCGATCTCGTTGAGCATCCGCACGATGGTCTTGCGGCGCCGATCGAAGGCCGTGCGCATCTCCGCCACCGCGTCGAGGTTGCCGGAGACCGCGGCGAGGGCCGCGACCTGGGCGACGTTCGACACGTTGGACGTGGCGTGCGACTGGAGGTTGGTCGCGGCCTTGACGACGTCCTTCGGGCCGATGATCCAGCCCACGCGCCAGCCCGTCATGGCGTACGTCTTCGCGACACCGTTGACGACGATGCACTTGTCGCGCAGCTCGGGCAGGAGCGCGGGCAGCGAGGTGAACTTCGCGTCGCCGTAGACGAGGTGCTCGTAGATCTCGTCGGTCAGCACCCACAGGCCGTGCTCGACCGCCCAGCGGCCGATCGCCTCGGCGTCGGTCTCGCTGTAGACGGCACCGGTCGGGTTGGAGGGGGAGACGAAGAGCACGACCTTCGTCTTCTCGGTGCGAGCCGCCTCCAGCTGCTCGACGGAGACCCGGTAGCCGGTCGTCTCGTCGGCGACGACCTCCACCGGGACACCGCCGGCCAGCCGGATGGACTCCGGGTACGTCGTCCAGTACGGCGCCGGGACGATGACCTCGTCGCCCGGGTCGAGGATCGCGGCGAAGGCCTCGTAGATCGCCTGCTTGCCGCCGTTGGTCACCAGGATCTGGGACGCGTCGACCTCGTAGCGGGAGTCACGCAGCGTCTTCGCGGCGATCGCGGCCTTCAGCTCGGGAAGGCCGCCGGCCGGGGTGTAGCGGTGGTACTTGGGGTTCGAACAGGCCTCGATGGCGGCCTGGACGATGTAGTCCGGGGTCGGGAAGTCGGGCTCGCCGGCGCCGAAGCCGATCACCGGACGCCCGGCGGCCTTGAGGGCCTTGGCCTTGGCGTCCACGGCGAGAGTGGCGGACTCGGAGATCGCGCCGACTCGGGCGGAGACCCGGCGCTCGGTGGGAGGGGTTGCAGCGCTCATGGGGCCCATCGTTTCAGACCGGAAACTCCCCCGGCACGCGGGTTTCACAGACTGAACAACTGCTGAACAACCGTCCGGATTCGCCTCGCACGCTGGGTGATCTTCCGTTCCCAAGGCCCGTACGGGCGCTTTCTGTTCGACGAGGGCCCGCGGACCACGTACACTCTCACCTCGTTGGCCTTCAGCAGCCCACCCAGCTGGTGCACACCGAGCACCCGGTCGGATGCGGTACGTTGGGGGACGCACAAAGGGTCGTAGCTCAATTGGTAGAGCACCGGTCTCCAAAACCGGCGGTTGGGGGTTCAAGTCCCTCCGGCCCTGCTACACACACCTTCGCCAGGATGTGTGCGCATGTACGTACAGCAATGCACCGCCGTGCGGCTCCAACCGGGCGCGGCACGGCCACGACCCGGGAACAGGTGAGGACGAATGGCGGACGCCGTGGGCTCCATTGATACGCCTGATGCCCAGGATGAGGCGCCGGAGTCCAAGAAGACCCGCAAGGGCGGCAAGCGTGCCAAGAAGGGCCCGCTGAAGCGCCTCGCGCTCTTTTACCGGCAGATCGTCGCAGAGCTCCGCAAGGTCGTCTGGCCGTCGCGGAACCAACTGACGACGTACACGACCGTGGTGATCGTCTTCGTCCTCGTCATGATCGGCCTGGTGACCGTGATTGACTATGGACTCAACCACGCCGCCAAGTACGTATTCGGCTGAGCACAGAGCGAAGGGCGCCGAGGTTACCGGCGCCCCTTTTCGCATGTTCCACCCCAAAGTATCCAGGAAGAAGCAGCCACCGTGTCTGACCAGAACCTGAACGACGCCATCGAGCCCGACGAGTCTGTCGACGACGAGCTCGACATCGTCGAGGGCGCGGACGAGGACCTGGACGAGGTCGAGGCTGCCGACGCCGAGGCGGGCGAGCCCGCCGAGGAATCCGCCCTCCACGTCGAGGACGAGTCCGGCGGTGACGTCGAGGCCGTCGAGGACGAGGACGAAGAAGACGTCGAGGAAGAGCCGGCCGAGCCGGTCGACCCCGTCGCCGCCCTGCGCGAGGAACTGCGGACCCTTCCCGGCGAGTGGTACGTCATCCACACCTACGCCGGTTACGAGAACCGCGTGAAGACCAACCTCGAACAGCGTGCCGTCTCGCTGAACGTCGAGGACTTCATCTTCCAGGCCGAGGTGCCGCAGGAAGAGGTCGCGCAGATCAAGAACGGCGAGCGCAAGACCATCCGCCAGAACAAGCTCCCCGGCTACGTGCTGGTGCGCATGGACCTGACGAACGAGTCCTGGGGCGTCGTCCGCAACACCCCCGGCGTCACCGGCTTCGTGGGCAACGCCTACGACCCGTACCCGCTGACCCTGGACGAGATCGTCAAGATGCTCGCCCCGGAGGCCGAGGAGAAGGCCGCCCGCGAGGCCGCCGAGGCCGAGGGCAAGCCGGCTCCGGCCCGCAAGGTCGAGGTCCAGGTACTGGACTTCGAGGTCGGCGACTCGGTCACCGTCACCGACGGCCCCTTCGCCACCCTCCAGGCCACGATCAACGAGATCAACGCCGACTCGAAGAAGGTCAAGGGCCTCGTTGAGATCTTCGGCCGCGAGACCCCGGTCGAGCTGAGCTTCGACCAGATCCAGAAGAACTGAGGTTCTGCGGACCGCATGCTTCCGAGCAGGTCAGACGGGCTTTCGCTGGGGGCACCGCCCGCTTGCGGGGGACTGTCTGACCTGCTCGGTTTTTGGCCGCGCATCTATACCCGCTATCGTTGTGCGGTATGCCTGCGTCCAGAGGAGCAATCTGGGCCCGGGTAGGACCCGAAGAGAGGAACCGGAGAGCTATGCCTCCCAAGAAGAAGAAGGTCACGGGGCTCATCAAGCTCCAGATCCAGGCCGGTGCCGCCAACCCGGCTCCGCCGGTCGGCCCCGCGCTGGGTCAGCACGGCGTCAACATCATGGAGTTCTGCAAGGCGTACAACGCCGCGACCGAGTCGCAGCGTGGCTGGGTGATCCCGGTGGAGATCACGGTCTACGAGGACCGCTCCTTCACCTTCATCACCAAGACGCCGCCGGCCGCCAAGATGATCCTCAAGGCCGCGGGCGTGGAGAAGGGCTCCGGCGAGCCGCACAAGACCAAGGTCGCCAAGATCACCCAGGCGCAGGTCCGCGAGATCGCCACCACCAAGATGCCCGACCTCAACGCCAACGACCTGGACGCCGCCGCGAAGATCATCGCCGGTACCGCGCGTTCCATGGGCGTCACGGTCGAGGGCTGAGCCCCAACCCCCGTACACAAGTAGAAGTGGCAGGGCCTGCTCGGCCCGTACCACGACTCCTTTCAGAACACACAGGAGCAGTTGTGAGCAAGCGCAGCAAGGCCCTTCGCGCTGCGGACGAGAAGATCGACCGGGAGAAGCTGTACGCCCCGCTCGAGGCCGTCCGTCTCGCCAAGGAGACCTCCACGTCCAAGTTCGACGGCACCGTCGAGGTCGCCTTCCGTCTGGGTGTCGACCCGCGCAAGGCCGACCAGATGGTCCGTGGCACCGTGAACCTCCCGCACGGCACCGGTAAGACCGCCCGGGTCCTGGTCTTCGCGACCGGTGACCGTGCCGAGGCCGCTCGTGCCGCGGGCGCCGACATCGTCGGCGCCGACGAGCTCATCGACGAGGTGTCGAAGGGCCGTCTGGACTTCGACGCCGTCGTCGCCACCCCGGACCTCATGGGCAAGGTCGGCCGCCTCGGCCGCGTGCTCGGTCCCCGTGGTCTCATGCCGAACCCCAAGACCGGCACCGTCACCCCCGATGTCACCAAGGCTGTCAACGACATCAAGGGCGGCAAGATCGAGTTCCGCGTCGACAAGCACTCGAACCTGCACTTCATCATCGGCAAGACGTCGTTCGACGACACCAAGCTGGTGGAGAACTACGGCGCGGCGCTGGAGGAGATCCTCCGTCTGAAGCCGTCCGCCGCCAAGGGGCGCTACATCAGGAAGGCCGCCATCAGCACCACGATGGGCCCCGGCATTCCGCTCGACTCCAACCGCACCCGCAACCTCCTCGTCGAGGAGGACCCGGCCGCGGTCTGAGACACCGGCAGGTTCCCGGGCCCCGCACCTTTCCAGGTGCGGGGCCCGTTCCCATGTGCGGGCGCTGTGCTCTGGGTTAGCGTGCGAGCAGGGCACTTGCACCAGGGGGACGCATGAAGAGGACGACGGTCTGGGTCACGACGGCCGCCGCGCTGACGGGACTGGCCGCCTGCACGTCCTCGGCCTCCTCCGAGGAGCCGGAGGACAAACGCCCCGCCTCTGCCCCCGCCGCCCTCCCGGCCCTGCGCACCGCCGAGCGCTCCACCGAGCGGGCCGAGACGGCCCGGGTGAGGTCCACCACCGTGATGGGCACCCAGCTGTCCCTCAGCGCCGACGGCGTCCTCGCCTGGCGCGACGGCCTCTCCGGCAACCTCACCATCGACTACACCGGCGGCACCGCGGCCGAGACGATGCGCGGCCTCGGCGTCACCTCCATGGAGGCCCGCTACCTCTCCGACGCCTACTACGCGCGCATGGGCGACACGTTCGCCGCGAAAATGGGCGGCAAGCACTGGCTCAGGTACGCCTACGACGACCTGAAGACCCTCGGCGGCGGCGCCGACCTCGCCGACCAGATGCGCTCCACCACCCCCAATCAGTCGGTGCGACTGCTGCTGGACTCCGGGGACGTGCGCGCGCTCGGCCGGGAGACCGTGGACGGCCAGGCCGCCACGCACTACTCCGGCACCGTGCGGGTCGAGGACGTCACCGACACCGAGCTCCGGCGGCGCCTCCAGGACGCCGACGTCACCGCCGAGACCGTCGACATCTGGATCAACGAGAAGAACCTCCTGGTCAAGAAGGTCGAGAAGACCAGCACGACGAACGGCCGGGTGACCCAGACCGCCCACTACAGCGACTACGGCGTCAAGGTCGCCGTACAGAAGCCGCCGGCCGCCGACACCGAGGACTTCAAGGCCCTCCTGTCACAGTCGAGCACCAACCCCACCTGAGCCGCAGGGAATTCGCGGATCCCTGGCGCCCCTCTCGGATAGGCTCGCGGTCTTGCTGTGAATCGACCATGTGTTCCTTGGGGGGAATCAATGGCTACTTCTGTACGACGTTCCGCGCACCGCCGGACCATCGGCGCGGGGCTCGCCGTGGCCCTCGCCGCGGGTGCGGTGAGCTGTTCCAAGGGGGGCGAGGAATCGCCCGAGATGACGCCCGCGGCGGCGGTCGCCAAGGCGGCGAAGAACACGGAGGAGATCACCTCCTTCCGTTACCGCATGAAGGGCGAGATGCCCGAGCAGGGGCAGGTGGTGGCCGAGGCCTCCATGCGGACCAAGCCCGACCTCGCGATGAGCATGAAGATGACCGCGCCCAAGCAGGGTTCCGCTGAGATCCGGCTCGTCGACAAGGCCATGTACATCGGCGGCAACGCCGAGCTGGCCAAGGAGATGGACGGCAAGAAGTGGATGAAGTTCGACCTGTCCGGGCTCGACAAGGACGGCGGCCTCGGCGCCACCGCGCCCGGCGCCGGCCAGGCCGACCAGAACCCGGCCTCCATGTCCTCCTTCCTCAACGGGGCCAAGGACGTGAAGAAGGTCGGCACCGAGACGGTCGACGGGGTCGAGACGACCCACTACGCGGGCGACGTCACGCTGGCCGAGCTCAAGGCCTCCTACAAGGACGCCGACAAGTCGGTCCGCGAGCAGCGCGAGAAGAGCACCGAGCAGCTGGAGAAGCTGGGCCTGGACAAGTTCACGATGGACATGTGGGTCGACGGTGAGGACCACGCCAAGCAGTTCCGTATGCAGGGTGACGCGGACAAGGGCAAGTTCGACATGACCTTCACCTTCCTCGACTACAACAAGCCCGTGACCGTCGAGGCGCCGCCCGCGAAGGACACCGCTGACCTGGCCGAGATGATGAAGGAACTCCAGAACAGCTGAGCGTCGTAGGACCGGATTTGCTTGACAGGGATCCGGTCACGTACGCTCCTACAGAAGCCAAAGACCGCTGGTCGTTGCTGTGTCCTCGCCGAGAGGGTGCAGTGGCCGAAGGATCCGCTGAAACCGCGGACGACCCGCGCAGGTGAATGTGGAAGTCGCTCCTGGACCACATGCATTGCGTATGTGATGCCGGTCGAGCTACGCCCCGTGCGCCTGCGCCGGGGCGTTTCGTTTGTTCAGCCCCTTCTGAGCGGTCCTCATCACCCGGAAGGAGGCCGACGCTCTATGGCAAGGCCCGACAAGGCTGCCGCGGTAGCCGAGCTGACGGAGCAGTTCCGCAGCTCGAACGCCGCCGTGCTGACCGAGTACCGGGGTCTCACCGTGGCGCAGCTCAAGACGCTGCGTCGTTCGCTCGGTGAGAACGCCCAGTACGCCGTGGTGAAGAACACGCTGACCAAGATTGCGGCCAACGAGGCCGGGATCACGACGCTCGACGACCTGTTCAACGGTCCGACGGCGGTCGCCTTCGTCACCGGTGACCCGGTGGAGTCGGCGAAGGGTCTTCGTGACTTCGCCAAGGACAACCCGAACCTCGTCATCAAGGGCGGTGTCCTTGACGGCAAGGCGCTGTCCGCCGACGAGATCAAGAAGCTTGCGGACCTCGAGTCCCGCGAGGTTCTGCTCGCCAAGCTGGCGGGTGCCTTCAAGGGCAAGCAGACTCAGGCTGCTCAGGTCTTCCAGGCGCTCCCGTCGAAGCTCGTCCGCACCGTGGACGCGCTTCGTGCCAAGCAGGACGAGCAGGGCGGTGCCGAGTAATTCGGCTCCCGAAATGATCGCTGCCTGAGGCTTCCCGCCTGAGGTGACGATCGTCGCGGGCCGAACGTACGCCCGCCAGACATGTACATACCGGCACCAGCCGAATTAGTGGAAGGATCGCCCATCATGGCGAAGCTCAGCCAGGAAGACCTGCTCGCGCAGTTCGAGGAGATGACCCTCATCGAGCTCTCCGAGTTCGTGAAGGCCTTCGAGGAGAAGTTCGACGTCACCGCTGCCGCCGCGGTCGCCGTCGCCGGCCCCGCCGGCCCGGCCGCTGCCGCCGAGGTCGCCGAGGAGCAGGACGAGTTCGACGTCATCCTCACGGGTGCCGGCGAGAAGAAGATCCAGGTCATCAAGGTCGTGCGTGAGCTGACCTCCCTGGGTCTGAAGGAGGCCAAGGACCTCGTGGACGGCGCCCCCAAGCCCGTTCTCGAGAAGGTCGCCAAGGACGCCGCCGAGAAGGCCGCCGAGTCCCTCAAGGGCGCCGGCGCCTCCGTCGAGGTCAAGTAACACCTCTCACAGGTCCCGCTGGACCTGTAACGCGTAAGCACCGAAGAGCGATCATCCATCTGGGTGGTCGCTCTTCGGCGTTCCTGGGGGCGCGGCCACGGTTACCGTGCCGCCTCCTGGGCGGAGGGTATGGTGATCTTCGTCGTGTCTCCCGAACGTCCTGGTTCGGGCTGGGGGGCCTTGACGAACCGCACGCAGCGCGCAATTCTCAGGACGCGTCGCCAGAAAGAACGGTCCGAATCCGAGGCATGGATCGGTGACGAAGAGGGCAGTATCAACGTGCGTTGAGGGCGGCAGGCCGAGGACGTTGAGGGCAGCGAGAGTTTTTGAAGACTGGGCAGAAAAGCAGGGCTGGACATCAGTGCGCCAAGTGGCTACACTGACCCTTTGCGCTGCCTGTTAGTTGCCCCCTGCCCGTCACCAGGGGTCTACCCTCGCCTGAGCATCGATGATCGGACCATTTCTGACCTGGCCTTTCGGCCGAATCGGAGATACCTGTCTCTGTGCCGTGGATGAGGGTCCGGGGAGCGCGTAGTGAGTCCGAGCCCTCGGAAGGACCCCCTCTTGGCCGCCTCGCGCACTGCCTCGACCGCGAATACGAACAACGCCGCCAGCACCGCCCCGCTGCGCATCTCTTTTGCAAAGATCAAGGAGCCTCTCGAGGTTCCCAACCTGCTCGCGCTGCAGACCGAGAGCTTTGACTGGCTGCTCGGGAACACCGCTTGGCAGAGTCGGGTCGAGGAGGCTCTGGAGTCAGGTCAGGACGTCCCCACCAAGTCCGGTCTGGAGGAGATCTTCGAGGAGATCTCCCCGATCGAGGACTTCTCCGGGTCGATGTCGCTGACGTTCCGTGACCACCGTTTCGAGCCGCCGAAGAACAGCATCGACGAGTGCAAGGACCGCGACTTCACGTACGCGGCCCCGCTCTTCGTGACGGCCGAGTTCACCAACAACGAGACCGGCGAGATCAAGTCCCAGACGGTCTTCATGGGCGACTTCCCGCTCATGACCCACAAGGGCACCTTCGTCATCAACGGCACCGAGCGTGTCGTGGTGTCGCAGCTGGTCCGCTCGCCGGGCGTCTACTTCGACTCCTCCATCGACAAGACGTCCGACAAGGACATCTTCTCGGCCAAGATCATCCCCTCCCGGGGTGCCTGGCTGGAGATGGAGATCGACAAGCGCGACATGGTCGGTGTCCGTATCGACCGCAAGCGCAAGCAGTCCGTCACCGTGCTCCTGAAGGCTCTCGGCTGGACCACCGAGCAGATCCTCGAGGAGTTCGGCGAGTACGAGTCGATGCGCGCCACCCTGGAGAAGGACCACACCCAGGGCCAGGACGACGCGCTGCTCGACATCTACCGCAAGCTGCGTCCGGGCGAGCCCCCGACCCGTGAGGCCGCGCAGACGCTGCTCGAGAACCTCTACTTCAACCCGAAGCGCTACGACCTCGCCAAGGTCGGCCGTTACAAGGTCAACAAGAAGCTGGGTGCGGAGGCTCCGCTCGACGCGGGCATCCTGACCGTCGAGGACATCATCTCGACGATCAAGTACCTGGTGAAGCTGCACGCGGGCGAGACCGAGACGGTCGGCGACAGCGGCACGAACATCGTCGTCGAGACCGACGACATCGACCACTTCGGCAACCGTCGTCTGCGCAGCGTCGGCGAGCTCATCCAGAACCAGGTCCGCACGGGTCTGGCTCGTATGGAGCGCGTCGTGCGTGAGCGCATGACGACCCAGGACGTCGAGGCGATCACGCCGCAGACCCTGATCAACATCCGGCCGGTCGTCGCCTCCATCAAGGAGTTCTTCGGCACCAGCCAGCTGTCGCAGTTCATGGACCAGAACAACCCGCTGTCGGGTCTCACCCACAAGCGCCGTCTGTCGGCTCTTGGCCCGGGTGGTCTCTCCCGTGAGCGGGCCGGCTTCGAGGTCCGCGACGTGCACCCGTCCCACTACGGGCGCATGTGTCCGATCGAGACGCCCGAAGGCCCGAACATCGGTCTGATCGGTTCGCTCGCCTCCTACGGCCGCGTCAACGCGTTCGGCTTTGTGGAGACGCCGTACCGCAAGGTCGTCGAGGGCATCGTCACCGACGACGTCGACTACCTGACGGCCGACGAGGAGGACCGCTTCGTCATCGCGCAGGCCAACGCCACGCTCGACGACGACATGCGCTTCACCGAGAACCGCGTCCTGGTCCGCCGTCGTGGCGGCGAGGTCGACTACGTCCCCGGTGACGACGTGGACTACATGGACGTCTCGCCGCGCCAGATGGTGTCGGTCGCGACCGCCATGATCCCGTTCCTCGAGCACGACGACGCCAACCGTGCCCTCATGGGCGCGAACATGATGCGCCAGGCCGTGCCGCTGATCAAGTCCGAGGCCCCGCTCGTCGGCACCGGCATGGAGTACCGCTCCGCCGTCGACGCCGGTGACGTGGTCAAGGCCGAGAAGGCGGGTGTGGTCCAGGAGGTCTCCGCGGACTACATCACCACCGCCAACGACGACGGCACGTACATCACGTACCGCCTGGCCAAGTTCGCCCGCTCCAACCAGGGCACCTCGGTCAACCAGAAGGTCATCATCGACGAGGGCGACCGCGTCATCGAGGGCCAGGTCCTCGCCGACGGCGCGGCCACCGAGAACGGCGAGATGGCGCTCGGCAAGAACCTGCTCGTGGCGTTCATGCCGTGGGAGGGTCACAACTACGAGGACGCGATCATCCTGTCGCAGCGCCTCGTGCAGGACGACGTCCTCTCCTCGATCCACATCGAGGAGCACGAGGTCGACGCCCGTGACACCAAGCTCGGCCCCGAGGAGATCACCCGGGACATCCCGAACGTCTCCGAGGAGGTCCTCGCCGACCTCGACGAGCGCGGCATCATCCGCATCGGTGCCGAGGTCATCGCCGGTGACATCCTCGTCGGCAAGGTCACGCCCAAGGGCGAGACCGAGCTGACGCCGGAGGAGCGCCTGCTGCGCGCGATCTTCGGTGAGAAGGCCCGTGAGGTCCGTGACACCTCGCTGAAGGTGCCGCACGGCGAGACCGGCAAGGTCATCGGTGTGCGCGTCTTCGACCGCGAGGAGGGCGACGAGCTTCCCCCCGGTGTGAACCAGCTGGTGCGCGTGTACGTGGCGCAGAAGCGCAAGATCACCGACGGTGACAAGCTCGCCGGCCGTCACGGCAACAAGGGTGTCATCTCGAAGATCCTGCCCATCGAGGACATGCCGTTCCTCGAGGACGGGACCCCGGTCGATATCATCCTCAACCCGCTCGGTGTGCCGTCCCGAATGAACCCGGGACAGGTTCTGGAGATCCACCTCGGCTGGCTCGCCAGCCGCGGCTGGGACGTCTCCGGGCTCGCCGAGGACTGGGCGCAGCGGCTCCAGGTGATCGGCGCCGACCGGGTCGACCCGGGCACCAACGTCGCCACCCCGGTGTTCGACGGTGCGCGTGAGGACGAGCTCGCGGGTCTGCTCAACCACACCATCCCGAACCGCGACGGCGAGCGCATGGTGCAGCCGACCGGTAAGGCGAGGCTGTTCGACGGCCGCTCCGGCGAGCCGTTCCCGGAGCCGATCTCGGTCGGCTACATGTACATCCTCAAGCTCCACCACCTGGTCGACGACAAGCTGCACGCCCGTTCGACCGGCCCGTACTCGATGATCACCCAGCAGCCGCTGGGTGGTAAGGCCCAGTTCGGTGGCCAGCGCTTCGGTGAGATGGAGGTGTGGGCGCTGGAGGCATACGGCGCCGCCTACGCCCTCCAGGAGCTGCTGACCATCAAGTCCGACGACGTCACCGGCCGCGTGAAGGTCTACGAGGCCATCGTCAAGGGCGAGAACATCCCCGAGCCCGGCATCCCCGAGTCCTTCAAGGTGCTCATCAAGGAGATGCAGTCCCTGTGCCTCAACGTGGAGGTGCTGTCCTCGGACGGCATGTCCATCGAGATGCGCGACACCGACGAGGACGTCTTCCGCGCTGCCGAAGAGCTCGGCATCGACCTGTCCCGGCGCGAGCCGAGCAGCGTCGAAGAGGTCTGACGGGAGTCCGGCCGGAGGACCTGGTGAGGAACCTCCGGCCGGCCCCTGGACCCCCGTTTCAGACCCCAAGACTTACAACCCTGAGAGGGATTGACGCATAGTGCTCGACGTCAACTTCTTCGATGAGCTCCGGATCGGCCTGGCCACCGCCGACGACATCCGTCAGTGGAGCCACGGCGAGGTCAAGAAGCCCGAGACGATCAACTACCGCACGCTCAAGCCCGAAAAGGACGGACTCTTCTGCGAGAAGATCTTCGGTCCGACCCGGGACTGGGAGTGCTACTGCGGCAAGTACAAGCGTGTCCGGTTCAAGGGCATCATCTGTGAGCGCTGCGGCGTCGAGGTCACTCGCGCCAAGGTGCGTCGTGAGCGGATGGGCCACATCGAACTGGCCGCCCCCGTCACCCACATCTGGTACTTCAAGGGCGTTCCGTCGCGCCTCGGCTACCTGCTCGATCTCGCCCCGAAGGACCTGGAGAAGGTCATCTACTTCGCGGCGTACATGATCACGTACGTCGACGAGGAGCGCCGCACCCGCGACCTGCCCTCCCTGGAGGCGCACGTCTCCGTGGAGCGTCAGCAGGTCGAGAACCGGCGTGACGCCGACCTCGAGGCCCGCGCCAAGAAGCTGGAAAGCGACCTGGCCGAGCTGGAGGCCGAGGGCGCCAAGGCCGACGTGCGCCGCAAGGTGCGCGAGGGTGCCGAGCGTGAGATGAAGCAGCTGCGCGACCGTGCGCAGCGCGAGATCGACCGTCTCGACGAGGTGTGGACCCGCTTCAAGAACCTCAAGGTCCAGGACCTCGAGGGCGACGAGCTGCTCTACCGCGAGCTGCGGGACCGCTTCGGCACGTACTTCGACGGTTCGATGGGTGCCGCGGCGCTGCAGAAGCGCCTGGAGTCCTTCGACCTCGACGAGGAGGCCGAGCGCCTCCGCGAGATCATCCGTACCGGCAAGGGCCAGAAGAAGACCCGTGCGCTGAAGCGGCTGAAGGTCGTGTCTGCCTTCCTGCAGACCTCCAACAGCCCCAAGGGCATGGTTCTCGACTGCGTCCCGGTCATCCCGCCGGACCTTCGCCCGATGGTGCAGCTGGACGGTGGCCGCTTCGCGACCTCCGACCTGAACGACCTGTACCGCCGTGTGATCAACCGCAACAACCGCCTGAAGCGACTCCTTGACCTCGGTGCGCCCGAGATCATCGTGAACAACGAGAAGCGCATGCTTCAGGAGGCCGTCGACGCGCTCTTCGACAACGGCCGTCGTGGTCGCCCGGTCACGGGCCCCGGCAACCGTCCGCTGAAGTCGCTGTCCGACATGCTCAAGGGCAAGCAGGGCCGCTTCCGTCAGAACCTGCTCGGCAAGCGTGTGGACTACTCCGCGCGTTCCGTGATCGTCGTCGGTCCGCAGCTGAAGCTGCACCAGTGCGGTCTGCCGAAGGCGATGGCGCTGGAGCTGTTCAAGCCGTTCGTGATGAAGCGCCTGGTCGACCTGAACCACGCGCAGAACATCAAGAGCGCCAAGCGCATGGTGGAGCGCGGCCGCACGGTCGTGTACGACGTCCTCGAAGAGGTCATCGCCGAGCACCCGGTGCTGCTGAACCGTGCGCCCACCCTGCACCGCCTCGGCATCCAGGCCTTCGAGCCGCAGCTGGTCGAGGGCAAGGCCATCCAGATCCACCCGCTCGTCTGCACCGCGTTCAACGCGGACTTCGACGGCGACCAGATGGCCGTACACCTTCCGCTGTCCGCGGAGGCGCAGGCCGAGGCCCGCATCCTGATGCTGTCCTCGAACAACATCCTCAAGCCCGCCGACGGCCGTCCGGTGACGATGCCGACCCAGGACATGGTCCTCGGTCTGTTCTTCCTCACCACCGACGGTGAGCTGCGTGACACCAAGGGCGAGGGCCGGTCCTTCGGCTCCACGGCCGAGGCGATCATGGCGTTCGACGCCGGCGAGCTCGCGCTCCAGTCGCAGGTCGACATCCGCTTCCCGGTGGGCACCATCCCGCCGCGTGGCTGGACGCCGCCGGCGCGGGAGGAGGGCGACCCGGAGTGGCAGCAGGGTGACACCTTCCGCCTGCGCACCACCCTGGGCCGCGCGCTCTTCAACGAGCTGCTGCCCGAGGACTACCCGTTCGTCGACTACTCGGTGGGCAAGAAGCAGCTCTCCGAGATCGTCAACGACCTGGCCGAGCGCTACCCCAAGGTCATCGTGGCGGCGACGCTCGACAACCTGAAGGCGGCCGGCTTCTACTGGGCGACCCGTTCCGGTGTCACCGTGGCCATCTCCGACGTCGTCGTTCCCGAGGCGAAGAAGGAGATCGTCAAGGGCTACGAGGCGCAGGACGAGAAGGTCCAGAAGCAGTACGAGCGCGGTCTGATCACCAAGGAAGAGCGCACTCAGGAGCTCATCGCGATCTGGACCAAGGCGACCAACGAGGTTGCCGAGGCGATGAACGCGAACTTCCCCAAGACGAACCCCATCTTCATGATGGTTGACTCGGGTGCCCGAGGAAACATGATGCAGATGCGGCAGATCGCCGGTATGCGTGGTCTGGTGTCGAACGCCAAGAACGAGACGATCCCGCGTCCGATCAAGGCGTCCTTCCGCGAGGGCCTGTCCGTGCTGGAGTACTTCATCTCCACGCACGGTGCCCGTAAGGGTCTGGCCGACACCGCCCTGCGTACTGCCGACTCGGGTTACCTGACCCGTCGTCTGGTGGACGTCTCGCAGGACGTCATCATCCGCGAGGAGGACTGCGGCACCGAGCGCGGCCTCCGGCTCCAGATCGCGGAGGTCGGCGCGGACGGTGTGCTGCGCAAGGCGGACAACGTCGAGACCAGCGTGTACGCCCGTGCGCTGGCCGAGGACATCACCGTCGACGGCAAGGTGCTGGCCCCGGCCAACACCGACCTCGGCGACGTCCTCATCGACGAGCTCGTCAAGCACGGTGTCTCCGAGGTCAAGACCCGCTCGGTCCTGACCTGCGAGTCCGCCGTCGGTACCTGCGCGATGTGCTACGGCCGCTCGCTGGCCACCGGCAAGCTGGTCGACATCGGTGAGGCGGTCGGCATCATCGCCGCCCAGTCCATCGGTGAGCCCGGTACCCAGCTGACGATGCGTACCTTCCACACTGGTGGTGTGGCCGGTGACGACATCACCCAGGGTCTGCCGCGTGTCGTCGAGCTCTTCGAGGCCCGTACCCCGAAGGGTGTCGCCCCGATCTCCGAGGCCCAGGGCCGCGTGCGGATCGAGGAGACCGAGAAGACCAAGAAGATCGTCATCACGCCGGACGACGGCAGCGACGAGACGGCGTTCCCGATCTCGAAGCGCGCCCGACTCCTGGTCAGCGAGGGCGAGCACGTCGAGGTGGGCCAGAAGCTCACCGTGGGTGCCACCAACCCGCACGACGTGCTGCGCATCCTGGGCCAGCGCGCCGTCCAGGTCCACCTGGTCGGCGAGGTCCAGAAGGTCTACAACTCGCAGGGTGTGTCGATCCACGACAAGCACATCGAGATCATCATCCGGCAGATGCTGCGCCGCGTGACGATCATCGAGTCCGGCGACGCCGAGCTGCTGCCCGGTGAGCTGGTCGAGCGCTCGAAGTTCGAGACCGAGAACCGTCGTGTGGTCCAGGAGGGCGGTCACCCGGCCTCCGGTCGTCCGCAGCTGATGGGTATCACCAAGGCCTCGCTGGCGACGGAATCCTGGCTGTCGGCCGCCTCCTTCCAGGAGACGACCCGAGTCCTGACGGATGCGGCGATCAACGCCAAGTCCGACAGCCTCATCGGCCTCAAGGAGAACGTCATCATCGGTAAGCTCATCCCGGCCGGTACGGGTCTGTCCCGCTACCGCAACATCCGGGTCGAGCCGACCGAGGAGGCCAAGGCCGCGATGTACTCGGCCGTCGGCTACGACGACATCGACTACTCGCCGTTCGGCACGGGGTCCGGCCAGGCTGTGCCGCTGGAGGACTACGACTACGGGCCGTACAACCAATAGGGCCTGCGTCTGAACGACTGAAGGGCGGTCACTCCGTTGCGTACGGGGTGGCCGCCCTTCGGCGTTCCGACGGCAACAGCGAGGCCCTGGGCCGGCCAGGAGCACGCACCACTCCTCGTGGGCCGTCACGAGGGCTCTGAGAGCGCCTTGAAGGCCCCGCCGGTCGCCCGGGAGCCCCGTGGGGGCGCCGGCGTCCGCAGCGTGGCGTACCGGTCGAGGAGGAGGGTGGTCCGTCCGGGCGTTTCCCGTTGGGGATGCGGGAACCTGTCCCGGTATCGGAGCGTTGGAGCATCATGGAGGCATTCGACCGCCCAGGGGGTGCTCCTGTGTCGCAACCGTCGTGGCAAGCATGGCAGGGCAAGGACGAGTCGCCGTCAGGACCGGGCAGGGACGGTCCGGCCGCCCGGCCCTGGACCGGCGCGCACGCACCTGTCGCGCGCCCCTGGCCCGCGTACCCCGTCCCGCAGGCACCGCCGAGTGCCTCCGCCATGCTCGCCTCGCACGCCGACCGTGAGCGTGCCGTCGATGTGCTTCGGGCCGGCTACGGGGAGGGGCGGCTGGAGAAGGACGAGTTCGACAAGCGGGTGGAGCGGGCGTACGGCGCCCGTACGGTCGGGGAGCTGGCGCTGCTCGTGTCCGATCTGCCGCTCGGCCCCATGCCCCAGCCGGCGCCCGTCACCGCCGTACCGCGGACCTTTCTGCCCGCCCCGCGGCCGCGGGCGAACGGGAAGGCGGTCGGAGCCGCGGTGTGCGGGCTGCTGTGTGTGCCGACCTTCGGGTTCACCGGGATCCCGGCGGTGATTCTCGGGCACGCGGCGCGCGCGGAGATCGACCGGACGGGAGAGGGCGGCGACGGGCTCGCGCTGACCGGCCTGGTGTTCGGCTGGCTGTCGATCGCCGCGTGGTCGATCGTGATGACGCTGCTGATCGCCGTGGGGCTCGCCTCCGGGTGAGTCTCGTGGGCGGAGGGCCGGTCGGCGTCCGAGGGGTCGGCTTTCGCGTGTGCGGAGTGTGAAATCGAAGATCATCCACGGCGTAGGGGCTTGACACCGGTCGCCCCGAGAGGTTGCCGCCGTCCATGTGTTTTGACCGGAGCGAATCAGCTGGGTACGCTCAGACCTTGTGCCTGGGGTGTGCCCTGGCTCTCGTGCGTGCCTTCAACCGCACTAGGGGAGCCTCGAGCGGCCACCGCAATCTGCGCCCTTTTCGCCTCGCGGCGGGAGTCCGCCGGATTCGACACACCCGACCGCGTGGGTCGGCGACGTTCCAGGTTAGCTTCACCATCGGCACACAGAAACCGGAGAAGTAGTGCCTACGATCCAGCAGCTGGTCCGGAAGGGCCGGCAGGACAAGGTCGAGAAGAACAAGACGCCCGCACTCGAGGGTTCCCCTCAGCGTCGTGGCGTCTGCACGCGTGTGTTCACGACCACCCCGAAGAAGCCGAACTCGGCCCTGCGTAAGGTCGCGCGTGTGCGTCTGACCAGCGGGATCGAAGTCACCGCTTACATTCCGGGTGAGGGACACAACCTGCAGGAGCACTCCATCGTGCTCGTGCGTGGCGGTCGTGTGAAGGACCTGCCCGGTGTTCGCTACAAGATCATCCGCGGTTCGCTCGACACCCAGGGTGTCAAGAACCGCAAGCAGGCCCGCAGCCGCTACGGCGCCAAGAAGGAGAAGTAGAAATGCCTCGTAAGGGCCCCGCCCCGAAGCGCCCGGTCATCATCGACCCGGTCTACGGTTCTCCTCTGGTGACCTCCCTCATCAACAAGGTGCTGCTGAACGGCAAGCGCTCCACCGCCGAGCGCATCGTGTACGGCGCCATGGAGGGCCTGCGCGAGAAGACCAGCAATGACCCGGTCATCACGCTGAAGCGCGCGCTGGAGAACATCAAGCCGACCCTCGAGGTCAAGTCCCGCCGTGTCGGTGGCGCGACCTACCAGGTCCCGATCGAGGTCAAGCCGGGCCGTGCGAACACGCTCGCCCTGCGCTGGCTGGTCGGTTACTCCCGCGCCCGTCGCGAGAAGACGATGACCGAGCGTCTGCTCAACGAGCTTCTCGACGCTTCGAACGGCCTCGGTGCGGCCGTCAAGAAGCGTGAGGACACCCACAAGATGGCCGAGTCCAACAAGGCCTTCGCGCACTACCGCTGGTAGTCGCAGACCCCCTCGAGACCGAGAGAAGACCGAAGCCTTATGGCTACCACTTCACTTGACCTGGCCAAGGTCCGCAACATCGGGATCATGGCCCACATCGACGCGGGCAAGACGACCACCACCGAGCGGATCCTCTTCTACACCGGCGTCAGCTACAAGATCGGTGAGGTCCACGACGGCGCCGCCACCATGGACTGGATGGAGCAGGAGCAGGAGCGTGGCATCACGATCACCTCTGCTGCCACCACCTGTCACTGGCCGCTCGAGGACAACGACTACACGATCAACATCATCGACACCCCGGGGCACGTCGACTTCACGGTCGAGGTGGAGCGTTCGCTCCGCGTGCTCGACGGTGCCGTCACGGTGTTCGACGGTGTCGCCGGTGTCGAGCCGCAGTCCGAGACCGTGTGGCGTCAGGCCGACCGTTACGGCGTGCCGCGCATCTGCTTCGTGAACAAGCTGGACCGTACCGGCGCCGAGTTCCACCGCTGTGTGGACATGATCTCGGACCGTCTGGGCGCCGTCCCGCTCGTCATGCAGCTGCCGATCGGCGCCGAGATGGACTTCAAGGGCGTTGTGGACCTGGTCCGCATGAAGGCGCTCGTGTGGTCCGCCGAGGCGGCGAAGGGCGAGATGTACGACGTCGTCGACATCCCGGCCACGCACACCGAGGCCGCCGAGGAGTACCGCGGCAAGCTGGTCGAGGCCGTCGCGGAGAACGACGACGAGATCATGGAGCTGTTCCTGGAGGGCCAGGAGCCCACCGAGGAGCAGCTGTACGCCGCGATCCGTCGCATCACCATCGCGTCCGGCAAGTCCGACGGCGTCACGGTCACCCCGGTGTTCTGTGGCACCGCGTTCAAGAACAAGGGCGTCCAGCCCCTGCTCGACGCGGTCGTGCGCTACCTGCCGACCCCGCTCGACGTCGAGGCCATCGAGGGCCACGACGTGAAGGACCCCGAGCTGGTCGTCAAGCGCAAGCCGTCCGACGACGAGCCGCTGTCCGCGCTGGCGTTCAAGATCATGAGCGACCCGCACCTCGGCAAGCTCACCTTCGTCCGGATCTACTCCGGTCGCCTGGAGTCCGGCACCGCGGTGCTGAACTCCGTCAAGGGCAAGAAGGAGCGCATCGGCAAGATCTACCGCATGCACGCGAACAAGCGTGAGGAGATCGAGTCGGTGGGCGCCGGCGACATCGTCGCCGTCATGGGCCTGAAGCAGACCACCACCGGTGAGACGCTGTCCGACGACAAGAACCCGGTGATCCTGGAGTCCATGGACTTCCCGGCGCCGGTCATCCAGGTCGCCATCGAGCCCAAGTCCAAGGGTGACCAGGAGAAGCTGGGTGTCGCCATCCAGCGTCTCGCGGAGGAGGACCCCTCCTTCCAGGTCCACTCGGACGAGGAGACCGGCCAGACCATCATCGGTGGTATGGGCGAGCTGCACCTCGAGGTGCTGGTCGACCGTATGCGCCGTGAGTTCAAGGTCGAGGCCAACGTCGGTAAGCCGCAGGTCGCCTACCGTGAGACGATCCGCAAGGCCGTCGAGCGCGTCGACTACACGCACAAGAAGCAGACTGGTGGTACCGGCCAGTTCGCCAAGGTGCAGATCGCGATCGAGCCGATCGAGGGCGGCGACGCCTCGTACGAGTTCGTGAACAAGGTGACCGGTGGTCGTATCCCGAAGGAGTACATCCCTTCGGTCGACGCCGGTGCGCAGGAGGCCATGCAGTTCGGCATCCTCGCCGGGTACGAGATGACGGGCGTCCGCGTCACGCTTCTCGACGGTGCCTACCACGAGGTCGACTCCTCCGAGCTCGCGTTCAAGATCGCAGGCTCGCAGGCCTTCAAGGAGGCCGCGCGCAAGGCCAGCCCCGTGCTGCTCGAGCCGATGATGGCCGTCGAGGTCACCACGCCCGAGGACTACATGGGTGAGGTCATCGGCGACATCAACTCCCGCCGTGGCCAGATCCAGGCCATGGAGGAGCGGGCCGGTGCCCGCGTCGTGAAGGGCCTCGTGCCCCTCTCGGAGATGTTCGGCTACGTCGGAGACCTCCGCAGCAAGACGTCGGGTCGCGCAAGCTACTCGATGCAGTTCGACTCCTACGCCGAGGTTCCGCGGAACGTCGCCGAGGAGATCATCGCGAAGGCCAAGGGCGAGTAACGCACCGCGTTCGCACGCTTTAGGCTTGACTCCGGAGCCCGGAGGGGCATTCACCCGCATTTGCGGGGGGAGTGCCCCCGGGCCGAGGCTTTCCAGCAAAGATCACCTGGCGCCGATGAAGCAAGGCGTTCAGAACCACTCCACAGGAGGACCCCGTGGCGAAGGCGAAGTTCGAGCGGACTAAGCCCCACGTCAACATCGGCACCATTGGTCACATCGACCACGGTAAGACGACCCTTACGGCCGCCATTACCAAGGTGCTGCACGACGCGTACCCCGACCTGAACGAGGCCTCGGCGTTCGACCAGATCGACAAGGCTCCCGAGGAGCGCCAGCGCGGTATCACCATCTCCATCGCGCACGTCGAGTACCAGACCGAGACGCGTCACTACGCCCACGTCGACTGCCCCGGTCACGCGGACTACATCAAGAACATGATCACGGGTGCGGCGCAGATGGACGGCGCCATCCTCGTGGTCGCCGCCACCGACGGCCCGATGCCGCAGACCAAGGAGCACGTGCTCCTGGCCCGCCAGGTCGGCGTTCCCTACATCGTCGTCGCCCTGAACAAGGCCGACATGGTGGACGACGAGGAGATCCTGGAGCTCGTCGAGCTCGAGGTGCGTGAGCTCCTCTCCGAGTACGAGTTCCCGGGCGACGACCTGCCGGTCGTCAAGGTCTCGGCGCTCAAGGCGCTCGAGGGTGACAAGGAGTGGGGCCAGACCGTCCTCGACCTGATGAAGGCCGTCGACGAGTCCATCCCGCAGCCCGAGCGTGACGTCGACAAGCCGTTCCTGATGCCGATCGAGGACGTCTTCACGATCACCGGTCGTGGCACCGTCGTCACCGGTCGTATCGAGCGTGGTGTCCTCAAGGTCAACGAGACCGTCGACATCATCGGCATCAAGACCGAGAAGACCACCACCACGGTCACCGGTATCGAGATGTTCCGCAAGCTGCTCGACGAGGGCCAGGCCGGTGAGAACGTCGGTCTGCTCCTCCGTGGCATCAAGCGCGAGGACGTCGAGCGCGGCCAGGTCATCATCAAGCCGGGCTCGGTCACCCCGCACACCGAGTTCGAGGCGCAGGCCTACATCCTGTCCAAGGACGAGGGTGGCCGCCACACGCCGTTCTTCAACAACTACCGTCCGCAGTTCTACTTCCGTACGACGGACGTGACCGGCGTGGTGACCCTCCCCGAGGGCACCGAGATGGTCATGCCGGGTGACAACACCGAGATGAAGGTGGAGCTCATCCAGCCCGTCGCCATGGAAGAGGGCCTGAAGTTCGCCATCCGTGAGGGTGGTCGCACGGTGGGCGCCGGCCAGGTCACCAAGATCAACGCCTGATCTTGACCCGGTAGGTCTCTGAAGGGGCCCGTACGACTTCGGTCGTACGGGCCTTTTCGCATGCGCGGGTTCGGATGCGGGCGACGGTTGCCGCACGGGATGTCCGAGGGCTTCTGCGACGGCGTCGAGCTCCGGCTCGTCGAACGGCGCCTGGTCCGGATCCCGTACGGCGATCTCGAACCGGGCGAACCCGCACGGTGCGCCTCGAGCAGATCCCGTACCACTCGTGGCCGATCGCCGCCGCAGGACGGGCAGTCGATCCGGGTCAGGTTGCCGCCGCAGTCGACGGCGGTGACGGTGTCGTACCAGTTCACGGCGATCGCGGTGCCGAAGCCGCCGCCGTCCTCGGGGGCCGGCCGGGTCACGAGTGCCGCGGAGCGGTCTCCGGCAGCGTGGTCGGGCCGCCAGTACGGGTCTGCCCCGGACAACCGAGTGGACGGTCTCGCTCACGGCTTCAGCCCGCCTGCGGGTCCGGCGCCGGCTGCGGGCCGACCGTCATGAGGGCGAGGGCCAGGCAGCGGACGATCGCGCCGGCCGCCAGGGCCGTGACGAAGGAGTCGACGTGCATGCCGTAGTCCAGCCGCGCGCTGATCCAGGAGACGAGGAGCCAGACCAGCGTGTCCTGGACGATGCCGATCGCGCCGAAGAGGATCCACGGGGACGTCCTGATGGCGCTCGGGTAGCAGTGGATGAGCTGACCGACGATCAGCAGGACCGAGCCGCTGAGGAGGAAGTCCCAGGAGGGGGTGTCGGCCACGGGGGAGACACCGGGGAGCAGGCCGGCGGCGAGGGCGGCTCCGGCGTAGGTGCCTGTGATGCGTCTTCGTTTGTACATGGCTGAGATCATCGGGACGGGCGTGACGTTCTGACAAGACGTCAAGTGAAGTCTGGGGGAACTCTGCGGAGCGGTTCGGCGAGGTTTGCGGCAACTCCCCGGCGCCGGTGGGGGAAATGTTCTTGTCTGGTCGCTGTGGGGTGGTGGTGAGGGTCGTAGCCTGAGGCGTCCGGTGGCCACTCCCGGCCCCGGATTTCCTCGCGAGGACGGACGGACACGCAGGTGTCGATGCAGGACGCGGAGCGCCGAACGTCGATACCCCGACGGGTCGTCAGCGACCTGCAGCAGCCGCTTCCGCCCCTCACCGTGCCCGCCCCGCCGGGGCAGCCCACCCGCGCCGCCCGGCACTCCGCCGTACGCGACCGCGCCGGCCGCCGGCTGTACGCCGTCGACGGCATCCGGCTCCTCGCCGCCCTGATGGTCGCCGTGCACCACTACGCGGGCACCCATCGCGTCGACCAGCCGGGCAACCGCATCTGGGACCGTCCGGTCTCCGACCTCATGCCGACGGTCTTCCGGTTCGCCTCCTACGGCTGGATCGGCGTCGAGATCTTCTTCGTGATCAGCGGCTTCGTCATCTGCATGTCCTGCTGGGGCCGTACCCCCAGACAGTTCTTCACGTCACGGGTGATCCGGCTGTATCCGGCGTACTGGTTCGCCATCGCGTTCACCACCACCGTCCTGATGCTGCTGCCCGGCGTATGGGACCGCCTGCGCATGCGGGACGTACTCCTCAACATCACGATGCTCCAGTCCGGTTCGGGCGTCATGAACGTCGACGGCGTCTACTGGACCCTCTGGTCGGAGCTGCGTTTCTACCTGCTGTTCCTGGTGGTCGTGTGGAGCGGCCTGACCTACCGCAAGGTCGTCGTGTTCTGCTGTGTGTGGGGCGCCGCGGCCATGCTCGCCCCGATCTCGGAGCTCCCCCTGCTGGAACTGGTCGCCAACCCCGAGGGCGCCTGGTACTTCATCGCGGGCCTCGCCCTCCATCTGATGCACCGCTTCGGCCAGGACCTGCTGCTGTGGGGCATCCTGGCGATGGCCTGGCTGATGGGCCAGCGCGAACTGGGCATCAGGATCGACGAGGTCGAGCATGTGTCGGGGTGGCGGGGGAGCGTGGCGATCTTCACCGTGTTCCTGCTCGTCATGGTCGCCATCGCCCTCGGCGCCACGGACCGCATCCGCTGGAAGTGGCTGGTGACGGCGGGCGCGCTGACGTATCCGCTGTATCTGATGCACTACGCGGCCGGTACGGCGGTCATCAACCGCCTGCGCGACACCATGGACGCCCGTCTGCTGGTCGTCTCCGTGATCGCCGGGTTCATGCTGCTGGGCTGGCTGGTGCACCGGCTCGTGGAACGGCCGGTGGCACGGCTGCTGAAGCGGGGCCTGGACACGTCGTTCGCGAGGCTGCGGAACGCGAACGCCTGAGTCCCGTACGGAGCTTCCCGGTTCCTCGGCCGGCCCGGCCGGTGTTTGATCTGCGTCACTCCCGGGGTATGGTCTCCGGCTCGATTGGCCAGGCCCCTGCCCCGTATGGCAGACTAGCGGGGTTGCTCGGTCGAGTGTTGATGCTGCGCGCCTCCCGCCGGGAGGCCTGGAAGCGAGTCCCACAGTACTCGTCGCCCTAACTGCCACATGGCAGCGCTGGGGCGGACGTACGGGAATCTTCCGGGAAGTGGAGTGCGGCACTGGCCAGGCGCCCGGTGAACTCTTTCCCAGATCAGGGATGTTCGAACAAGGGACATCTGTGTCAGTGAGAGTGCGACACGCCCGACCGCGTGGGTCGGCGAAAGTCACGGAACACCGGGTTCCAGAGCTGTAAAAGAGACAGGACTACGGAGTAGCCATGGCGGGACAGAAGATCCGCATCCGGCTCAAGGCCTACGACCACGAGGTCATCGACTCCTCGGCGAAGAAGATCGTCGAGACGGTGACGCGCACTGGTGCGTCGGTCGCGGGCCCGGTGCCGCTGCCCACTGAGAAGAACGTGTACTGCGTCATCAAGTCGCCGCACAAGTACAAGGACTCGCGCGAGCACTTCGAGATGCGCACGCACAAGCGTCTGATCGACATCCTCGACCCGACCCCCAAGACCGTTGACTCTCTGATGCGACTCGACCTCCCGGCCGGTGTCGACATCGAGATCAAGCTCTGAGGCCGGTGATCTGAACGATGGCTAAGCAGATCAAGGGCATCCTGGGCGAGAAGCTCGGCATGACGCAGGTGTGGGACGAGAACAACCGTGTTGTTCCGGTCACCGTCGTCAAGGCCAGCCCCAATGTCGTGACCCAGGTCCGTACGAACGATGTCGACGGTTACGAGTCCGTCCAGATCGCGTTCGGCGAGATCGACCCGCGCAAGGTGAACAAGCCCCTCAAGGGCCACTTCGCCAAGGCCGACGTCACTCCCCGCCGCCACCTCGTCGAGATCCGTACCGCTGACGCCAGCGAGTACACCCTCGGCCAGGAGATCACCGCTGAGGTGTTCGAGGCCGGCATCAAGGTCGACGTGACCGGCAAGAGCAAGGGCAAGGGCTTCGCCGGTGTCATGAAGCGTCACAACTTCAAGGGCCTCGGCGCCGGTCACGGCACCCAGCGCAAGCACCGCTCTCCCGGTTCCATCGGTGGCTGCGCCACCCCGGGCCGCGTGTTCAAGGGCCTCCGCATGGCGGGTCGTATGGGCAACGAGCGGGTCACCACCCAGAACCTGACCGTTCACGCCGTTGACGCGGAGAAGGGCCTGCTCCTCATCAAGGGCGCGGTTCCTGGTCCGAACGGCGGCCTCGTCCTGGTCCGCACCGCGGCCAAGGGGGCCTGAGGACTATGAGCACCATTGACATTCTGTCGCCCTCCGGCGACACCGCCGGGACCGTTGAGCTCCCGGCCGAGATCTTCGACGTAGAGAAGATCAGCATTCCGCTGCTTCACCAGGTCGTCGTCGCGCAGCTGGCCGCCGCCCGTCAGGGCACGCACAAGGTCAAGCGTCGTGGCGAGGTCCGCGGTGGCGGCAAGAAGCCCTACCGCCAGAAGGGCACCGGCCGCGCCCGCCAGGGTTCGACCCGTGCGCCGCAGTTCGCCGGCGGTGGTGTCGTCCACGGCCCCACGCCGCGTGACTACTCGCAGCGGACCCCGAAGAAGATGAAGGCCGCGGCTCTGCGCCACGCCCTCACCGACCGGGCCCGCAACAACCGCATCCACGTCGTCTCCGGCGTCATCGAGGGCGAGTCGCCTTCGACGAAGGCCGCGAAGACGCTCTTCGGCAAGATCAGCGAGCGCAAGAACCTGCTGCTCGTCATCGACCGTGCCGACGAGGCCGCGTGGCTGTCCGCTCGCAACCTGCCCCAGGTCCACATCCTGGAGCCGGGCCAGCTGAACACGTACGACGTTCTCGTCTCGGACGACGTGGTCTTCACCCAGGCCGCTTTCGAGTCCTTCGTGTCTGGCCCCAAGGCCGCTGACACCGAAGGGAGCGAAGCCTGATGGCTACGCGTCACCCGAGCATCGCCTCGAAGGCCGCCAAGGCAGCCAAGGCCGCGCGCGTCGCCAAGGCGCGTCGCCACGAGACCGAGGGCAAGAACACCGTCGTCACTCCGGCGAGCAAGGCCTTCACGGACCCCCGTGACGTCCTGCTGAAGCCGGTCGTGTCCGAGAAGAGCTACGCGCTTCTCGACGAGGGCAAGTACACGTTCATCGTGGCCCCCGGCGCCAACAAGACCCAGATCAAGCAGGCCGTCCAGGCGGTCTTCTCGGTCAAGGTCACCGGCGTCAACACGATCAACCGCCAGGGCAAGCGCAAGCGGACCCGCACCGGCTTCGGCAAGCGTGCCGACAGCAAGCGCGCGATCGTGACCCTTGCCGAGGGCGACCGTATCGACATCTTCGGCGGTCCGACCGCGTAAGCGGGTCGGATCGTCCGATATCGGACGAGGACTGAGAAATGGGAATCCGCAAGTACAAGCCGACTACGCCGGGCCGTCGTGGCTCCAGCGTCGCCGACTTCGTCGAGGTCACGCGGTCCACGCCGGAGAAGTCGCTGGTCCGCCCGCTGCACAGCAAGGGCGGCCGTAACAACGCCGGTCGTGTGACCGTTCGCCACCAGGGTGGCGGACACAAGCGCGCCTACCGCGTGATCGACTTCCGTCGTCACGACAAGGACGGCGTGCCGGCGAAGGTCGCGCACATCGAGTACGACCCCAACCGCACCGCGCGCATCGCGCTGCTGCACTACGCGGACGGCGAGAAGCGCTACATCCTCGCCCCGCGCAACCTGCAGCAGGGTGACCGCGTCGAGAACGGTCCCGGGGCCGACATCAAGCCGGGCAACAACCTGGCGCTCCGCAACATCCCGGTCGGTACCACGATCCACGCGATCGAGATCCGTCCGGGTGGCGGCGCCAAGTTCGCCCGCTCCGCCGGTGCCTCCGTGCAGCTGCTGGCGAAGGAGGGCACGATGGCCCACCTTCGTATGCCGTCCGGTGAGATCCGCCTGGTCGACCAGCGCTGCCGCGCCACGGTCGGCGAGGTCGGCAACGCCGAGCAGAGCAACATCAACTGGGGTAAGGCCGGCCGCAAGCGCTGGTTGGGCGTCCGCCCGACCGTTCGCGGTGTGGCGATGAACCCGGTTGACCACCCCCACGGTGGTGGTGAGGGCAAGACCTCCGGTGGTCGCCACCCGGTCAGCCCCTGGGGTCAGAAGGAGGGTCGTACTCGTTCGCCGAAGAAGGCTTCGAACAAGTACATCGTCCGCCGCCGCAAGACGAACAAGAAGCGCTAGGAGCGGGTTTAGATGCCGCGCAGTCTCAAGAAGGGGCCCTTCGTCGACGACCACCTGATCAAGAAGGTGGACGCCCAGAACGAAGCCGGTTCCAAGAACGTCATCAAGACCTGGTCCCGTCGCTCCATGATCGTGCCGGCCATGCTCGGCCACACGCTCGCGGTGCACAACGGCAAGACCCACATCCCGGTGTTCGTCACCGAGTCGATGGTCGGCCACAAGCTCGGCGAGTTCTCGCCGACGCGCACCTTCCGGGGTCACGTCAAGGACGACCGGAAGTCGAAGCGCCGCTAAACGCGGATCGCATTCAGACACGTAAGTAACTGAGAGGGACAACCATGGAAGCCAGGGCCCAGGCGCGGTACATCCGCGTTACGCCCATGAAGGCCCGCCGCGTGGTGGACCTTATCCGTGGCATGGACGCCACGGAGGCTCAGGCGGTCCTGCGATTCGCTCCGCAGGCCGCCTCCGTGCCCGTCGGCAAGGTGCTCGACAGCGCCATCGCCAACGCCGCACACAACTACGACCACACCGACGCCGGCAGCCTCGTCATCTCCGAGGCGTACGTCGACGAGGGCCCGACCCTGAAGCGGTTCCGTCCGCGCGCCCAGGGCCGTGCCTACCGGATCCGCAAGCGGACCAGCCACATCACCGTGGTCGTCAGCAGCAAGGAAGGAACCCGGTAATGGGCCAGAAGGTTAACCCGCATGGGTTCCGGCTCGGCATTACCACGGACTTCAAGTCCCGTTGGTACGCCGACAAGCTGTACAAGGACTACGTCAAGGAAGACGTCGCCATCCGTCGGATGATGACGTCCGGCATGGAGCGCGCCGGTATCTCCAAGGTGGAGATCGAGCGCACCCGTGACCGTGTGCGTGTGGACATCCACACCGCGCGTCCGGGCATCGTCATCGGCCGCCGTGGCGCCGAGGCCGACCGCATCCGCGGTGACCTCGAGAAGCTCACGGGCAAGCAGGTCCAGCTGAACATCCTCGAGGTCAAGAACCCCGAGACGGACGCTCAGCTGGTTGCTCAGGCCGTCGCCGAGCAGCTCTCCTCCCGCGTCTCCTTCCGCCGCGCCATGCGTAAGAGCATGCAGTCGGCGATGAAGGCCGGCGCCAAGGGCATCAAGATCCAGTGCGGTGGCCGCCTCGGCGGCGCCGAGATGTCCCGCTCGGAGTTCTACCGCGAGGGCCGCGTGCCCCTGCACACGCTCCGCGCGAACGTGGACTACGGCTTCTTCGAGGCCAAGACGACCTTCGGCCGCATCGGTGTGAAGGTCTGGATCTACAAGGGCGATGTCAAGAACATCGCCGAGGTCCGCGCCGAGAACGCTGCCGCCCGTGCGGGTAACCGCCCGGCTCGCGGTGGCGGCGCCGACCGCCCGGCCCGTGGTGGCCGTGGCGGTGGCGAGCGGCGCGGTCGCAAGCCGCAGCAGGCTGCCGGCGCCGAGGCCCCCAAGGCTGAGGCTCCCGCTGCCGCCGCTCCGGCTGAGAGCACCGGAACGGAGGCCTGACCAAAATGCTGATCCCCCGTAGGGTCAAGCACCGCAAGCAGCACCACCCGAAGCGCCGTGGTCAGGCCAAGGGCGGTACGACGGTCGCGTTCGGCGAGTACGGCATTCAGGCCCTCACGCCGGCGTACGTGACCAACCGCCAGATCGAGGCGGCCCGTATCGCGATGACCCGCCACATCAAGCGTGGTGGCAAGGTCTGGATCAACATCTACCCGGACCGCCCGCTCACGAAGAAGCCTGCCGAGACCCGCATGGGTTCCGGTAAGGGTTCGCCGGAGTGGTGGATCGCGAACGTGCACCCGGGCCGGGTCATGTTCGAGCTGTCTTACCCCAACGAGAAGATCGCCCGTGAGGCCCTTACTCGCGCAGCCCACAAGCTGCCGATGAAGTGCCGGATCGTCAAGCGCGAGGCAGGTGAAGCGTGATGTCGGCCGGTACCAAGGCGTCCGAGCTGCGCGAACTGGGTGACGAGGAGCTTCTCAACAAGCTCCGCGAAGCCAAGGAAGAGCTGTTCAACCTCCGCTTCCAGGCGGCGACGGGTCAGCTCGAGAACCACGGTCGGCTCAAGGCCGTCCGTAAGGACATCGCGCGGATCTACACCCTGATGCGTGAGCGCGAGCTGGGCATCGAGACGGTGGAGAGCGCCTGATGAGTGAGAGCAACGTGACTGAGCAGACTGCAGAGGCCCGCGGCTTCCGCAAGACCCGTGAGGGTCTCGTCGTCAGCGACAAGATGGACAAGACCGTCGTCGTCGCCGTCGAGGACCGCGTCAAGCACGCGCTGTACGGCAAGGTCATCCGCCGTACCAACAAGCTCAAGGCGCACGACGAGCAGAACGCTGCCGGCGTCGGCGACCGGGTCCTCCTCGCGGAGACCCGCCCGCTGTCGGCGACCAAGCGCTGGCGCGTCGTCGAGATCCTCGAGAAGGCCAAGTAATTCCTGCGGGCAAACCCGCAGGACAGTTCCGCCAGGCTCCGCAGGGGCCCTCGTACTGAGGCCCCTGCGGGGAACCGGCAGACAAACAGGAGATAGACGTGATCCAGCAGGAGTCGCGACTGCGTGTCGCCGACAACACTGGTGCGAAGGAGATCCTTTGCATCCGTGTGCTCGGTGGCTCCGGTCGCCGCTACGCGGGCATCGGTGACGTCATCGTCGCCACCGTCAAGGACGCGATCCCCGGTGGCAACGTGAAGAAGGGTGACGTCGTCAAGGCGGTCATCGTTCGCACCGTCAAGGAGCGCCGCCGTCCGGACGGCTCGTACATCCGCTTCGACGAGAACGCCGCCGTCATTCTGAAGAACGACGGCGACCCTCGCGGTACCCGCATCTTCGGCCCGGTCGGGCGCGAGCTGCGCGAGAAGAAGTTCATGAAGATCATCTCGCTGGCTCCGGAGGTGCTGTAAGCATGAAGATCAAGAAGGGCGACCTGGTCCAGGTCATCACCGGTAAGGACAAGGGCAAGCAGGGCAAGGTCATCGCGGCCTTCCCCCGTGAGGACCGTGTCCTGGTCGAGGGTGTCAACCGGGTCAAGAAGCACACCAAGGCCGGCCCGACCGCTCGCGGTTCGCAGGCCGGTGGCATCGTCACGACCGAGGCGCCGATCCACGTCTCCAACGTCCAGCTGGTCGTTGAGAAGGACGGCAACAAGGTTGTCACGCGTGTCGGTTACCGCTTCGACGACGAGGGCAACAAGATCCGCGTTGCCAAGCGGACGGGTGAGGACATCTGATGGCTACCACCACGACTCCGCGTCTCAAGACGAAGTACCGCGAGGAGATCGCGGGCAAGCTGCGTGACGAGTTCAAGTACGAGAACGTCATGCAGATCCCCGGCCTCGTCAAGATCGTGGTCAACATGGGTGTGGGCGACGCCGCCCGCGACTCCAAGCTGATCGAGGGCGCCATCCGCGACCTCACCACGATCACCGGTCAGAAGCCGGCCGTCACCAAGGCCCGCAAGTCCATCGCGCAGTTCAAGCTGCGTGAGGGCCAGCCGATCGGTGCCCACGTCACACTCCGTGGCGACCGCATGTGGGAGTTCCTGGACCGCACCCTGTCGCTCGCGCTGCCGCGCATCCGCGACTTCCGTGGTCTGTCCCCCAAGCAGTTCGACGGCCGTGGCAACTACACCTTCGGTCTCACCGAGCAGGTCATGTTCCACGAGATCGACCAGGACAAGATCGACCGTACCCGGGGCATGGACATCACCGTGGTGACCACGGCGACCAACGACGCTGAGGGCCGTGCGCTCCTTCGTCACCTCGGCTTCCCCTTCAAGGAGGCGTGAGCGAGATGGCGAAGAAGGCTCTGATTGCCAAGGCTGCTCGCAAGCCCAAGTTCGGTGTTCGCGGCTACACGCGCTGCCAGCGCTGCGGCCGTCCGCACTCCGTGTACCGCAAGTTCGGCCTGTGCCGCGTCTGCCTTCGTGAGATGGCTCACCGTGGCGAGCTGCCGGGCGTGACCAAGAGCTCCTGGTAATCCCCCTTTTAGGGATTCCCGAAGCTCTCGGTAAGCAATGGGCGTGTCAGGCGCCCACCCTTTCATGGCTTAGGCTTGGAGGGTTGGGCGCCTGACGCCCGTACGACTTACTACGCCGTAGGTCCACCGCACCGCACCCGCCTCGTCTCGGATCGAGGAGAGGGATGGGCACCTGGAAACCCCGGCGAGAGAGGCCGAAGGCCAATTCATGACCATGACTGATCCGATCGCAGACATGCTTACGCGTCTGCGGAACGCGAACTCGGCATACCACGACTCCGTGACGATGCCGGCGTCCAAGATCAAGTCTCACATCGCGGAGATCCTCCAGCAGGAGGGCTTCATCACGGGCTGGAAGGTCGAGGACGCCGAGGTCGGCAAGAACCTCGTTCTCGAGCTGAAGTTCGGCCCGAACCGTGAGCGCTCCATCGCGGGCATCAAGCGGATCTCCAAGCCCGGTCTCCGGGTTTACGCGAAGTCCACCTCCCTGCCGAAGGTGCTGGGCGGCCTCGGCGTGGCGATCATCTCCACGTCGCACGGGCTCCTCACCGACAAGCAGGCCGGCAAGAAGGGCGTGGGTGGGGAAGTCCTCGCCTACGTCTGGTAGCGGAAGGGAACGGAGGAAACAGCTATGTCGCGTATTGGCAAGCTCCCCATCACGGTTCCCGCCGGCGTGGACGTCACCATCGACGGCCGTACGGTTTCGGTGAAGGGTCCCAAGGGATCCCTGAGCCACACCGTTGCCGCGCCGATCGACATCGCCAAGGGTGAGGACGGCGTTCTGAACGTCACCCGCCCCAACGACGAGCGTCAGAACAAGGCCCTGCACGGCCTGTCCCGCACGCTGGTGGCGAACATGATCACCGGCGTGACCCAGGGTTACGTGAAGAAGCTCGAGATCAGCGGTGTCGGTTACCGCGTTGCGGCCAAGGGATCGAACCTCGAGTTCGCGCTCGGCTACAGCCACTCGATCACCGTCGAGGCCCCCGAGGGGATCACCTTCAAGGTGGAGAACCCGACCCATTTCTCGGTCGAGGGCATCGACAAGCAGAAGGTTGGCGAGGTTGCGGCCAACATCCGCAAGCTGCGCAAGCCCGACCCGTACAAGGCCAAGGGTGTCAAGTACGAGGGCGAAGTCATCCGCCGCAAGGTCGGAAAGGCGGGTAAGTAAGCCATGGCATACGGACAGAAGATCCTCAAGGGCGACGCTTACAAGCGTGCCGCGATCAAGCGTCGCCACATCCGGATCCGTAAGCACATCTCGGGTACGGCTGAGCGTCCGCGCCTGGTCGTGACGCGCTCCAACCGCCACATCGTGGCCCAGGTCATCGACGACATCAAGGGTCACACCCTGGCGTCGGCGTCGACCCTGGACACCACGATCCGCGGCGGCGAGGGCGACAAGTCCGCGCAGGCCAAGTCGGTCGGCGCCCTGGTTGCCGAGCGCGCCAAGGCCGCCGGTGTCGAGGCTGTCGTATTCGACCGTGGTGGCAACCAGTACGCCGGGCGCATCGCCGCCCTGGCGGACGCCGCCCGCGAAGCCGGGCTCAAGTTCTGAGCCGCTTCCGTAGCTAGCGGAAAGAGAGAGGTAATCCAATGGCTGGACCCCAGCGCCGTGGAAGCGGTGCCGGTGGCGGCGAGCGGCGGGACCGGAAGGGCCGTGACGGCGGCGCTGCTGCCGCCGAGAAGACCGCGTACGTTGAGCGCGTTGTCGCGATCAACCGCGTCGCCAAGGTTGTGAAGGGTGGTCGTCGCTTCAGCTTCACTGCGCTCGTCGTAGTGGGCGACGGTGACGGCACCGTGGGTGTCGGCTACGGCAAGGCCAAGGAGGTGCCGGCCGCCATCGCCAAGGGTGTTGAGGAGGCCAAGAAGCACTTCTTCAAGGTCCCCCGTATCCAGGGCACCATCCCGCACCCGATCACGGGTGAGAAGGCGGCGGGCGTCGTCCTGCTCAAGCCGGCGTCCCCCGGTACCGGCGTTATCGCCGGTGGCCCGGTGCGTGCCGTGCTCGAGTGCGCCGGCGTTCACGACATCCTGTCGAAGTCGCTCGGCTCGTCGAACGCGATCAACATCGTGCACGCGACCGTGGCGGCCCTGAAGGGTCTGCAGCGTCCCGAGGAGATCGCGGCCCGCCGTGGTCTGCCCCTCGAGGACGTCGCTCCCGCGGCTCTGCTGCGTGCGCGTGCCGGGGCTGGTGCTGCGTAATGGCTCAGCTCAAGATCACGCAGACGAAGTCGTACATCGGCAGCAAGCAGAACCACCGTGACACCCTGCGCTCCCTTGGTCTCAAGGGCATCAACACGCAGGTCGTCAAGGAGGATCGTCCCGAGTTCCGCGGCATGGTGCACACCGTCCGCCACCTCGTGACGGTCGAGGAGGTCGACTGATCATGGCGGAGAACAACCCGCTCAAGATCCACAACCTCCGTCCCGCCCCGGGCGCCAAGACCGCCAAGACCCGTGTGGGTCGTGGTGAGGCGTCGAAGGGTAAGACGGCTGGTCGTGGTACCAAGGGTACGAAGGCCCGCTACCAGGTTCCGGAGCGCTTCGAGGGTGGCCAGATGCCCCTCCACATGCGTCTTCCGAAGCTGAAGGGCTTCAAGAACCCGTTCAAGACCGAGTACCAGGTCGTGAACCTCGACAAGCTGGGCGCGCTGTACCCGGAGGGTGGCGAGGTCACCGTCGAGGGGCTCGTCGCCAAGGGTGCCGTTCGCAAGAACAGCCTCGTCAAGGTCCTCGGCCAGGGCGAGATCTCCGTGGCGCTGCAGGTGACGGTCGACGCCGTCTCCGGCTCCGCCAAGGAGAAGATCACCGCCGCCGGTGGCACGGTCACCGAGCTCGTCTGAGATCCGCAGGCGTCTCGATGACGTAAGCAGCCCCGACCGGGGATACCTCACAACGAGGTATCCCCGGTCGGTCGTTCCACCGCAGGCCTTGTCGCCGGTAAGGTGGCCTGCACTGCTTTCCCACATATTCGTCGAACCTCAAGACCGTCACCCTTCGCAGTAGCGCGGGGGTCGCAGGAGGCACCGTGCTCACCGCGTTCGCCCGGGCGTTCAGGACGCCCGACCTGCGCAAGAAGCTGCTCTTCACGCTCGCCATCATCGTGGTGTACCGGGTGGGTACCCACATTCCGATCCCTGGCGTCAACTACACGGCAGTCCAGCAGTGTGTGACCGAGGCCTCCGGCAACCAGGGCCTCTTCGGTCTGGTCAACATGTTCAGCGGTGGCGCGCTGCTGCAGATCACGATCTTCGCGCTCGGCATCATGCCGTACATCACGGCGAGCATCATTCTGCAGCTGCTGACCGTGGTGATCCCACGCCTGGAAGCCCTCAAGAAGGAGGGCCAGGCCGGTACGGCGAAGATCACGCAGTACACTCGTTACCTCACCGTGGCGCTCGCCATCCTGCAGGGCACCGGCCTCGTGGCCACCGCTCGCAGCGGCGCTCTCTTCTCCGGCTGCACCGTCGCGTCGAGCATCGTCCCGGACCGCGCGATCTTCACCACGATCGTCATGGTCATCACGATGACCGCCGGTACGGCCGTCGTCATGTGGCTCGGTGAGCTCATCACCGACCGCGGCATCGGCAACGGCATGTCGATCCTGATGTTCATCTCGATCGCCGCCACCTTCCCGTCCGCCCTGTGGGCCATCAAGAAGCAGGGCACCCTGGCCGACGGCTGGATCGAGTTCGGCACCGTCATCGCGGTCGGCCTGGTCATGGTCGGCCTGGTGGTCTTTGTCGAGCAGGCCCAGCGCCGTATCCCGGTGCAGTACGCGAAGCGCATGATCGGCCGTCGTTCCTACGGCGGTACGTCGACGTACATCCCGCTGAAGGTCAACCAGGCCGGTGTGATCCCCGTCATCTTCGCGTCGTCGCTGCTGTACATCCCGGCGCTGGTGGCGCAGTTCTCGAGTGGTACGTCGAGCTGGAAGACCTGGATCGAGGCCAACCTCACCAAGGGCGACCACCCGATTTACATCAGCATGTACTTCTTGCTCATCGTTTTCTTCGCGTTCTTCTATGTGGCGATCTCCTTCAACCCCGAGGAAGTCGCCGACAACATGAAGAAGTATGGTGGCTTCATCCCGGGCATCCGGGCTGGCCGACCGACCGCTGAGTACCTCTCGTACGTGCTCAACCGGATCACCTGGCCGGGGTCGCTGTATCTGGGTCTGATCGCTCTTGTACCGACAATGGCGTTGGTCGGCTTCAACGCAAGCGGGAACTTCCCCTTCGGCGGGACAAGCATCCTGATCATCGTGGGTGTGGGTCTCGAGACGGTGAAGCAGATCGAGAGCCAGCTCCAGCAGCGCAATTACGAAGGGTTCCTCCGCTGATGCGTATCGTCCTCGTCGGGCCGCCGGGCGCCGGTAAGGGAACGCAGGCCGCGTTCCTCGCCCAGAACCTGTCGATCCCGCACATCTCCACGGGCGACCTGTTCCGCGCCAACATCAGCCGGCAGACGGACCTCGGCAAACTCGCGAAGTCCTACATGGACGCGGGCAACCTGGTTCCGGACGAGGTCACCATCGGGATGGCCAAGGACCGCATGGAGCAGCCCGACGCCGAGAACGGCTTCCTGCTGGACGGCTTCCCGCGGAACGTCTCGCAGGCCGAGTCGCTCGACGAGATGCTGCAGCACGAGGGCATGAAGCTGGACGCGGTGCTGGACCTCGAGGTACCCGAGGAGGAGGTCGTCAAGCGCATCGCCGGCCGCCGCATCTGCCGCCACGACTCGGCGCATGTCTTCCACGTCTCGTACAAGGCACCGAAGCAGGACGGCGTCTGTGACGTCTGCGGCGGCGAGCTGTACCAGCGTGACGACGACTCCGAGGAGACGGTCCGCAAGCGCCTGGAGGTCTACCACACCCAGACCGAGCCGATCATCGACTACTACAAGGCCCAGGGCCTGGTGGTCACGATCTCGGCGCTCGGGAAGGTGGAGGACGTCACCGGCCGCGCCATGGAGGCGCTCCAGCACGAGGGCGACGCCGCGTAGCGGTTTTTGCGAGTACGACAGCCGCGGTTCCCTTCCGAGGGGGCCGCGGCTGCTGTGTGGGTGCACGTATCGTTGAAGGCGCCCGTCCCCTGCCAGGTTTCCCCGGTTTCAGAAAGGCCACCGCCGCATGGTGCAGATCAAGACCCCCGAGCAGATCGCCAAGATGCGCGAGGCGGGACTGGTCGTCGCCGCCATCCACGCGGCGACCCGAGAGGCCGCGGTGCCCGGGGCCACGACCAAGGATCTCGACCAGGTCGCGCGCAAGGTGCTCGCGGAGCACGACGCGAAGCCGAACTTCCTGGGGTACGGCGGTTTCCCGGCGACGATCTGCACCTCCGTGAACGAGGTCGTCGTCCACGGCATCCCGTCCGACGAGGTCGTCCTCAAGGACGGCGACATCATCTCCATCGACTGCGGCGCGATCATCGACGGCTGGCACGGCGACGCGGCCTACACGGCCTTCGTGGGCTCGGGGCACGCCCCGGAGCTGATCGAACTCTCCCGGGTGACCGAGGAGTCGATGTGGGCCGGCATCGCGGCGATGAAGCTGGGCAACCGGCTCGTGGACGTCTCCCGGGCCATCGAGACGTACATCCGCCGCCAGCCCAAGCCCGGCGGCGGCCGCTACGGCATCATCGAGGACTACGGCGGCCACGGCATCGGCACCGAGATGCACATGGACCCGCACCTCCTCAACTACGTCGACCGCCGCCGCGGCAAGGGCCCCAAGCTGGTCCCCGGCTTTTGCCTCGCCATCGAGCCGATGGTCTCCCTGGGCACGCCGAAGACGGAGGTCCTGTCGGACGACTGGACGGTCATCACGACGGACGGCACGTGGTCGTCCCACTGGGAGCACTCGGTGGCGCTGACGGACGAGGGGCCGCTGGTTCTCACGGCTCCCGACGGGGGCAGGGCGAAGCTGGCGGAGCACGGGGTCACGGCCGCTCCCGACCCGCTCGCTTAACGATCTATGTTCCCGGGCATCCTTCCTCGATTCGTGTTTCGGAGTGGCCTGACGTAGACTGACTCGTCGGCTCTCGTGCACTCGCATGTCCGCATGCGCCCCTCAGGGGAAAGGCAGGGGAGTCGATCAAGGTAGTCGATTCGAAGGGCGAAGCGTGGCCAAGAAGCAAGGTGCCATCGAGATCGAGGGCACTGTCGTCGAGTCTCTTCCGAACGCCATGTTCAAGGTCGAGCTCCAGAACGGCCACCAGGTCCTGGCTCACATCAGTGGAAAGATGCGTATGCACTACATCCGTATCCTCCCTGACGACCGGGTCGTGGTGGAGCTGTCTCCGTACGACCTGACGCGTGGCCGGATCGTCTACCGGTACAAGTAGATCTTGCCCGCATCCCGCTGCGGCGGGGTGGTGGCACTGACCCGGAGAACCTCAATCCCATGAAGGTCAAGCCGAGCGTCAAGAAGATCTGCGACAAGTGCAGGGTGATCCGCCGTCACGGTCGGGTCATGGTCATTTGCGAGAACCCGCGCCACAAGCAGCGCCAGGGCTGACGCACGACCGACCCTCTGCTCTCGCAGAGTTTCACGCGACGCAAGTTGAACAGTTCATACGCAGAGCCCAGACGTGCTTCGTCTGACACCCCCGGTTCGGAGGCCGGGGACCCAGTTCGTACCTGGTACGGCGGCTGGGAGCCGGTTCTGTGGAAGACCTCCGAAGATCACCAGGAGCCATTGAATGGCACGCGTTTCCGGTGTTGACATCCCGCGCGAAAAGCGCGTGGAGGTCGCCCTGACCTACGTGTTCGGTATCGGCCGCACTCTGTCCCAGCTGACGCTGGCCGAGACCGGCATCGACCCGAACACTCGCGTTCGCGACCTCTCCGAGGAGCAGCTCGTCGCGATTCGTGAGTACGTCGACAACAACATCAAGACCGAGGGTGACCTCCGTCGCGAGATCCAGGGCGACATCCGCCGTAAGATCGAGATCGGCTGCTACCAGGGTATTCGCCACCGTCGTGGCCTGCCCGTCCGCGGTCAGCGCACCAGCACGAACGCTCGTACCCGCAAGGGCCCGCGTCGCGCCATCGCCGGCAAGAAGAAGCCGGGCAAGAAGTAGTCCTCAGCGGACAACGCTTCATCAGCGGTCTTCGCTGTAGGACCGACCACCTCCCCGTAGGAGAAGTAGATGCCCCCCAAGGGTCGTCAGGGCGCTGCCAAGAAGGTGCGCCGCAAGGAAAAGAAGAACGTCGCTCACGGCCACGCGCACATCAAGAGCACGTTCAACAACACGATCGTCTCGATCACGGACCCCTCGGGCAACGTGATCTCCTGGGCCTCCGCCGGCCACGTCGGCTTCAAGGGCTCGCGCAAGTCCACCCCCTTCGCCGCGCAGATGGCCGCCGAGTCGGCCGCCCGCCGCGCGCAGGAGCACGGCATGCGCAAGGTGGACGTGTTCGTCAAGGGTCCCGGCTCCGGCCGTGAGACCGCGATCCGCTCCCTCCAGGCCACCGGCCTCGAGGTCGGCTCGATCCAGGACGTCACGCCCACTCCGCACAACGGCTGCCGTCCGCCGAAGCGTCGTCGCGTCTGACGCACTGGCTCAGGGCGGCTCGGCTGTCCGCTGGGGGTGTGGGGGTCGTCCCCCACATGGTGCAGTACGGCTGCCGTCCGCCCAAGCGCCGCCGCGTCTGAGGCCAGGTTGTCTTGAGGTTGCGGGCGGTACGGCTCTTCGGGGCGGTGCCGCCCGTACCCTTGCAGTACCCCGCGCTTTCGCCGGTGCGGGTCCGTCGGGCGTCAAATAGCGGGCGTCCACGAAAGAAGGATCTGATCCACACATGCTGATCGCTCAGCGTCCGTCACTGACCGAAGAGGTCGTCGACGAATTCCGCTCCCGGTTCGTGATCGAGCCGCTGGAGCCGGGCTTCGGCTACACCCTCGGCAACTCCCTCCGTCGCACCCTCCTCTCGTCGATCCCCGGCGCTGCTGTCACCAGCATCCGCATCGACGGCGTTCTGCACGAGTTCACCACCGTGCCGGGCGTCAAGGAGGACGTCACCGACCTGATCCTCAACATCAAGCAGCTGGTCGTCTCCTCGGAGCACGACGAGCCGGTCGTGATGTACCTGCGCAAGCAGGGCCCGGGTCTGGTCACCGCCGCCGACATCGCGCCCCCGGCCGGTGTCGAGGTGCACAACCCCGACCTCGTCCTCGCCACGCTCAACGGCAAGGGCAAGCTGGAGATGGAGCTCACGGTCGAGCGCGGCCGCGGTTACGTCTCCGCCGTGCAGAACAAGCAGGTGGGCCAGGAGATCGGCCGTATCCCGGTCGACTCCATCTACAGCCCCGTGCTGAAGGTCACGTACAAGGTCGAGGCGACCCGTGTCGAGCAGCGCACCGACTTCGACAAGCTGATCGTCGACGTCGAGACCAAGCAGGCCATGCGTCCGCGTGACGCCATGGCGTCGGCCGGTAAGACCCTGGTCGAGCTGTTCGGTCTGGCCCGCGAGCTCAACATCGACGCCGAGGGCATCGACATGGGCCCGTCCCCCACGGACGCCGCCCTTGCCGCTGATCTCGCCCTGCCGATCGAGGAGCTCGAGCTCACCGTTCGGTCGTACAACTGCCTCAAGCGTGAGGGCATCCACTCCGTGGGTGAGCTCGTCGCCCGCTCCGAGGCCGACCTCCTGGACATCCGCAACTTCGGTGCGAAGTCCATCGACGAGGTCAAGGCGAAGCTGGCCGGCATGGGCCTGGCCCTCAAGGACAGCCCGCCCGGATTCGACCCGACCGCCGCCGCCGACGCCTTCGGCGCCGACGACGACGCGGACGCGGGTTTCGTGGAGACCGAGCAGTACTGATCGGTTGTTGCCGGTGAGCATCCGCTCGCCGGGTTCCTGACCCCGGTACCTGATACGGCCGGGGCAGATACCAAGGAGAAAGACATGCCGAAGCCCACCAAGGGTGCCCGTCTGGGCGGCAGCGCCGCGCACGAGAAGCTGCTCCTCGCGAACCTCGCGAAGAGCCTCTTCGAGCACGGCCGTATCACCACCACCGAGGCGAAGGCGCGCAAGCTGCGTCCGTACGCCGAGCGTCTGATCACCAAGGGCAAGAAGGGCGACCTTCACAACCGCCGTCAGGTGCTCCAGGTGATCACGGACAAGAGCGTCGTCCACACGCTCTTCACCGAGATCGGCCCGCGCTACGAGAACCGCCCCGGTGGCTACACCCGCATCACCAAGATCGGTAACCGCCGTGGCGACAACGCGCCCATGGCTGTCATCGAGCTGGTCGAGGCGCTGACGGTCGCGCAGGCTGCGACTGGTGAGGCCGAGGCCGCCACCAAGCGTGCCGCCAAGGACGCCGAGGCTGCTCCGGCTGCCGAGGAGACCAAGGTCGACACGACCAAGGCCGACGAGGCTGAGGACGCCGCCGAGGCTCCGGCCGAGGAGTCGAAGGACGCCTGACGCTTCCGCGTTGTGACGGGCCTGCCCCTTTCGGGGCGGGCCCGTTTGCGTTGTGCGGGGTGAGAGAGGGCAACCTCACAGCTGGCTCATAGGTCATGCATACGCGTCGCCTATCCGGGGGCGCGCCAGATGTCTGACTTACGGGGGTCCCATGACGTCTCTCGCCGCTGTGCGGCGCACCATCTCCGCCTTCGCGCTGGCCGCGCTGGCCGCTACGGCGCTCGCCGTTCCGGCCGCCGCCCAGGAGGAACCACTGCCGGTGTCCGTCGTCGGACCCGACAGCGTGAACCTCTCGCTGCAGCCGGAGTCCGGCGAACCCGGTGAGCCGGGCGAGCCGCAGATCGAACTCGGACTCCGGGCGCCCGGCGAGCCGGTACCGGACGAGAACGGAGTCATCCATCCGATCCACCAGGGCGACTACACGGTCACCGTGGACGCGAGCTCCCTGGCCGGTGTCGCTGCTGTCGACTTCTCCCGCCTCGGAGGGTGGCGGGGCTGCTCCGTCGACGGGCTGGTCGCGACCTGCAGTGACTACGAGATCTACGCCGGACAGGACTACAACGACCTCGGTGGCATCCGTCTCGACGCGACCGACGAGAGCGCCGCGGGCGACTTCGGCACCATCTCCGTCACCGCCGCGGGCGAGGGCCTGGCCTTCACCGGGCACACGGTGGACGTGCTGGTCGGCGGCCCCGAGCTGCGGATGAAGCAGCTGGGCGAGCCGGAGGGCTTCCGGGCCGGCGACACCTTCCAGGCACCGCTGAGCTTCCGCAACCAGGGCGGTCTGGGTGGCAAGGGCGTCGTGCTGCGGGTCTCCGGCACCCGGGGCCTCTCCTTCCCCAGCACCTTCGGCAACTGCTGGTACGACCCACGTGACCCCGACGATCTGCGCGGGTGGTCCACGGCGCTGTGTGTCTTCGACAGCGAGTTCGCCGCAGGGGCGGCGTACGGGCTGAGTGCCCCCTTCCCGATCGGGACGGCCGCCTTCGCGCTCTACGACTCGATGTCCTACACCTTCAGCGCGGTGCCCGCCGACCGGGTGGCGGACCTGCTGGCCGAGGGCGACTACCAGCCGGGTACCGGGCCGGAGCTGGGGCTGGTGCGGCTGCCGGACGCCGATCCGGCGGGCTACACGCAGTACGCGGAGATGGACTTCCCGACGAAGAACACCTTCGACCTCGACCTGACCGGTGAGCGGCTGCGGGCCCGCAAGGGGCAGACGGTGTCGGTGGACGTCGGTTTCGCCAACCACGGTCCCGCCTGGCTGGCCCTGCTCCGCTCCGGCGGCGAGCCGATCTCCTTCTGGGTGGACCTTCCTCCGGGGACCACGGCCACCACGGCTCCCGGGGCCTGCCGGCCCGCCGACTGGGAGGGCGCCGAGGGCGACTACCTCTGCTCCATCGACACACCGATCCTGGAGGACGCCTCCCGCACCTTCACCTTCGGTCTCCGCGTCGACGAGGTGATCAGGAACGCCACCGGCCGGGCGTTCTTCGCGTACACGATGCCGAACGAGGGCAATCCGGCGAACGACGCCGGCGAGATCGTGCTGAACCCCAGGGGCTGGCACTGATCGTCCTGCACGTCCGGCACAGCGGGTCCGCCCCTCGGGGCGGGCCCGTCTCGCGTTCCTGAGAGGATCCAGGGGTGAGCGACGAAGTACAGCCCGGTTACGTCCGTGTCCGCCTCGACCTCTCCTACGACGGAACCGAGTTCTCCGGATGGGCCAAGCAGGCCAGGGGACGGCGGACCGTGCAGGGGGAGATCGAGGATGCGCTGCGGACGGTGACGCGGTCGAAGGACGTGACGTACGAACTGACCGTGGCCGGGCGGACGGACGCCGGGGTGCATGCGCGAGGGCAGGTGGCGCATGTGGATCTGCCCGAGGGGCTGTGGGAGGAGCATCGGGAGAAGCTGCTGAAGCGGCTGGCGGGGCGGTTGCCGAAGGATGTGCGGGTGTGGAGGCTCACCGAGGCGCCGGCGGGGTTCAATGCGCGCTTCGCCGCTCTGTGGCGGCGGTACATCTACCGGGTGGGGGACCGGCCCGGTGGTGTGGATCCGCTGCTGCGCAACCATGTGCTGTGGCACGACTGGGAGTTGGACGTCGCGGTCATGGACGCCGCCGCCAAGTCCCTCGTCGGGGAGCACGACTTCGCGGCGTACGCGAAGAGGCGTGAGGGAGCGACGACGATCCGCGAGATCCTCGACTTCGGGGTGCGGCGGCGGGCGGACGGGGTCGTCGAGATCGAGGTCCGGGCCGATGCCTTCTGCCACAACCAGGTGCGGTCGATGGTGGGTGCCCTGTTGTTCGTGGGGGACGGGCACCGGGGAGTGGAGTGGCCCCGCAAGGTCCTCGACGCGCGGGTGCGGGACAGTGCGGTGCATGTCGTACGGCCGCACGGGCTGACGTTGGAGGAGGTCGCGTACCCGGCGGACGGTCAGCTGGCCGAGAGGCAGCTTCAGGCCCGCCGGGTACGCGGCGCGGTGCACGGGGTCAGTCGGCCAGGGCCTCTTCCAGAGTCGGCTTGATGAAGGGCTCCAGGGTCTTCGAGTAGCTCGACGTGATGTGGCTCGAGTCGAAGTAGACGACCTGGTCGCCGATCACGCTCGGGCAGACGTCCTTCGTGCAGAACGCGGGCACCGTGTCGAGGATCGAGGCGCCGTACTCCTCGGCCACCTCCCGCTCCATGGTCCGGAAGCCGGTGTACTCGAGTGCCTCGTACTGCTTCCTGTTGCAGGAGGAGATGTCGTCGACGTGGGTGGCGAGACAGTCGGGCACGTTCTGGCCAGGCTGGGGCGTGTCCGTCATGTAGACAAGTTCGGCGCCGGTCGCCTTGAGGACCTTGAACGTGGCTTCGGCGCCCTTCCTCGTCGCCTCGCGGCGCGTCCGGTCGGCGACGACGATGACATCGGGCTTGAGCTGCCCGAGTTCCTTGAAGACTGATTCCCGCCAGCTGTCGCACTCGGTGTACTCGCGGTTCAGCTCGTCGTTGATGACGCGGTACTCCTGGGGCGAGCAGCCGCCCTTCGCCATGGTCACAACCCTGACCCCGAGACTCTTCCCGATCTCGTGGAAGGCATCGTTCCATTGCCAGGCGTGGGAGTCGCCCATGAGGACGATCGTCTTCTTCCCTTCCGGGTCGCCGATGACGCAGAAGTCCCGCATCTTGAACTCCGCGACTTCGGTGTTGTCGATACATCCGTGCCTGGCGTAGTTGTCCGCGGTCTTGGGCAGGGCCCCCTGCACCGTTGCGGAGAGCTTCGTCCGGAGTGCTGCCGCCTCGACCGAGGTCTCGTCGGTGTATCCGACGGCGACAGCGGTGGAGGTGGATGTCGCCAGGTTCAGCGGGACGGTCATGGCCAGGGCCATGGCACCAGCCGCGCATGCGGTGGCCACACCGCCGGCCAGGATGCCCTTCCAGGGGCGTGCCACGAGCTGCACGTTGTTCCTGAACCGGCGTTCGACGGCGTAGTGCATGGCGACGGCCAGGAGGAACGAGGCGACGGCGACGCGGAACCGGTCCGAGTACGTGACCTCCCACGACACCAGGTACGGCCAGAGGATCAGCAGGGGCCAGTGCCAGAGGTACCAGCCGTAACTGACGTTTCCGATGAAGTTGAAGACCGGATTGTCCAGGAGCCGTTCCGCACCGAGACGAGGCGCGGCACAGCCGCCGGCGATGATCATGCCGGCGCCCAGCACCGGTCCGGCCACCGCGTACCCGGGCAGCGGAGTCTCGGCCGAGATCAGGAGCGCGGTGACGAGGGTGGTGCCGAGTCCCAGCCAGGAGAGCACCGCGGCGAAACCGGTGTTCATCCGGGAGAGAAGCGGTCCGCTGACGGCGAGAAGTACGCCGACGGTGATCTCCCAGATGCGTGTGTGGGTGCTGAAATAGGCGAGGGGCTGGTTCTCGGAGGTCTGCGTGTAGCCCAGATAGGACGACCCGCCGATCACAGCCATGAGGAACAGCACCACCAGCAAGCGGTTGCGGAAGACGAGGCGGCTGAGCCAGGCCGTGACGACGAGTGCGATCGGGGCGATGACGTAGAACTGCTCCTCGATGCCCAACGACCAGAAGTGCTGGTACGGGGACTGGCTGCCGTCATCGGCGAAGTAGTCCGTGCCGGTCTCGACGAGGCGCCAGTTCATGACGCTCAGCGAGGAGGCCAGACCGTCCTCCACGTACCCGCGGAATCGGAGAGGACTGGCGTACAGCCAGGCCAGGACGGCTGTGCCGATGATGGTGACGGCCATCGCCGGCGCAAGCCGCCGGAACCGGCGCGCCCAGAACTTGGTCAGAGAGACCTTGCCGGTCTTGTCGATCTCGGCAAAGAGCTGGCCGCCGATGAGGAAGCCGCTCAGCACGAAGCTGACGTCCACGCCGCCGTGGATGTCCAGGATGCCGCAGTGCATGCTGACGACCATCATGATGGCCACGGCACGCAGGCCCTGGATATCCGGCCGGTACTTACGAAGACGCTCTGTCGGCGCGGCCGGTGCGAGACGGCGGGTGTGGGTGTCGGTTGTCAAGGAACTCTCCGGTCGAGCACGCTGGCAGGCAGACGACTTCAGTGGACCGTCGGGCAGGCGGCAGCCGTACCGCTGACGCGTACCCCTTGGGCGGGAATGCGGATGCCGCACGACAGCCGCAGCTGGGCGGGCAGTTCGTTGTCCGCGCCGATGTGTGCGTGGCATCCCACGACCACTTCACGCAGGAGCGAGGCCCTGCCGATCGAGGAGTCGTGGTCCACCACCGACTCATGGATCCGGGCGTCCTCGGCCACGACGACACCGGCTCCGATGATGGAGCGGTCGACGACCACGTGCGGGCCGATCACGGCGTGCGGGCCGATGGTCGAGCCGCCCGTGACGCGGGAGGTCGGGTCGACGACAGCGGTGGGGTGGATCAGGGCCTCGGACGGCGGACCCACCAGGGACGAGGTCGCGCGGCCGGTGACCAGGTCGGCGGAGCCGTGGACGAAGGCGAGCGGGGTGCCGAGGTCACGCCAGTACTCCTCGGTCGTGTGGCCGTACACCCGGCGTCCCGCGGCGACGAGCTGCGGGAACGTCTCCTGCTCGACCGAGACCTCGCGGTCGGCCGGTATGGCGTCGAGGACCGAGCGGCGGAAGACGTAGCAGCCGGCGTTGATCTGGTCGGTGACGCACTCCTCCGGCGTCTTCGGCTTCTCGAGGAAGGAGAGCACCCGGCCGGACCCGTCGGTGGGGACCAGACCGAAGGCGCGTGGGTCGGGGACGCGGGTGAGGTGCAGGGTCACGTCCGCGGCCCGCTCCTCATGGCGCTCCAGGAGGGTGGGCAGATCGACGCCGGAGAGGATGTCGCCGTTGAGAATCAGCACCGGCGCGTCCGGCGAGGTGCCGTGCAGGAGACGGGCCGCGTTGCGGATCGCCCCGCCGGTGCCGAGCGGCACCTCCTCGACGGCGTAGGAGATCACCAGGTCCTGGGAGAAGTCCTTGAACTCCTCCTCGAAGAGGCTGGCGAGGTACGAGGTCGCGAAGACCACGTGCCCGACGCCCGCGTCCATCAGCTTGGCGATCTGGTGCCGGATGAAGGAGGAGCCCGCGACGCCGAGCAACGGCTTCGGGGTGTGGTTGGTCAGGGGGCGCAGGCGGGTTCCCTTGCCGCCCACCAGAATGATGGCTTCCTGCATGACTGCCTCCGCTCGTCAGCTTGCGGTGTCGGTCCCGGGTCCTGCGTAGTCAGAGGTGAAACAGGACTTGATCGCCTTTTCGGAGAGAGGGCGTCCGGCGAAGTCGAGCCGGGAGGCAACCTTGTCGTCGGGCTTGGTGTTGGGGTCGTCGTCGAACCAGAGCGACCACCAGTAGATGCCCTGCATCTTCCGGTCCTGGACGACCTCGCAGACCGCCTTGTACCAGTTGGCCTGCACCTTCGGGTTGAGGGCACGGCGGGCGTAGAAGTCACCCGGCGCGTGGTAGGCGCCCTTCATGGCACCGATGCCGGTCTCGGAGACGAGGATGTTCGGGAGCGGGCCGGTGGCCTTCTTGTCCAGCCAGGTGTTCCAGCCCTCGACCAGGTCGGAGACCGGGGCCGTGTCCGGCACCTTGACCGGGAAGTAGGCGTCGACGCCCAGGTGGTTGACCGGCATGTCGATGCGGCCGGTGACGTAGTTGTCCCAGTTCGCGTCGTAGGAGACCTCGCCCGGGAAGGTCTTCTCGGCGGAGGCGACCAGGGTGTCCCAGCCGGGGTCGCCCTCCAGCGAGTTGAGCTCGGTGCCGATCACGAAGGTGTTCGTCTTCGTCGCCTCGGCAGCCTTGAGGTACGGCTTGAGGAGCTTCGTGTACGAGGCGAACCAGGCCGAGCGTGAGGCGGGCTCGATGTTGCCGCGCCAGCCGTTGTTCTGCTTCAGGTTGCCCTCGTCCAGGATCGGGCGGAGCGTGGTGCGGAACCCGGCGTCCTTGAAGACCTTCAGCACCTGTTCGAGGCGCTCGGGGGACGGGGTCTTGGGCCCGGCCGACAGTTCGTCGGATGTGCGGCCCCCGATGAAGTAGGGGAATGAGAGCGACACCGAGTTCGCGCCCAGCCCGATGAGGTACTTCGCATGCTTGCGGGCCTGGTTCTCGATGAACGTGTCGGATCGTTTCTTCGTCTCCTCCTCCCAGTAGAGCTGAACGCCCCACTGCGGCATGCCCTTCTTCCAGGGCTTGGCGACCTGGAGGGCGTTGGTGGAGGAAGACGGGGAGGAAGAGGAGGAAGGGGAATCGGACGGAGAAGATTCCGACTTCTTCCCGGACGGGGTGGCAGAGGTCTCCGAGCCACCGATGACGACCTTGGGCAGGGCCGAACCCGCCTCCCAGCGAACCGGGTGGTTGCCGAGGACGAACGGGGCGCCCAGCACGAGGCTGAGAACGGTCACAGGGAAGATCGCGAGCAGGGGCAGTCGTGAGCGCATGAGTCAGCTGTCTTCCGGGCGGTCAGGCGGGCTTGGCGATCACGACGAACTTGTTCTCCTCGCGCCGGATGAATCTCAGGAAGCCCTTGAAGCCACCGACACCCTCCAGCACCGAGAAGACGGGGATGCACACGACCACCACGATCGGCTCCCACCACTTGCGCCGGCCGCTGAGCGACGCGAGCGCGTTCAGTCGCAGACCCTCCCAGTAGGTCCAGATGACGTAGGCGAAGTTGAAGGCCCACAGGATGGTGATGGACTGGGTCACCGGCGAGGTGTTCATGTCGTTGAAGAGCCAGCCGATGAGCAGCACGGCACCGATGTGCTGGAGCGGGCCGAGGATCCAGGTGGTCACGCAGATCGACAGGAACCAGCGGTAGCGCCAGGGCACGGCCTTGTTGAAGCAGAGGGCCACCAGACCCCAGGCCCACCGGTCGCGCTGCTTGATGAAGTCGGACGCGGTGGCGGGGGAGGCGCCGTAGCAGCGCCCGTTGAACCAGTCGCTCCTGCCCGGGTACTTGCGGCAGAACGTCAGGGCGAGACGGGCGTCCTCGACGATCTCCTTGGGGCCGAAGTCCCAGCCGATGGTCGCCTCGATGGACGCGCGCAGTACCAGCAGCTCGCCGTGCACGCCGGCGGCCGGGGTGCCCATGCCGGTCAGGGCGCGGAAGCGGGCGATGTCGTCGGCGGGGCGCACCGCGTCGGCGAGCCACGTGAACATGTTGACCGCGTTCTCGCGGGGGTAGGTGAGGATCCCCTGGGCCATGTGCTTGGCCTCGTCGGGGTGGGCGCGGCGCTGGCGATTGATGAACTGGGCGAGCGAGGACGCCGTGTCGGGCCCGACACCGGTGTCGTCGTCCATGTGCAGCACCCAGACGTAGTCGAGGGCCTCGCCCTCCTCGATGCGCAGCTCGTGGGCGTAGTGGTTGGCGCGGGCCTTGAAGCGGGTGCCGTTGGCCGGGACGTAGTCCTTGGGCACGGTGATCACCCGGATCAGCGGGTGCGAGTCGGCCAGCCGGTCGATGTCCGCCGCGGCCTCGCAGCCCTCCTCGGTGAGAATGTCGACGCGCAGGTACGGGAACCACTCGGGCAGGTGCTCGACGTACGAGAGGATCGAGCGCTCCAGCGCCGGGTAGGTGTCGTTCCGCCCGATGGTCGGGCAGAGGACGATCAGGAAATCCTCCTCGGCCGGTGCCGGAGGGATCATCCGGTCGCTCCTGCGGACCCGGCGGCGGATCAGCAGAGCACCCTGGATGCCGACCAGGACGCCGACCACCGGAAGCGTCCAGACGACGGAAAGTGCCCAGCTCAGCACGGACGAACTGGGGCGGTAGCTCCACAGTCCGAAGACGACCAACAGGATGAAGGGCAGCAGGAAGGGGAGGATTCCCGGCTTCCACGCCGCGGTGCGTTTCGCGAGTTTCTGATTGTGCCGCGAATGCGGCACACCCCCGTCGACAACTGTCGATGCCATGGCGACTGCGGAACTCCCGTGAGATCGGCGGCGCGTTGAGGCACGACGGATCTGTGTCACGGCCTTTTGACACACCGTGACGAATGGTGTGGTTCCGAGTCCATCCCCCTCAACGCCTTCTTTGGCGCTTTCGGACAGTCGCGCTCAGATGCCCCCCCAGGCGCCCGAAGACTGACCGAACAGAACACAGATCCTTACACATATGCGTGAAACTGGAAACGCTTGTGAGAAGGATGTGTTCAAAAGTTAACCAAGTGACGTCTTGTGTGGTGATTTCCGCTCAAGATCGTTGATCTACACGTGGTGTCCGCCGGTTATCACCCTCGGTGACCCATACGTGTGTTTAACGTCGGCCGCGGTGTTCTTCCTGCGCGGTTCCGAGATGTTGTCGTACGTCAGCGCCTGGCCCCACACCGTCCACAGCACCCATGGTGTCCGGGTCAGTGTCTTCGGCTGGGCCGCGTTGAGCGGCACGTGGAAGGACTCGGCGACGATGCGCGGCCTGCGGTATCCCTCCAGACCGCGGTACCAGACCTCGGTCCAGGCGCCCTCGCCGAAGGGCTCGGCCGGGGTGTCGCTGTAGTCGTCGACTCCGACGACGTCGACGTAATCGCCGCCCGGGTAGTACGGCTGGGGGTCGCGGCCGTAGGGGCCGTTCCAGGAGTTGGGCGACCAGACGAAGATCAGGTTGTGCAGACCACGACGGTTCACGAGGTGGTCGTACGTCAGCCGCCACAGCTTGTGGAACGCGGCCGGGTCCTGCCCCGCCCACCAGAAACCGTGGCCCGGCGCGGTGTTCATCTCGTGGTACGGCCGCAGCAGCACCGGCACCCCGCGGTCGGCGAGGTAGCCGAGGTGGTCCGCGAGGAAGGCCAGGTCCCGCAGCAGGGCCCGGTGTTCGGTGGTGCCCTCGGTGACCACCCGGCCGAACCAGCCGCGGTCCTTCGCGCCGGGGGAGTTCCGGTGCAGGGTCTGCGCGTAGCCCTTGACCGGGCTGCCGGGGTAGGGCTGGTGGAAGGAGAAGCCGACCATGCCCGCGGGTGCGCCCCCGTTGTGCGGGAGGGAGACCTCGGTGCCGGTCGCGCACTCCGTGTGTGTGCCCGAGGGGCGGTACGAGCCGTCGGCCGCCCGGGGCAGCCCCGCCCACACCCCGACAGCGAGGTCCACGGCGTCCTCGACGTACCCCCAGTAGGGGCGGCAGGCCGGCCAGGCCTTGGAGTACGAGCGGGCCGTCCCCACCGCCCAGCCCGGTTGCCCGTAGCCGGGCCCGAGGTCCAACTCCACGAAGCCGGGCAGCTTCCCGGTGATGTCCCGGGCCTTGCGGTAGTAGTAGCCGGGCTGCTTGGGGCCCCGGAAATCGCCGTAGGCCTTGTTGTACCGCTCGTTGTGCAGCTCCACGTGCTGGCCGAGCACCGTGCGGGACGGGCGTCCCCGGCGCGCGTCGTTCTCCAGGCCTGCCAGCATCGCGTAGACCCGGCGGGCCGCGGGGGTCGCCTCGGGGTCCCGCTCGTGCAGGTCGGTGGGGACGAGCCGGGGCCCCTGCGCGCTGTGCTCGGACCAGGCCCACACTCCCAGCGGGGCCAGCAGCGCCGCCCCTGCCGCTGCCCCTATGACTCTGACCCGCCCTCGCATGTCCAAGGCGCTACGCCGGTTCCACGATGAGCCACGCGACGGTCGAGGTGTCACCGGCGACTCCCTTGACGCCGAAGGACGTGCCTGGTGCGCGGCCGGAGACGGGGGTTGCACCGGCCGGGGTGCGGGTGAGCGCCCCCGTTTCGGCGTCGGCCGGACGTATGGAGGAGGCCCCTGTGAATGTGCGCTTCGGGACGTGAGGGTGTCGGTCGCCGAGGCAGCCGTACGCCGGGTCCCGCAGGTTCGGCCGGTCCGCGGCGGTGGTGAGCAGGTGGCGTCTGGACGTGTGGTGCGCGGCCATGGACGGGTCCCCCCAAGGACTGCTGATCAGCGCGTGATCGGAAAGAGGGAGGCTCTCACACGGCCGCGGACCGTGTCATTCGCTCGCAGCCGTAGAAGCCTGCGCCTCGCCGCGCCGGTGGATCTGGCGGAAGGTGAACTCGGCCAGGTTGTCGCCGATGCTGAAGACCGCGGTGTCCTTCTCCGTGACGTTCTTGCCGCTGGCGAAGCCGGCGATGGTGAAGTAGGCGTAGCGGCCGTAGGAGTTCGAGGTCGTGCGGCAGATCGCGGAGTTGCAGAAGGCCTTGACCGCGCCGCCGGACAGCGACTTGACGATGTCCTTCTTGGTGTTGACCTGGCTCTTCGCCTTCGCCGCCTGGGCCTCGGTGTCGAAGACGGCCACGCCGACCGTCACCGAGACGCCGTCCTTGGTGTAGCTGACCCGCATGAACTGGGTGCAGCTGTTGGCCTTCAGGATCTTCCCGAGGCTGGGCTGGACCGTGTCGCCGGCGGCGCAGTTCTTCGTGTCGGCCGTCGTCCCCTTCTTGTACACGGTCGAACCCATGGTCAGCTGGGTGCCCGGGAAGAGGATCTGCGCGCCGAGCGGGGCCGTGTCCTTGGCCTTGCTGGCGATGAAGTCCCTCGGGTCCAGCGGCGGCGGGGCGCTGGTCGGTGCGAACGACGGCGTGGTCCCGGTCGCGCTCGGGATGTCGGCGGTCGCCGGCAGTGACGAGGTCGGCTTGTTCGCCTCGTCGTCGCTGTTCGCCGATACGACAGCCATCGCCACGGCGGTGCCTATCGCGACCGTGGCGACCGCGCCGCCGACGATGAAGAACAGCCGACGGCGCCTGTTGCGGATCTCGGAGGCCTCGGCGAGCGCGGCCCAGTCCGGAGTCTGCTCGCCCCCGTCGCTGCCCCACGGCTGCTGTGACTGCGGTTTCCAGGGATCCCACTGGGACGGGGGTCCCCCCTGCTGCCCAAAGCTCATGGGGCGCATCTTAGACGGGGGGCGGGAGGTGCTGTGGGGCCTGTGGACACTGGCCCGGGGACCTTTCCGGCAGGGGTGCACATCTCGGTCCCCGAGGTGCTGTGACGCTTGCCGCTGCGGACTCGTTTTGACCCGTCCGGGGCGGCGCGGGTAACCTTGCGGTTTGTTATGCGTATCGGCTTGGTCGTTCTCACGCGAGAGGCCCTTACGTAGGTTCCCTGGAGCAGTTACCAGTGGGCGGCATACGGGCAGCGTCCCCGGCATTGTCGTCCCCAGCTGCACGATCGCTTCAGTGATGCCATGTGTCAGCACCCATCCACTGAAGAAGAAGGCTGCGAAGTGCGTACGTACAGCCCCAAGCCCGGCGATGTGACTCGCCAGTGGCACGTCATTGACGCTCAGGACATCGTCCTGGGCCGTCTGGCTACCACCGCTGCGAACCTCCTCCGTGGCAAGCACAAGCCGACCTATGCCCCGCACATGGACATGGGCGACTTCGTCATCATCATCAACGCCGACAAGGTTCACCTGTCCGGCAACAAGAAGACCCAGAAGCTGGCGTACCGCCACTCCGGCTACCCGGGTGGTCTGCGCTCCGTCCGTTACGACGAGCTGCTGGCGAAGAACCCCGAGAAGGCCGTCGAGAAGGCCATCAAGGGCATGATCCCCAAGAACTCCCTGGGCCGTCAGATGCTCACGAAGCTGAAGGTCTACTCGGGCGACCAGCACCCGCACGCTGCCCAGCAGCCGGTGCCGTTCGAGATCACCCAGGTCGCGCAGTAGTTCCGGCCACACCCCCCAAGACAGAAAAGAATCTGAGGAGCATCGTGGCCGAGACCACCGCTGAGCAGCCGGTCGAAGAGACTGAGACCGAAATCGTCGACATCGACAGCTACACCACCGAGTCCGAGGTTCCCGTCGAGGGCGAGTACACCTCGGAGTCCCTCGCCGGCCGCTTCGGCGACCCGCAGCCGGCCGCCGGCCTGGGCCGCCGCAAGAACGCCATCGCGCGCGTTCGTATCGTGCCCGGCACCGGCAAGTGGAAGGTCAACGGGCGCACGCTCGAGGACTACTTCCCGAACAAGGTCCACCAGCAGGAAGTCAACGAGCCCTTCAAGGTGCTCGAGCTCGACGGCCGCTACGACGTCATCGCCCGCATCTCGGGTGGCGGCGTCTCCGGCCAGGCCGGTGCCCTGCGCCTCGGCGTGGCCCGCGCGCTGAACGAGGCCGACGTGGACAACAACCGCGGCGCGCTCAAGAAGGCCGGCTACCTCCGCCGCGACGACCGTGCGGTCGAGCGCAAGAAGGCCGGTCTCAAGAAGGCCCGCAAGGCCCCGCAGTACAGCAAGCGTTAATCTTCGCTGCCTGTTCTGCTTCGTACCTGCTCGTACCTGCGAGTCAGCAGTACGTCCGTTCGCCCCGGCGGCACGCCACAGTGCCACCGGGGCGTTCGTTTATCACGGCCTTAGGCGTATAACGGCACAAGGCGCTCAAAGGCTCATGTGATCGGATGATCTCCGTAACTGACGCTTCCTCAGGAGGACAAGTGGGACGACTCTTCGGCACGGACGGCGTGCGCGGTGTCGCCAACGCGGACCTGACGGCCGAGATGGCGCTCGGCCTGTCGGTCGCGGCGGCGCACGTGCTGGCCGAGGCGGGTACGTTCCAGGGCCACCGGCCGACGGCGGTGGTCGGACGGGACCCCCGCGCGTCCGGAGAGTTCCTGGAGGCCGCCGTGGTCGCGGGCCTCGCGAGCGCCGGCGTGGACGTGCTGAAGGTCGGTGTGCTGCCCACGCCCGCGGTGGCGTATCTCACGGGTGTGCTCGGCGCCGACCTCGGCGTCATGCTCTCCGCCAGCCACAACGCCATGCCCGACAACGGCATCAAGTTCCTCGCGCGCGGCGGGCACAAGCTCGACGACGAGCTGGAGGAGCGCATCGAGGCCGTCTACGAGGAGCACAAGCGCGGTGAGCCCTGGGAGCGGCCGACCGGCGGCGGTGTCGGCCGGGTCCGTGAGTACACCGAGGGCTTCGACAAGTACGTGGCGCACCTGATCGCCGTACTGCCGAACCGCCTCGACGGGCTGAAGATCGTTCTCGACGAGGCGCACGGTGCCGCCGCCTGGGTGTCGCCCGAGGCGTTCTCACGGGCCGGCGCCGAGGTGATCACCATCGGTGCCCAGCCGGACGGGCTCAACATCAACGACGGTTGCGGCTCCACGCATCTCGGACCGCTGAAGGCCGCCGTCGTCGAGCACGGGGCGAACTTCGGCATCGCGCACGACGGGGACGCGGACCGGTGTCTCGCCGTCGACCACACCGGTGAGGAGGTGGACGGCGACCAGATCATGGCCGTGCTCGCGCTCGCGATGAAGGACCGGTCGGCGCTGCGGTCCGACACCGTCGTCGCGACGGTCATGTCGAACCTGGGGTTCAAACTGGCGCTGGAACGGGAGGGGCTCCGGCTCGTCCAGACCGCCGTGGGCGACCGGTATGTGCTCGAGGAGATGAAGGAGCACGGGTACGCCCTCGGGGGTGAGCAGTCCGGGCACGTCATCATCCTGGATCACGCCACGACCGGGGACGGGACGCTGACCGGGCTGATGCTGGCGGCTCGCGTGGCGGAGAGCGGGCGGTCGCTGAAGGAGCTGGCTTCCGTGATGGAGCGGCTGCCGCAGGTGCTGATCAACGTGCCTGACGTGGACCGGTCGCGGGTTTCGACGTCCGGGGAGCTGGCGGCGGCGGTGACGGAGGCTGAGCGTGAACTCGGGGCCACCGGACGGGTGTTGCTGCGGCCGTCGGGGACCGAGCCGCTGGTGCGGGTGATGGTCGAGGCCGCGGACATCGATCAGGCCCGGTCGGTGGCGGGGCGGTTGGCCGATGCGGTGAAGTCGGCGCTCGGCTGAGTTGCCGGGCGGGCGCGGGAAGGCTGATACCGCCCCGCGCCCCTAAGGGCGCTTTCGCCAGAGCCACTTCTGGAAGAGCAGCGTGCCGGTGCCGGCCAGGATGATGCCCAGCAGGTTCAGCAGGAGCTGGTTCGTCGAGCCGACCGTCTGACTGGTGTCGCCGTAGGCCAGGGCGATGGCCGCGTTCGCCGCCGCGGGGACCGTGGTGACCGAGATGGCCACTCCCACCAGGGCCCCCGACTTCGCCGAGGTCAGGCTGAGGGTGCCGGCGATTCCCGCCAGGACCGCCACCACGAACGAGAAGGCGTCGGGGGCGTAGACGAAGGCGGTGTTGGGGCGGTCGCCCTCCAGGTCGGACTTGTGGAAGAGGTTCAGGGCATCCATGAACCAGGTGAAGCCGACCGTCACCGCCATCGCCACCGCGAAGCCCACCAACAGGGCGATCAGCGAGCGCACCGCCAGGCGCGGGTGACGCTGGACGATCGCCGTGCTGAGGGCCGCCAGGGGGCCGAACTCCGGGCCCACCGCCATCGCGCCCACGATCAGGATCGCGTTGTCCAGCACCACACCGCAGGCCGCGATCATCGTGGCCAGCGTGATGAACGCGAGGTAGGTGATGGAGAGCGTCGACTCCTCGTGCGTCGCGTCGGTCAGGTGCTCCCAGAGGACCGCGTCGACGCCTTCGCCGGGTGCGTCGTCCTCGGCCTTGTCCGCGCGCTCGGAGAGTGACAGGTCGATGTTCTCGACGGCGATGGAGCCGGTCTTGTCGAGGTCCAACTTCCTTAGGGCGCCGATGAGTTCGTCGCCCGCCTCGCGGGCCACGTCGCACATCACGACGTCGCCGGCGGGGTTGCGGGCGGCTCCCGGCATCACGACGAGGTGCGTGGCGCCGACCGTCTTCTCGATCAGGCGGACCACGTCGTCGGTCTTCTCGGCCGGGGCGATCAGGCGCAGATGCAGCATGACGTCTTTCTAACAGGCGCAGGTCAACTGGAGTACGCCAACAGGGGTACGGCCTTCAGAGCTTGCGGAGGCTGAGCCTGCGCACCTTGTGGTCCTGGCCCTTGCGGATGACGAGGGTGGCGCGGCCGCGGGTGGGGGCGATGTTCTCCACCAGGTTGGGTTTGTTGATGGTGCGCCAGAGGGTGCGGGCGTAGTCGACCGCCTCCTCCTCGGAGACCTGGGTGTACTTCCTGAAGTACGAGTCGGGGTTCTGGAAGGCGGTCCGGCGGAGCTTCTTGAACCGGCTGAGGTACCAGCGCTCGATGTCCTCGGCGCTCGCGTCGACGTACACGCTGAAGTCGAAGTAGTCCGCGAGACCGACGCGGGTGCGGCCGTCCGTGCCGGGGAGGGCGGGCTGCAGGACGTTGAGGCCCTCGACGATCAGGATGTCGGGGCGGCGCACGGTGAGCCGCTGGTCCGGGACGATGTCGTAGATCAGGTGGGAGTAGACGGGGGCGGTGACCTCGTCCTTGCCCGCCTTGATGTCGGCGACGAAACGGGTCAGCGCGCGGCGGTCGTACGACTCCGGGAAGCCCTTGCGCGACATGAGCCCGCGGGCCTCCAGCTCCCGGGTGGGGAGCAGGAAGCCGTCGGTCGTGACCAGCTCCACACGCGGGTGCTCAGGCCAGCGGGAGAGCAGGGCCTGGAGGAGACGGGCGACGGTCGACTTCCCCACGGCGACCGATCCCGCGACGCCTATGACGAACGGGGTGCCCGACTGGGAGCCCTGTTCGCCCAGGAAGGTGTTCAGGGCGCCTCGGAGGCCGTCCGTGGCGCCGACGTAGAGGTTGAGGAGCCGGGACAGCGGGAGATAGATGTCCCGCACCTCGTCGAGGTCGATGACGTCACCGAGACCGCGCAGCTTCTCGACCTCTTCGGCGTTCAGCGGGAGCGGCGTCTTCTCGCGCAGCGCGCTCCACTCGGCGCGGGTGAGGTCGACGTAAGGAGTCGCCTCCGGCTTGTGCCGGTGGGCGCTCCGGGGCATCGGGGAGACCGGAGAGATCACAGTCCATTGTTAACGGAGTTTGAACGGGGTGGGGGGTGGGGTGGGTCACGTCGGGCTGTGGGGGCTGTTTCTTCATGATCACGTCGCCTGAGCACCTTCGGAGCGCTCACTTGTTGTGGCACATGAAGGAGGCCGCACATCAGGTGTGTGCGGCCCCCAGTCGGAGTCTGTTCCGTCGAGCGGGTCAGCTCAGGTTCTGCCGGCATTCCGCGAGGGCGAACTCGCCATAGCTGTCCGCGATCTTCTCTATGAGTCCGCCGTCAAGCACTCCTGGGTTCCAGGCGAAGACGGGGTACTCGCCGTCCTCGTCAGGCTGGGAGGTGTCGAGGACTACGACGCCCCAGACGTCGTCGTGCATGACGACCAAGAAGTGCTGGGGAAGCCGCAGCGCGGCCCGGTCCTCCCTGGTGTGGGCGGGAGCGCCCAGCAGTTCCTCCCCTCTGGCAGGTGTCCGGTACACGCCGAGGAACTCGGTAGGCGGGACCTCCCACGTGCCGAATTCCTCGATGAGCCGCCGATAGGAGGGCGGGAAGACGAGAGCCATCTCCGCTTCCGCTCCGGCGATCATCTCCGGAGGGCAGCCGGCGCCGTGCTGAGCCAGGTCCTCGTTGTCACGCACAAGGCTGATCACCTGATCAGCCGCCCGCAGAGCCTTCGTCATGAGAAGTCCTTCGCCGTGGGTCGGCTGTGATGGGAGAGGTGTGTCGATGGAGCCCTTCACCAGTAGTTGACTGAAACTGGTTGTCTGCTGACGATGTGTCACCGTAGTCGGGATGGCCGTTCTCCACCGCCGCGATATCCGGAATCGGGCACGAAGTGCCGTGTTCCGACGGCCTCCGGCCCCTAGGCTGCCGCGTATGTGCGGAATCGTGGGATACGTGGGGTCGCAGTCGGCGCTCGATGTCGTGATGGCCGGGCTGAAGCGACTGGAGTACCGGGGGTACGACTCGGCAGGCGTCGCCGTGCTGGCGGACGGCGGGCTGGCGGCGGCCAAGAAGGCCGGGAAGCTGGTCAATCTGGAGAAGGAGCTGGTGGACCGGCCGTTGCCGACGGGGCTCACCGGTATCGGGCACACGCGGTGGGCCACACACGGCGGGCCGACGGACGCCAACGCGCATCCTCATCTGGACAACGCGGGACGGGTCGCAGTCGTCCACAACGGGATCATCGAGAACTTCGCCCTGCTGCGGGCCGAGCTGGAGGACCGCGGACACGAGCTGGCCTCCGAGACGGACACGGAGGTGGTCGCGCACCTGCTGGCCGAGGAGTTCTCGGTGACGGCCGACCTTGCGGAGGCCATGCGGCTGGTGTGCCGGCGGCTGGAGGGGGCGTTCACGCTGGTGGCCGTCCATGCGGACGAGCCGGACGTCGTCGTGGGCGCGCGCCGGAACTCGCCGCTGGTGGTGGGCGTGGGGGAGGGGGAGGCGTTCCTGGCGTCGGACGTGGCGGCCTTCATCGCCCACACCCGCTCCGCGATCGAGCTCGGTCAGGACCAGGTCGTGGAGCTGCGGCGCGACGGCGTGACCGTCACCGGCTTCGACGGCCGCCCCGCCGATGTCCAGCCGTACCACGTCGACTGGGACGCCTCCGCCGCGGAAAAGGGCGGCTACGACTACTTCATGCTCAAGGAGATCGCCGAGCAGCCGAAGGCGGTCGCCGACACGCTGCTCGGCCGTATCGACGCGGCCGGGTCCCTGACGCTGGACGAGGTCCGGATCTCCGCCGCCGAGCTGCGGGAGGTGGACAAGGTCGTCATCGTGGCCTGCGGTACGGCCTTCCACGCGGGGCTCATCGCCAAGTACGCCATCGAGCACTGGACCCGTATCCCCTGCGAGGTGGAGCTGGCGAGCGAGTTCCGCTACCGGGACCCGATCCTGGGCCCGCGGTCCCTCGTGATCGCGATCTCCCAGTCCGGGGAGACCATGGACACGCTCATGGCGCTACGGCACGCCCGCGAGCAGGGTTCCAAGGTCCTGGCGATCTGCAACACCAACGGATCGACGATCCCCCGGGAGTCGGACGCGGTGCTGTACACGCACGCGGGGCCCGAGGTCGCCGTGGCGTCGACGAAGGCGTTCCTGACGCAGCTCGTGGCGTGTTACCTGGTGGCGCTGTACCTGGGGCAGGTGCGCGGGACCAAGTGGGGCGACGAGATTTCCGCCGTCGTCCGGGACCTGTCGCACATCTCCGGTGAGGTCGAGCGTGTGCTGGAGACGATGGAACCGGTGCGGGCGCTGGCGCGGTCACTGGCCGACAAGAACACCGTGCTGTTCCTCGGGCGCCACGTCGGGTATCCGGTGGCGCTGGAGGGCGCGCTGAAGCTCAAGGAGCTCGCCTACATGCACGCCGAGGGCTTCGCGGCGGGGGAGCTGAAGCACGGGCCGATCGCGCTGATCGAGGCCGATCTGCCGGTCGTGGTGGTCGTGCCCTCGCCCCGGGGGCGGTCGGTGATCCACGACAAGATCGTGTCCAACATCCAGGAGATCCGGGCCCGGGGTGCGCGCACGATCGTGATCGCGGAGGAGGGGGACGAGGCGGTGGTGCCGTACGCCGATCACCTGATCCGGATTCCGGCCACGCCGACCCTGCTGCAGCCGCTGGTGGCGACCGTGCCGCTGCAGGTGTTCGCGTGCGAGTTGGCTACGGCTCGGGGCAACGAGGTGGATCAGCCGAGGAACCTGGCGAAGTCGGTCACTGTGGAGTAGTCGGCTGCCCGGTCCGGTAGAGGTTGCGGGCGGCGTGGAGCAGCCAGAACTCCAGCGCGAATCCGGCGATCGCGGCGATACCGATCGCGGGTTCGTGGATTCCGTTGACGAGGAGGGCGACGAGGAGCACGGGCCACAGCGTGGCCAGCGCGGTCACGAAGACGAAGTGGCCCGACACCCGCCCGGACGAGCCCGACGCCCTCCGGCCTTCGGTCTGCTGGGAATCGTCCGCCGGGGTCCGCGGGGCGGGGGCCGTCCGCTCGCGCGGCTGAGGGATCTCCTCTGCCGGGCGGGCCGGAAGGGGCACGACCGCGGCGGCGGGAACAGCCTTGTCCAGTACGGCGATCCGCTCGGCCGTGACATCCCCGTACAGGGTCGGCTCCACGGCCACGCGGAAGCCGTCGAGGCCGGTCAGGCACCGGGCCCCGTCGGGGCGGGTGGTCATCGCGGCACAGCCGTCGTACCGCACGGTGACCAGGCCGCCCGGCGTCGACAGCGTCACGCCCGCCTCCCCGATGATCAGCGTGACGTCGTCGTCCTCCAGGGACGGGTGCAGGGTGCCGGAGACCCCGGACGGCGAGAACTGGGGGGCCGGGGTGAGGCCCGCCCAGTCGGCGCCCCGGGACGGCACCTGGAGCAGCCCGCCGTCCCACGCCTCACGGGCGACCTCGCGCAGGTCGGCGACGCCGACCGCCTCGAGTTCGGCCCGGTGCTGCTCAGGAGTCATGATCGGGTGGCCGACCAGCAGGCTGAGCGCGTACGACGGCAGCAGGGCCGCGCCGAGATCGGGGACGTCGTAGCGCTTGAGCAACTTCCCGCGCGCGGAGTTCAGTTCGGCCTGTTCGATACGGCCCGCGCGCAGCCGGGCGAAGACGTCGACGAAGCCGCCGACCGCGGCGTCCTGCTTCTGCGGCAGCGCGTCGGCGTACGCGGTCAGGGTGGCGAAATCGGCGTCGCGCGGGGAGTAGTCGGCCTCCGCCGAGTACGAGTAGCCGCCTTTCTGGCGCAGATCCTGGAAGAGGGCGCGGCCCAGCACCTCGGCGAACACGGAGGCCGCGGTGGAGCGGCGCAGGACGGAGGTGAAGACGAGGTGGCCGTCTTCGCCGCGGAGGTAGGCGGGCGTGACGGGAAGTGCGCTGGACGGGGCCGGGGTGGGGAAACGGCGGCCGGCGGGCAGGCTGAGGTCCAGGCCGTCGGGTACGCGGTCCGCGATGAGGAACAGCACGGCGTTGTCCCGGGTGAAGCGGGTCTCGGCCCAGTGGCGCACCTGGTCGGACGTCAGGGTGCGGGTGCCGTGTTCCTCGTAACTGGACAGGCCGTAGCCCTGGGCGCCGTACCGCCAGAGCGGCATCTGGGACAGGGCACCCTGCCCGCGGCTGCCCGCCTCCGTGCGCAGGATCTCCTTCTCCGTCTCCAGACGGTCCATCGGCAGGTCGCGCAGCGCCGCGCAGACGCTGTTGAGGTACGTGACGACCTCGTCCTCGGCGCCGGTGACGTGGAAGAGGGTGTAGGTGCTCGCCGTGGCGCCGTTGTAGTGCAGGTCGGACAGGCCCAGGTGGTACAGGGCGAGGTGCTCCACGAGATGCGTGATGCCGGAGGTGGGCAGGGTCTCGTCGGCATGGCCCACGCGGAAGACGAGCCCGGCGGTGATCTCGCCGGGGCGGGGGGCGAAGAGGGCGGGGATGCCGTGGACGGTGGTGTGGCGGACGATGCCGTCGAGAACACCGAGGGCGGTCGCGGAAGTGTCGTGCGTGGTCATGGGCGTCTCCTCCCTCAGAGTGTCGCCAGCGCGGCGGTGCGCTGCTGCGTGAACCGGGTCTTCCAGTCGGGCAGGTACCGCCAGAAGGACTCGGAGGCGGTGTCGCCGAGGGCGGTGAAGTGCCGGGCGGCGTCCCCGAGATGGCCGCCGAGGGAGAAGGCCAGGGCGAAGGTGCTGTGGCTGCCGGTCCAGTGCCAGTCGCGACGGTGGTCGGGGTGCAGGACGGACGCGCGGGCGGCGCGGCGCAGTTCGTCGCGGACCGATACGTTCCGCAGGTACTCCGCGGCCTGGGTGCCTTCCAGATCGGTGCAGTGCTCGATGTGGGCCTCTGCGACCAGTACTCCGGCGTGCGAGCCGTCCGGTGCGGCGTTCATGCACTCCCGGGCGAAGCCGTGCGCGGCCTCCCACGAACCGCCCCACTTGGGGCACAGTTGCTGCAGCAGGTGCGACTGCGCGCGGAAGTGGTGCGGGTGGTGCTCCGCGAGCCGGTCGTAGCGCCGCCGGGCCTCGGACTGCCCCAGCGCCAGCCCGCGGGCGGTCGCCAGCCGGGCGGTCCACGCCGGGACGTACGCCGGATGCTCCGCACACACCTCGATCAGCAGCCGCTCCGCCTTGCGCAGCCAGTCGTGGAACTGCTCGGCCCGGTCCCACGGGACATCCTCGCCGCGGGCGTGACCGCGGGCGCGCCAGCCGAGGTGGATGTACCGCTCGGCGAGAAGGGTGCGGGGGAGAGGATCGGTGGGCTGAGCCTTCGCGGCCTTCTCCAGGAACCACTCGGTCCGTTCGACACCGGCGAGGAGCGCTGCCGCGAAGGAGACGTCGACGGGGGAGGGGATCTTCTTGAAGAAGGCCTGCGTGGTTTCCCAGTCGCCGTCCCAGGCGGCGGTGCGGAGCGGGGCGAGTTCGGGCACCGCGTCGAACGGGTCGGTCACCGGTGGTCTGGCCCCGCCGACAGCACTTTCGCCCATACGACGGTCCCCCTGGTCTGGTCGATACGCGGTGCTGCGCAGGCTAGCAGGAGGGGTTACGCGGGGTTACTGAGATTCGGGGTCCGCCTTGAGGGCGTTGAGGAAGGCGAAGAAGGGGGTGGGCGGGAAGGTGAGGGTGGCGGTGGTGGGGGTCTTGGAGTCGCGGATGGATATGTGGGTGGGGTGGGTTGCGATCTCGACGCAGTTGTTGCCGTCGTCCGGACCCGAGTAGGACGACTTCCGCCAGTTCTCCATGGATGGCCTCACAGCTCTTTCGCCAGCCGGTTGATGAAGTCGCGCGACTGTCCGGGGTCGAGTGATACGGCTTCCACTTTACGGAAGCGCGTTCGAAAGGCGGTGAGTTGAGCCTCGGAGTCGATGAAGGCCGAGCCATGGGGCACGTCACGCACCACGGTGTCCAGTTTGGGAAGAGGGCCACCGGCATACGTCATGGTGCTGGCGGCTGAGGCGAAGCCGTCCAGGTCGAAGGGGATGACACGAATGGTGATGTTGTCCGCTTCGGAGAGTTCGAGGAGCTTGAGGAGCTGGGTTCGGGAGGCGGCGCGGTCGCTGACCCTGATGCGCAGGGCCGACTCGTGGATCACCGACTCGTACGAGAGGGTGATCTGCTGGCGTCTCATCCGGTGCCGGACGCGCAACGCGAGCTCGTCATGGGTGAGTTCGGGAACCCTGGCCGAGAAGACGGCCCGGGCGTAGTCCTCCGTCTGGAGCAGCCCCGGCACGTACAGGATCGCCACCTCGTGCAGGAATGCGGCGTGGTGTTCCAGCTCGGCGAGGTCCAGGAACGAGGTGGGTAGCTGCCCTCGGTACTCCTCCCACCAGCCGCGTGTCCGGTCGGTGGCCATCGCGACCAAGGCGTCGATGAACTCCTGGTCCGTGCAGTCGTAGTGGGATGCGAGGCGGCGTAGCCGTTCGTCGCTCACGCCCGCGAGTCCGGATTCGATCTGGGTGATCTGGACCCGGTTCGCCCCAAGTAGCGCCGCTGCCTCGATGGTGGTGAGTCCGGCCCCCTCGCGGAGCCGTCGTAACTCGACCCCCAGGCGCATTTGACGCGCAGTTGGTTCGCGCCTCAGGACCATCGGTTGCTCCTTGGATCAACATGCCCGCTGATGTGGCTCGTTCGGGGGCAGGTTACGCGATGCGCTTGCTATGTATTACATGAAAGCCCTACCGTCGGTGACGTAGCGCACACTCTGCGGAAGCGCACCGCTCCGTCCTGCCATGACGGCCCGGCACTGCCACCGCGCGCAACCAACCATCAGGCGAATCGGAGTTGACGTATGCCCGAAAACGAACCCTGGGAGTACACGCTGTACATCCCCAACGACCTCCGAGCCGTCACCGTCGCCCGCCGCACCCTCCTTCTGATCCTCACGATGCACGGCCTGATCCGCCTGACCGACACCGCCGAGCTGCTCGCGGCCGAGCTGGTCTCGAACGCCGTACGGCATACGAAAGGGCCGGCCGCGCTGCGGGTGCGTTGGTCGGCGGGGGTGCTGCGGATCGGGGCGTGGGACGCGGATCCTGAACCTCCGGAGCCGCCCGGTGAGGTGGGGGTGCTGGGGGAGGAGGGGCGGGGACTGGCGTTGGTGCGGGCCTGCGCGGATCTGTGGGGGTGGCAGCCGTTGGCCAGACACGGCAACCGGGGGAAGTACGTGTGGTGCGAGCTGGCCGCGGCCTGACCGGCGCGGGGTCAGATGTGCGACTCGGGAGGGAAGCCGGTCCAGCGCAGTTCGGTGGGCAGGTGCCGCATGTCGTTGGAGACGAGGACGGAGGCCGCTCGGCCGGGCGCATAACGGATGACCGTGAGCGCCGCGTTGCCGTGGTTGAGGCCGAGCCAGCGCCACTTCGGGGCGTGCATGGAGTCCCGGACGAGCCAGGCGACGAGGAAGTTGTGGGTGACGATCAGTTCGTGCCGGTCCTCCTCGCCGTCCACCGGTCCGGTGAACAGGTCGAGTGCCTGGAGGGCCAACGCAGCGCCCTGCTCCCGCTCGTCCTCGGTGGTGTCGGCGAGGAAGCGGAGGTAGAAGTCCGCTGCTTCGGGCGGGAGTTCGTCCCTCTGGGGTACGTAGGGCACGTAATCACCCGCGACTTCTGAGACGAGTAGGGGGACCTTCGCCAGTTGGTCGTGGATCAGACGAGCGGTCTGTGCTGCCCGCGGCAGCGGACCGTGATGCACGGCCGTGAAGGGGATGCCCTGGAGCCGTCGGCCGAGCAGTGTGGCCTGCCGTTGGCCGGCCTCCGTCAGCCCGCTCTCGTCCGGCAACGCCTCGCCGTGCCGGGCGAGATAGAGGTAACGGGTGGCTGTGCCGGTCATCGCAGGCTCCTCTGTGAGCGATCTCCTCGACATGTATATCTGGCGTGATCATGGTCACTTTGGCCTGGGCAAAGATCGTGAGGCTCTTGTGGGACTCGTAAAGACCGCTTAAAACTCTCTTCGTTCTTGATTCATGAACGTGGGGGGTCCCGTGCGTCCGGCACGTCCGCTTGGCGTCGCTGCCGCCTTCGGGCTGGCCGCAGTCCTGACCGTCCTGTGCGTGGGCGGATGCTCGGCCGACCCCAAGGGGGCGGCCCCTTCGCCGACGAGCTCGGAGTCCCCGACGGCGGATGCCCTCAAGGCCCAGCCCTCGGTGTCCCCCTCGCCGAGCGCATCCCCCTCCGCGTCTGCCACGCCTTCGCCCTCCCCCACGTCCGCCCCGACGCGGCGGACCCGGACTTCCTCGTCTCAGGTGGGTGGGTCCGGCGGATCAACCGGTACCGGCGGTTCCGGTACGACGGGCGGCGGTTCGGGTGGCGGGTCCGGTACCGTCCCTCAGAACCCCAACCGCGGCCCGACCCCTCCGCCCGCACCGCCCCGGCCGTCCCCCACGCCGGAGTGGAGTTCGGGTGCCTGGCAGCCCGGCGATCCCGTGGAGACGACCGCCCCAGTGATGACGCCCGGGCAGGGGTGACCTGCGAGGGGGACGTTTCGGCGCTCTCGAAAGGGTGAACGTACTCCGGGTTTTCGGATGGGCCGGTCGGTGATCGATCTACCTTGCGCACAGGGTCACATCAGCTCACGAGGGCATGCACCGGATCTTTCTGGAGCGGCCCGAGATTCTGGGGTCCGTGTTCGATGTGCTGGGTGTCCCGTTGTCCGCGAAGGCGACCGTGGATGCCGTCACGACGGACGTGACGGAGGCCCGGCCGCTGGAGCGGCGTGTGGACACCGTGTTGCGCATCGGCCCGTCCGACGGTGAGGACTTTCTGCTCGCCATCGAGTCGCAGTCGGGCAAGGTCGCGGGCAAGGAGGCGAGTTGGGCGTACTACGTCGCCTACCTCCAGGCGAAGTTCCGTCTGCCTGTGTTGCTGCTCGTGGTATGTCAGGACCGGCCCACGGCCAAGTGGGCCGCCGGTCCCTTCGACTGCGGCACGCGCGGCTGGACGGCCTTGCGGGTGTATCCGCTGGTCGCGGGGCCCGACAACCTGCCGGTGATCACGGATGCCAGGACCGCGGCGAAGAACCTCGCTCTGGCCGTGCTCTCCGCCCTGGCACACGCCCGCAACCCCGACTGCGACGCCATACTGGAGGCGATCAGCAGCGCCCTTCAAGAACTCCGGGAGACCGATCCCGACACCGCCGAGTACTTCTTCGACTTCCTGGAAGTCACCCTGGGCAAGACCCCAGCCGGAGAGAAATGGAATCGGATCATGTCGTTCGTCAGCTACTTCCCCGGCCGTGGGACCGTTCGTGAGACGGCCTATCTGGAAGGAAGGACGGAAGGTGAGGCCAAGGGGATCCTCTCCGTGCTGGAGGTGCGCGGCATCCCCGTGACCGACAGTGTGCGCGAGCGCATCACCAGCTGCACCGATCTCGACCGCATGGACGCCTGGCTGGAGCGTTCCCGCACCGTCGAGCGTGCCGAGGACCTGTTCACCGAGGATGGAAATGCCGACACTGCGAGCTCGTGACCGGCGCCGGGCGGATCGTAAAGTGCCCGGATGAGCATCATCGGGGTCGGTATCGACGTCGCCGAGATCGAGCGGTTCGCGGCGTCGCTGGAGCGTACGCCGGGGATGGCCCGGCGGCTGTTCCTGGACAGTGAGTTGACGCTGCCCAGCGGGGAGCGGCGGGGGGTCGCCTCGCTCGCCGCCCGGTTCGCCGCGAAGGAGGCCCTGGCCAAGGCGCTCGGGGCTCCGGCCGGGCTGCACTGGACCGATGCCGAGGTGTACGTCGAGGACAGCGGGCAGCCCCGGCTGCGGGTCACCGGGACCGTCGCCGCGCGGGCCGCCGAGCTCGGGGTCCGCTCGTGGCATGTGTCGCTCAGCCATGACGCCGGGATCGCGTCGGCCGTGGTGATCGCGGAGGGCTGACCACCGACGCCGCCGTCCCGGCTTTCGGGCGGCATGGACCTGGGAGCCGTACTGCTGAGGCCGACTGCCGCCGCAGCCGGAGGCAGCTTGTGCAGACCCAGTCGCTCTCCTCCTTCGAGGTGATCGTGTTGTCAGTCCCCTCTGTCATCATCCCGCCATGTTGTACGACGCCTTGGTGGCCGAATCCCGTAGGAACGACTCGCTCGACGACGTAAGGTCCGCCGCGCTCGACCGCGTCCGCTGGCTGGTCGACCTCCTGGAACGTCAGCGGTCCGAGTTCCGTCGGTTCATGGGGCTCGCGTTGCGGCGATCCAGGGCGGCGGGCGCGGCGACCCAGGCCGAGATCGACGGGCGGCTCGCGGGCTGCGCGGACGAGGAGGGCAGGGCCGCGGTCCTGTGCCTCATGCTGGCCGCCCGCTTCGACGACAGGAACTCGTGGGAGTACGACGCCGAGATCGAGCCCCTGATCTCGCGGGTGCGCGGCTGGACGCCCGACGAGGTCGCGGTGATGCTGCTGCGCGCCACCGAGTACGCCAAGGGCTACCGGTTCGCCCATGCGCTTGAGCTTGTACTGAACGCCGTCGACCAGCTCGACGCCGACGGCCGCCGTGCGGTCATGCCCTGGCTGCGGCACGCACACACGCAGCTCATGGACATCACCGTCGAGGCGCGCCTGCGCGCGTCGCTGGTCCAGCGCCTCCGCGCGCTGCTCGCGAGCGTGGACGAGGCGCACATCCCCGAGGGACTCATCCCCGCCGACGCTCCCTGGGCCGCCCCGCTGAGGGACCGCGCGAGGACTTCGCCGACGCCGGAACTGGCGGGCTTCGTACGGCACTTGGTCAGCCTGTCGGGGCCGCGTCCCCCGCAGAGATGGCGGAAGACGTGCCTCGAACTCGCGGACGCGGCATCGGCGCGGGATCTCGTGGCCGAGGTTCTGCGGTCGCTGGCCGGGGACGAGGTGCTGTGCAGCACGGACAGCGGTGCGCACACCGGCTGGATCCACGGCGATCACCACTACCACTACGTCGTCCACCAGAACGACGGCGACTTGGCGCGCGGCATCGTCTGGGCGGCAGCGCTGACCGGCGGCCCGGCCGCGGTGCAACACCTCGGCGCGCTCGCCCTGCGGACCGGCGGCCACGGCAACGGCGTGATCGAGGACCTCAAGCTCGCGGGCGCAGCGATCAACGCGCTGGCCGAGACCGGCGATCCGGCCTCGCTGGAGACTTTGTGGCGGTTGCGGTCCCGGATCAAGCACCGGGCTCTGCGCAAGCAGCTCGACACCGCGCTGGTGACGGCAGCAGGGAAGCAGGGCATCACGGCGGAACAGCTCATCGAGCGCAGCGTGCCGGACCATGGCCTGGCGCCGGACGGTTCACTGGAACGGGAGGTGGGCGGACACCGGGTACGGGTGGCGATCGAGGGCGCGGCGACCGTGCGGCTCACCTTCACACGCCCCGACGGGGGGACGGCCCGGACCGTTCCGGCGGCAGTGAAGGACGGCTTCCCGGAGGAGCTCCGGGAGTTGAAGGCCCTGGCCAGGGAGGTGCGGGGGACCCTGTCGGCCGAGCGGGCCCGCGTCGAGGCGCTGATGTCGGCCGGGCGCGAGTGGCCGTACGACGAGTGGTGCCGCTACTACCGCGACCATCCGGTCACCGGAGTTCTCGTCCGCGGCCTGATCTGGGAGTTCCGCGACGTGGGGGATGCCGACGGCGAGTGGCGTGCGGAGGTGCCGGGACCGATGGCCGAGCCGCCCGGCGCGCCCGAGCGCAGCGTCCCCCGCGATGGCGGTCGTACCCGCGTCCGGCTGTGGCATCCCATCCGGGCGTCGGTGGACGAGGTCAGGGCGTGGCGGGAGCGGCTCGTCGCCGAGAGGCTGCGGCAGCCGTTCAAACAGGCCTTCCGGGAGATCTACCTGCTCACCCCGGCGGAGGAGGAGACCGGCGTCTATTCCAACCGGTTCGCCGCCCACATCGTCCACTATCCGCAGCTCTACGCGCTGTTCAAGGAACGCGGCTGGCAGGCCAACTTCCTCGGCCGGCACGAAGGGGGCTACGACGGAAGGGCGCGGGCCGAGTTCGGCGACGGCGAGTGGCGGGCCTGCTTCCACCACGAGCCCGCCGCGGACGACGACGGCGGCTACGCGCCCGAGCACGCCGCGACGGACCAGGTCCGCTTCGAGCGGCGGGACGGCCGGCGCTGGCGGGAGGTGCCGCTGGCGGAGGTGCCCTCGCTGGTGTTCAGCGAGGCGATGCGGGACGTCGATCTGTTCGTGGGCGTGACCTCGATCGCCGCCGATCCCGACTGGACCGACCGGGGCGAGGACCGCCATGCCGCGTACTGGCGCACGACGACGTTCGGTGCGCTGACGGCGAGCGCCGAAGTCCGCCGGGAGGCGCTGGAACGGATCCTGCCGCGCCTGAGGATCGCCGGCCGGTGCTCGCTCGACGGCCGCTTCCTGGTGGTCCGCGGGGACCTGACGACGTACCGGATCCATCTGGGCTCGGCCAACATCCTGATGGAGCCCGACGACGCCTACCTGTGCGTCGTCCCGTCACGCGGCAAGGGCGACGGCAAGGTGTTCCTGCCGTTCGAGGACGACCGGCTCTCCCTGATCCTCAGCAAGGCGTTCCTGCTCGCCGCCGACACCAAGATCACCGACGAGACCATCCTCCGCCAGATCAAGAGGGGTGCCCGATGAGCCTCGCCGCCCGGCTGACGCGCGTACTGACCGGCCCGGACTCCGCACTCGACGACCTTGTGTCCGTGCGGGTCAGAGCGCGTCGACGGCGCTCACCTTCCAGCCGTCGGCCGTACGGGCCATCGTCATCCGCACCCGGTTCAGGTCCACCCGGGAGCCTGAGACCTGGGTGCTCTCGGTCACCTGGTTGACGAAGAGGAGGATCACGGCCCGGTCCGCCGAGGACGAGACCACGGAGACTGCCGGGGAGCCGCCGGTGGGCTGCGCCACCGTCGCCTTCACCACCCCGTGGTACTTCCTGGCTGTCGGCCCGACCACCGTCGTGGTGGTCTTCTGGTAGGTGTCGCGGAAGTGCCCCGTGAGCCGGGCGCGGGCCGCGGCGAAGTCGCGGTCCAGATGCCGGTAGTCGTACGACAGCACGACGGGCGCCGCCTGCCGCGCGGCCGTGACTGCCTGGACCCGGGCCTGTTCGGCCCGCACGTCCTCCCGGTAGTGCCACCCGAGCACGCCGACCGCGGCCAGGCCCGCCGCGAGCAGGACGCACAGGACCGCGTTGAGTCGCCGCAGCGGACCGCGCCGCGTCGCCGAACCGGGGCCGGGCTTGTCCTCCTCCTGCGGCGGGTCCTCCCCGAAGGACTCCGGCGAGGGCTCGGGCGGGTCTTCCCAGCCGTCCTCCTCCGCGGCCTCGACGAGTACGGTGCGTCCGGCGGCCGGTGCCTCGGGCCGCCCCGGGACCTCCTCGTCGGTGGCCGCCGGGCCCGGCTCGCGGTGGCCGCGCTCCGCGCGCTTGGCCGCCGCGCGGGCAGCCGCGGTCATGGTGCGCCGGGTGCCGGGACCGGAGCCGCTGCCTCGGGTGGTCGTCTTCGCCACGGTCTTACTCCTCATGGTGGTACGGCGAAAGGGTGCGGTCAGCCGACGAACTCGACGTCGGAGGTCAGCCAGCGGCCACCCCGGTGCACCAGGTCGAGCTGCAGCCGATAGGTACGGGTCTCGCCCTCGGGCGCGGCGGTGTTGGTCACCTTGCTGTCGGCGACCACGAGGACGCGGGCCGAGTGCTCGTCGGACCGGACGATGCCCGCTTCGAGGACCTGGCCCTCGGAGACGGACTTGTTCTCGGCGACGAGCCTGGTCAACTGCCCGGTCTGCGCGGCGAACTGCTTCTTGAAGTCGCCGGTGGCGTCCTCGAGGACGTTCGCGCTGTCCCGGTCGTAGTGCCGGTAGTCGAGCGAGGTGAAGTTCAGCGCCGACTGGCGGCCCGCGGCCAGGATGTCCTGGCGCCGCTGCTCCGCCTCGCGTTGGTCGTAGCGCTCAACGCTCAGCCAGATCGTCAGGGCGATGGTGAGGACGGTCGCCACGACGAGCCCCACCGACCACGCCCTGCCCGTCAGGGCCCTGCTCATGCCATCGGTCCAACGAGCAGCCATTGCCACGACTCCTTTCCGAACACGGCCTGTTGGCCGCCCGTCGAGCCGATCTCGACGGGCCTTCCGTCCGGGCCGGTGGCAGTGCCGGTCTCCGGGTCGTATGGCGTGACGTACGCCGTCTGGTTCGCACCGCCAGAAGCGGCGGACGCGCCGGGGGCGTTCTGCGCGCCCCGCACCGACGTCTTGCTTCCGCGCGGGGCCGTGCAGCGCGCGTCGGTGTTCGCCCCGCGTGTGCTGGTGTCCGCGGGGTCGCGCTGTGTCGTCCCGTATCCCTGGGTGCACGGCGGCGGGTCGTCGGCGTTCACCACCAGGCCGAAGTGGGTGGTGCCGTCGCCCGGAACGACCGTGTAGCTGCCCGCGACCACTGCCGGGAAGGTGACCAGGGTCTGCTCCACGCCGGGCAGGTGCGCCTGTGTGACCTGGCCGCCGCTGATGAGGTTGGCCAGCAGGACCGACAGCCGTGGTCCGGTGGACTTCAGCAGCGAGTTCACCTGTTGCGCGGCCGGCGTCGCGTTGCCGATCAGCTTGTGCAGGTCCCCGTCGCTCGACTTCAGCTGCGCGGAGAGCGCCGCCAGATCGTGCGCGAACGACTTGATCGACGAGCCCTGGTCGGCCTGCGTCTTGAGGACCTTCCGCGAGTCCTCGATGAGTGAGATCGTCTGGGGCAGCGAGTCGGACGCGGACTCGACGAGCGCGTTGCCCGAGTCCACCAGCCGGCTCAGGTTCGGTCCGGTGCCGGAGAAGGCCTTGCCCAACTCGTCGACGGTGACCCGTAGATCGTCCTTGCCGACCGAGTTCACCAGCCGGTCCAGGCTGAGGACCAGGTCCGTCGTGGGCAGCGGCACGCGGGTGCTGCCGCGGGGGATGGAGCTGCCGTCGAGCAGATACGGGCCGTGGGACGTACGCGGCTGCAGATCGACGTACTGCTCGCCCACCGCCGAACGGTTCGCCACCACGGCGAGCGTGTCCGCCGGGATGTGCGGTGCGCCGTCCTTGATGTCGAGGGAGACCGAGACCCCGTCGGAGCCGGTCAGCCGCAGCGCGCCGACGCGGCCCACCGGCACCCCGCGGTAGGTGACCTCGGCGCCGGAATAGATGCCCCCGGAGTCGGCGAAGTCCGCCCGCACGGTGTAACCGTGGCCCAGGACGGCGTCCACCAGGCCGGTGTACTCGGCGCCGACGTACGACACCCCGACGGCGGTGACGACGGCGAAGGCGAGCAACTGGACTTTGACCGTACGTGTGATCACGGCTGAACCCCCTTCAGCATCAGCTCCGCGAGCGCGAGGTCGATCCCCTCGGGCAGCTCTCCCCGGGTGGTGTAGCTGCTGGTGCACACCGGCGGGCACAGCGGACCGCCGCCGCCCTGCGGGGCCGACGGGGCCGACGGAACCGAGGGGACCGAGGGGGACGGCACACTCGGGACGCTGGGCAGCGCGGTGGGCGTCGGGACGGCCGGCAGGTCCGGAAGACCGGGTACGTCGGGGGCGTCGGGATCCTTGGAGTTGCCGTCGCCGGACGTGCCGGACTCGCCCGCCAGGTTCCCGTAGAGGTCCGACAGATCGAGGTCGGCGGTGATGTCGAGGTTGACGTAGTCGCCCTTGACGGCGTCCACCGCGTTGCGCGGGAACGGGTAGGTGGTCAGCAGTTCAAGGGAGTTGGGCAGATCGTCGCCCGCCTTGTTCAACTGCTGCAGGATCGGCCGCAGTCGCCTGAGGTTCGCGACCGTGTCGTCGTGCGAGGCCGTGACCACCCTGGTGCCCGTCGTGCCCAGCTTCGCCAGGGCGGTGAGCATCTTCGTCAGATCGCGCCGCTGGTCGGCGAGGACCTTCAGGGCGGGCGGCATCGTGTCGACGGCCTCGGCGATCGTCTTCTTCTCCTTGCCGAGCCGCTCGGCGAGCGCGTCGACGGCCTTGAGAGCACGGACGATGTCCGCGCGCTGGTCGTCCAGCCCGCCGACGAACGTGTTCAGCTCCTTGAGCAGCGACCTGACCCGGTCCTCCCGGCCGTTCAGGGCCTTGTTCAGCTCCACGGTGATCGTCTTGAGCTGGGCCACCCCGCCGCCGTTGAGCAGTGCGGACAGTGCGGACAGCACCTCCTCGATCTCCGGGTTGCGGCCGCTGCGGGACAGCGGGATGCGGTCGCCGTCGCGGAGCCGGCCCACGGGAGCGGTGCCGGGCGGGCTGGAGAGCGCCACGTACTTCTCGCCGAGCACGCTGGTCTGGCGCAGCTCGGCGACCGCGTTGGCGGGCAGCTTCACCGAGTCGGCGACCCGCAGCCGTACGCGCGCGTGCCAGCCGTTCAGCCGCACCTTCTCGACCGCGCCCACGGTGACGTTGTTCACCTTCACCGCCGACTGCGGTACCAGGTCGAGTACGTCGCGGAACTCGACGGTGACGTGGTAGGCGTGGCCGTCCGCGGCGGCACCGCCGGGCAGTTGGACGTCGTACCAGCCGTTGAACTCGCAGCCGGTCAGCAGCAGCGAGCCGACGGCCGCCCAGGCGACCGCCCCGCCCTTGCGCAGGGCGCTCACCCGTCGTGCGCTCACGCGTCGTGCGTTCATGCGGCGGCCCCCAGAATTCCGCCGAGGGTGCGGTCGGTGGTGCCGGTCACCGCGGAGCCCTGAGGCACCTTCGGCAGGGAGTCGAAGAGCTCCTTGAGTTCCTTGCAGTCGGGGTTCTTGCCGCCTTCGTCGCCGGTCGTCCTCAGTACGGAGCACAGCAGCGCGGCCGGATCCTGCGCCTGCCGGGCGTTGTTGCGGGTGTCGAGGGTGCCCGCGGACGGGTTGTAGGCGTTGTTCAGGTTCGACAGACCCGTGGGCGCGACTCTCAACAGCTCCTCCAGCGCGGCCCGTTGGGTGACGAGCACCTTGGTCACCTTGCTCAGACCCTTCACGTTCGAGGTCAGCGACTTCTTGTTCTCCTTCACGAAGTGGGACACGTCGCCGAGCGCCGCCGCCAGGTTCCGCAGCGCCGCCGCGAGGTCCTCGCGCTCACCCGCGAGCTGCCCGGCGACGTCGGCGAGGCTGGTGTTGAACGACCGCACGCTCGTGTCGTCGGCGGCCAGCGCCGCAGTGAACACCTGCAGGTTCCGGACCGTGCCGAAGAGGTCCGTGCGGCCGTCGGACAGCGTGGTGACCGCCTGCGAGAGGTCCTCGACCGTCTGGTTGAGGTTCTCGCCCTGGCCGTGGAGGTTGTCCGCGCTCACCCCGAGCAGACGTGACAGCGAGCCGTTCTTGTTGGCGCCCTGGGGGCCGAGCGCCTCGGCCGTCGTGTGCAGACTGTCGAAGACGCGGTCCAGTTCGACCGGTACGGCCGTGCGCTGCTCGGGGATGACGGCGCCGTCGCGCATCGCCGGACCACCGCGGTAGACCGGCAGCAGCTGTACGTAACGGTCGCTGACCACCGAGGAGTTGATGATCGCGGCCTTGGCGTCGGCCGGGACCTTGCGGCCCGCGTCGTACTCCAGCTCCACGCGCACCCGGTCGCCCTGCGGCGTGATCGCCTTGACCTCGCCGATCCGGACGCCGAGGACGCGGACGTCCGAGCCGGGGTAGATGCCGACGGTGCGGGGGAAGTACGCGGTGACGCGCACGGACTCGGAGCGCGGCCACAGCACGTAGGTGAGGGCGGCGACCAGGGCGAGTGCGGTGAGCAGGGCCAGGCGCCTCTTCGGGTTCCTCACTGCGAGCCTCCTGTCCGCGGTGCCACCGGGGCGGCGACCAGGTTCTGGACATAGCTGTCGAACCAGCGGCCGTTGCCGAGGGCGTTGGTGAAGACCCGTACGTAGGGCGCGAGCAGCTCGACGCTCCGGTCCAGGCTGGACTCATTGCGTTCGAGCATCCGCACCACGCGGTTCAGGCCCTTGAGCGCGGGTCCGATCTCCTTCTCGTTGTCGTCGACGAGGCCGGAGAGCTCGATGCCGAGCGTCGCGGAGCTCTTCAGCAGCTTGTGGATCGCCTCGCGCCGCCTGCTGATCTCCTGGAACAGCTTGTCGCCGTCCTTGACCAGCGCGGAGAAGTCCTTGGAGTGGTCGGCCAGTACGCCCGTGACGCCGTTCGCGTGGTCCAGGAGTTCGCTCAGCGCCTTGTCGCGCGAGGCCACGGTCCGGGAGATCTTCGACAGGCCCTCGATGGACGCCCTCACCTCGGCGGGCGAGTCCTGGAAGGTGGTGGAGATGGTGTCCAGGGCCTTCGCGAGCCGGTCGGTGTCGACGGCCTCCGTCGTCGTGGTGAGATCGCTGAACGCCTGTACGACGTCGTACGCCGGAACCGTCCGCTTCAGCGGTATCTCGCTGCCGGCCGTCAGCTGCCCCGGTCCCTTGGGGTGCAGCGCGAGGTACTTCGCGCCGAGGATGGTCTTGATCCGGATCGATGCGCCGGTCTCGGTGCCGAACTCCGGGTCGCCCTTGATCTTGAAGGTGATCTTGACGTGGTCACCGTCCAGATCGACGTCCTCGACCTTGCCGACCTTGACCCCGGCGATCCGCACCTCGTCGCCGGGCTTGAGGCCGCCCGCCTCCGAGAAGGCCGCGCTGTACGTCTCGCCGTCACCGATCAGCGGCAGGCTGTCGGCGTTGAACGCGGCCACGGCCAGCAGCCCGAGGACGGTGAGGCCGACCGCTCCGATCACCACCGGGTTCCGCTCGCGGAACGGGGTCAGGCGCGGGCGGCGTATCCGTATGCGGGGCAGCCTGGGGGGCACGACGCGGACTCTCACCAGGGGTTCCGGGCGGCGGGGGCGGGGTGCCCGGCGCGGCAGCAGCCGTATGTTCGGGAGCTTGGGCGGCTCGACGCGGACCTTGACCAACGGCTCCGGGCGGCGCTTGCGGGAACGCTTCATCATGCGCCGCACCTCGCCCTGGCCACGTGCAGCTCCGGTGTCAGCACCTGCTGTGTCTTCGGCAGCACGATCCGGCCGTCGAAGTCGCAGAGGTAGAAGTTGAACCACGAGCCGTAGGACGCGGTCCCCGTCAGCTCGTTCAGCTTGTTCGGCAGCCGCTTCAGGACGCCCTCCACGGTCTTCTCGTTCTTGTTGAGCGTTCCGGTCAGTTCGGTCAGCTCGGCGATGTCGTCCTTCAACGGTGGACGCGCGTCCGTGAGCAGCCCCGAGGTGGCGTCCGTCAGGTCGCCGATGCTCACCAGCGACTGCCCGATGGGCTTGCGGTCGGCGGACAGGCCCGAGATCAGCCGGCGCAACTGCGTGAGCAGCCCGGAGAAGCGGGTGCCGCGCTTGTCCAGCGTCCCCAGCACGGTGTTGAGGTTGTCGACCACCGAGCCGATCAGCTGGTCCCGGCCTGCCAGGGTCGTGGTGAGCGAAGCCGTGTGCGCCAGCAGGCTGTTCACGGTGCCGCCCTCGCCCTGGAGGGTCCGGATGATCTCGGTGGCCAGCTGGTTGACGTCCTGCGGGCTGAGCGCGGCGAACAGTGGCTTGAAGCCGTTCAGCAGTGCGTTGAGGTCCAGCGCGGGCTGCGTGCGCGACAGCGGGATCGTGGCGCCGGGCTTCAGCCGGGTGCCGTCTCCCGCGCCCTCGGTCAGGGCGACATAGCGCTGTCCGACCAGGTTCCGGTAGCGGACGACCGCGCCGGTGCTGCTGAGCAGCGGACGGTCCGCGCTGACCGTGAAGGTGACCTGCGCCAGCGTCCGGTCCTTGATGCTGATGCCCTCGACCTCGCCGACGCGTACCCCGGCCACCCGGATGTCGTCGCCCTTCTCCAGGCCGGTGACATCGCTGAACACCGCGCGGTACGTGTGCTCGGGGGTGAGGGAGATGTTGACGATGGTGGCGGCGAGCAGGGCCGTCGCCAGGATCGTCACCAGGGCGAAGAGGCTGAACTTGATCAGCGGTGCGGCGGTCTGTCGGGCTCCTGTGTTGCTCATGCGACGCTCACCGCCGTCCCGCGCGCCATCGGCCCGAACAGCAGGGTCGCCACCGGCGGCACCTGGTCGGCGGGCACGCCCATGACGGGTGCCACGAGTGAGCCGACGGCGCGCTGCTCGGCCCGGGTGGCGGACACGCCGGCCGGGCCGACCGGACTCCCCTTCTTCGAACCGTCGTTGAGGTGGGCCCCGGGTGCGGGCACCGGCGGACGGGGCAGGTCGCGGCAGTTGGGCCCGGACCGTTCGCCGTAGCGGGGGTATTCACCGGGTTCGTACGCCCCCTGCTGGCGGACGACCTCGAGCGTGATGTGCATCTTGCCGCCGCGGAACGCCTGCTCGGAGGCCTGCTCCTCACGGACCAGGCCGGCGAGGAGACAGGGGTACTCGGGTGAGTAACGGGCGAAGAGGTCGAGCGTGGGGCGGGAGATCCGGCCCAGGGTGATCAGCCGGTCGCCGTTCGCGTCGAGGAAGGCGTCCGCGGTGCCCGCGGCGGTGGCCGTCGTGGTGAGCGCGGACGCGAGCCGGTCCCGCTGCTCGACGATGGTGCGGCTGGTGGTGACGGTGTTGCGCAGGATCTTCATCAGGTCGGGAGCCGCGTCGCCGTACACCTCGGCGACGTCGGCCAGGCGTGCGAAGTCCTCGGTGAGGGACGGCAGGTGGGGGTTGAGGCGGTGCAGATAGTCCTCCACGCGCGTGAGGTTGTCGCCGATCCGGTCGCCGCGCCCTTCGAGGGCGGTGGCGAACGCGGAGAGCGTGGCGTCGAGCTTGCCGGGCTGCACGGTCCGCAGCAGCGGCAGCAGGTCGTTCATCAGCTGCTGGAGCTCGATGCCGACACGGGTGCGGTCCTGGGTGATGACGTCCCCGGCGCGGATGGGCCTCGCCGAGGACCGCGCGGGCGCGATCAGATCGACGTACTTCTCGCCGAACAGCGTCTTGGGCAGCAGGCGTGCGTGCACGTCGGACGGGATGTGCGCGACGTACTCCGGCTTCAGCGCGATGTCGAGCGTCGCCTTCGTCCCGTCGGCGTGCACCGCGCGCACCTCGCCGACCAGCAGCCCGCGCAGTTTGACGTCGGCCCGCGGATCGAGCTGGTTGCCGAGGCTGTCGGCCTCCAGCCTGATCCGTACGGCCGAGGTGAACACCTGCTGGTACACGGCGACGGACAGGGACAGCAGCAGGCCGAGCACGGCGAGGAACACCAGGCCGTACAACCGCAGTCTCAGCACTCTCATACGGCTCACCCCGCAATCCGCACGGTCGTGTTGGCGCCCCAGATCGCGAGCGACAGGAAGAAGTCCAGGACGTTGATCGCGACGATCGAGGTGCGTACGGCGCGGCCCACGGCGACGCCGACGCCCGCCGGGCCGCCGCTCGCGTAGTAGCCGTAGAAGCAGTGCACCAGGATGATCAGGACGGCGAAGACGAGCACCTTGCCGAAGGACCACAGCACGTCGACCGGCGGCAGGTACTGCTGGAAGTAGTGGTCGTAGGTGCCCGCGGACTGCCCGTAGTAGCCGGTGGTGATGGTGCGGGCGGCGAAGTACGAGGACAGCAGCCCGACCACGTACAGCGGGATCACCGCGACGAACCCGGCGATCATCCGGGTGGTCACCAGGAACGGCAGCGAGGGGACGCCCATTGACTTCGAGCGCGTCGGTCTCCTCGCTGATCCGCATCGCGCCGAGCTGCGCCGTGAACCCGGCGCCGACCGTGGCGGACAGGGCGAGCCCGGCCACCAGCGGGGCGATCTCCCGGGTGTTGAAGTACGCCGAGAGGAAGGCCACGAAATTGGACGTGCCGAGCTGGTTGAGCGCGGCGTACCCCTGCAGGCCCACCTCCGTGCCGGTGAAGAACGACAGGAAGGCGATGACGCCGACCGTTCCCCCCACGACGGCGAGCGCGCCACGGCCGAAGCTCACCTCGGCGAGCAGCCGCAGGATCTCCTTCTTGTAGCGGCGCAGGGTGCGGCCGGTCCAGGCGAGCGAGCGGCCGTAGAACGAGAGTTGGGCGCCGAGTTCTTCGAGGGAGCGCAGGGGGCGCTGGAGTGGTCGCATCGGCTAACCCCTCTGCGGGGCGACTTGGAAGTACACCGCGGTCATCACGAAGTTCGTCACGAACAGCAACATGAAGGTGATCACCACCGACTGGTTCACGGCGTCGCCCACGCCCTTCGGCCCGCCCTTCGCCGTAAGTCCCTTGTACGAGGCGACGATCGCCGCGATCGCACCGAACACCAGCGCCTTGATCTCGGCCGCCCACAGGTCGGACAGCTGGGCCAGCGTGGTGAAGGAGGCGAGATAGGCGCCCGGTGTGCCGTTCTGCAGTACGACGTTGAAGAAGTAGCCGCCAGCGACACCGACGACGGACACCAGCCCGTTGAGCAGCACCGCCACCACCATCGACGCCAGCACGCGCGGGACGACCAGCCGGTGAATGGGGTCGATGCCCAGCACCTGCATCGCGTCGATCTCCTCGCGGATCTTCCGCGCCCCGAGGTCCGCGCAGATGGCCGTGCCGCCGGCGCCCGCGATCAGCAGCGCGGTGACGATCGGCGATGCCTCCCGCAGCACCGCGAGGACCGAGGCGGCCCCGGAGAACGACTGGGCGCCGAGCTGCCGGGTCAGACTGCCGATCTGCAGCGCGATGACCGCGCCGAAGGGGATGGACACCAGGGCCGTCGGCAGGATGGTGACGCTCGCGACGAACCAGGCCTGCTGGATGAACTCCCTCGCCTGGAAGGGCCGTCGGGGCACGGTCCGGACGACGTCCAGCGCCATCGCAAAGAGGTGCCCCGATTGCCGGAGCGCCCCGGTCGGTGACAGGCTCATGCGTCCGCCACCTCCTTCCGGTGCAGCTCGGCCTCGCGTCTCGCGATCGCCTCCCATCGGGGCGGGCGGGTGATGCCCGGGCCCGGCAACAGGCGGGGCGTCAGAGCCTGATTGCCGGGAGTCTTCGGGTGCGCTCCGTCGCCGAGCTGGGCCAGCTCCTGCTCGACCTGGGCGGCGTCCTTCTCCTCCGCCATGCCGATCGGGCCCTGCATCCGGCCGTTCAGGAACTGCCGTACGACCGGCTCGTCGCTGGTCAGCAGCTTCTCGCGGGGCCCGAACATGACCAGCTCGCGGCGGAACAACAGCCCGATGTTGTCCGGCACCTGCCGGGCCGAGGCGATGTCGTGCGTGACGATCAGGAACGTCGCGTTGATCTGCGCGTTGAGGTCGACGATGAGCTGGTTGAGGTACGCGACGCGCACCGGGTCGAGGCCCGAGTCCGGCTCGTCGAA